>JAJYHY010000612.1 GCA_021784555.1 bacterium
CGACTGCCACGCGGGAAAAGGACTTTCCAGCCTGTCGCCCGTGCTGCTGCCGCGCACGCCCGGCTGGGCGCAGAAGCCCGGCAAGAAACGTGAGAAGACGGAACTCAGCCCCAAATATCACGGCGGGCAAAAATCTGAGGCACGCCAGATTCGCGCACAGGATTACGCCCGGCACGCCGTTGCCATGAAGCGGCGCGGCTTTACAGCGCTGAAGTTTGACGTGGACGTCCCCAGTGAATATTCGCTGGACGATTACAACCGCTCGCTGACGCGCAAGGAGATCAAACTGATGACGGGGCTGGTGGGCTCGCTGCGCAAGGCGCTGGGGCCGGACGTGGACCTCGCCATCGATTGCCACTGGAACTACGGCGTGAATGATGCCATCAAGCTGGCTCGCGCCTGCGAGGAATTTGACCTGCTGTGGCTGGAAGACCCCGTTCCGCCTGAAAACAACGACGCCATCCGCCGTGTGACCGATGCAACTTCAACTCCCATTGCCACGGGCGAAAACCACTACCAGCGGCACCACTTCCGCGAACTGCTGGAGCGCGAAGCGGTGGACATCCTGGCGCCCGACTACCAGAAAGTTGGCGGATTGCTGGAAGGCCGTCGCATCGCCGACATGGCGGAAGTGCATTACGTGGCCGTGGCTCCGCACAACATCTCAAGCCCCATCGGCACCATGGCCTCGGCCCATCTGTGCGCCGCCACGCCGAACTTCCTGGCGCTCGAATGGCACGCCGAATCCGTACCCTTCTTCGATGAACTCATCAAGGACCGCAAGAAACCGTTGATCGAAAAAGGCTACGTGGAAGTCACCGACCGCCCTGGCCTCGGCATCGAACTCGACGAGCGAGCCGCCTGGAAATACCGCAAAGCCGGCGAACCATTCTTCGACCAGCCAGCGTGAAGTAGGACGGTGGCGTGGAATTGGCCTTACGGCTCAAGGAGCATATCCATGGATGAGAAACTACTTTTTGTCCAATTCCTCCATCCTGGCGGCGAGCACGGGCAAGACTGCCCGGGCTGGAAGTGTTGGAACCGGGGCATCCACAAGAGAAAATTCCTGAAGAGACCTGGCCGATACGATGGCAGCAGAGGAGTGCAAGAGATACTGTTTTGGGGCGAGTGGGAAGCGGAGTCTTCGGTCCAGTGCATAGAGCGCCCAACCGACCACGGACCTCGCTTTATTCACGAGCCCTGCTATGTTGTGCCGAAGCCTTACAGGCGCCTACAAAATACCGATCCTTTCGTTTTCGGTGAGGAATTCCTGTACGGCTTTTGCAAGCAGCCCACATTCAGGCAACTGAGCCACCTTAAGCCGGGATCGATTATTCTGTTCGGCTCATGCAAAGATGGCGGGTTTGTGCTTGATACGCTTTTCGTGGTGGGAAATTGCCCGCCGGTTCAACACAGCAGCGCGAAAGACCTGGAGGGAAAAATTCCTAGGGAGCATTCGGAAGTCACAGTACTTCCTTGGTACCATAACCTTGGAAAACCCAAGGAATGCGCCCAAGGGCAGAAATGCCGACTCTATTTTGGTGCCACACCTAATAACCCGATAGATGACATGTACTCATTCTTCCCCTGCCAGCCCTACGAGGCTGGTTCACGAGGCTTCGCCCGACCGCAGCTAGACCCCCGGAAGAAGCTCAAGCGGGTCCTTAACGCGACGAAATGCACCGGCGTAAAATATTCGAGCGTTCGGGACCTCACGGAGATGAAATCTCTATGGGACGAAGTGGTCAAGCAAGTCAAGGATAATCACACAGAACTGGGGGTCTACGCTGAGATGCCCAAGGAGTGCTTGCGTTCGCCGTCCCCCCGCTGCTGACGAGCCGCAGAGTTTGCAAGGCGCAAACTCTGATCCACCACCCTACTTCGACGGGTCCTCGGGGCGATTGACGAAAGCGTCCTCCTGTGGAAAGCCCGGAACTAACTCACTCATAGCGCGGGCGAATCCGCAACATCCTTTGCCAAATGGCCTTGCGTCAGGCTCGCCCTTCAGTCCAAGTGCTTTCCGCCACGCCAGATAGAAGGACCGCTTAAGCGCCTCACACTGCGAGTCGGCATCCATGGTGCCCCAGCCGTTCATAGCCATCGTTTCTCTCAAGAGCTGTTCAGCTATGGCAATGCCGTCGCCCGTTATCAAGCCTGTGGTCCCTGCCACCCCAATGTGTCCAGACTCGTGAGTATACTGGAGCCTTACGTCTTGCAGCAGACCTGCTCCAGTCGTCGCTAACGAGTCCTGTATTCGATCAAAAACGCTCTTCTCGACCATTGATCGGCCTTCGCTCTCAATTGCGCACCTAGTGAAAAAATGAGCCTCATCGATGCGGTGTTGGTTGCCAGTCCGTCAGCTACTTCCGGCCGTATCAGGCCAAAATCTGCCAACCACCTTCGAGCATTCGCTCCTGAAAGAGGGCAAATGGCCGGATGCTCCCGTCACCGTCATCGCCGTGCACACTATTCCAATGTGACTTGCCAGGTCAAGCTCAATTTTGCAGGAGGCGAAAGGCGCCCAACCGATTTTCCCAGACGGGTTCGCGGTTTGCGAGCAGGCCACACGGGGGCGGGAGCAAGACCCGCCCTTGCACCAGGAACTAATCGATGTGATTTACCACCCCGCTACGTTGCCGGCGGAATGTTCTGGTTGAGCCGGAAGAAATTGGTTGGGTCGTATTTCTTCTTCACTGCTGCCAGCCGGTCGTACACAGGCCCATACGCTTCACGGACCCGGTCTGCACCTTCCTGGCCCAGGTAATTCACGTAAACGCGTCCGGAAAGATAGGGTTTGACGGCCTGCCAGAATCCTGTCACCCACTTGCGGCTGGCATCTTCGTCTTTCGCGTTGTCCCAGATCGAGAAGGCTCCAAGGTTGAAGTGATTGAAACGATGCGGAAAGGCTGTCGCCGTCGCTGGAACGCGGCTGGCCGCCCCGTGCATGTGCTCCAGCACAAAATGGGTCAGCGGTGTCGCCCGGCGCAATGTGTGGGTGACTTCAATGCTCTGTGCCTGTTTGCGGTTTTTGATTTATGATGGTTGAACGATGTTGACGAAACGAAGAAGTGGATCAAGGCTCGTCTTGTTTCTCCTGGTTGTGTGCGCACTGACGCTCAACACTGCCGTG
>JAJYHY010000201.1 GCA_021784555.1 bacterium
GGCAGCATCAATCATGACACCTACGACGCCCACGAGAACGTGGCCTACTCCGTGGCGTTCCGGACCTTTGACCAGATGGCGCGCGTCCTCACCAATGATACCATCCGCGCATTTGCTTTTCAGAAGTGCCTACAACGGCTCGACGGCTTCATCATCCTGCGGGCCATATCGCCAAACATCATCACGGGCCTTATGGCTTTCTGACGGAGGGGGTGGATTGGAACGACCACGTTGGCCAGCAGCACCATATCGACCATGCCAAATACGGCGACATCCAGTACACCGAACCCTTCCTGAACAACCAGCACATCGTCGAACCCACCCTCTTCTATCTCAAGCACCTTGCACGCCAGCGCCGGGTCAACCATACCACCGAGTGGTGCGATCTGGAGGGGAACGTCCTCTGGCGCCGGCAGCAGGACGGCCCCAATGTCACCCAAAGAGCAAATGCAGCACGCAACGCTCCAATCGTTCTCTCAACGCCAATGCCTCAAGCGGCAGAGATGGACAGGGTAGTTGCGCATGAACTCCAGTAATTTCTTTCCCCCCCCTGTCACGCGCCATTCCTCGGCTGCACGGCCGCCCGCACGCCTCGAGCGGGAGCGCCGTCCAGGTTGCGCAGGCGCGCGCAGGCGCCCCAGCCCATGTTGTTTTGGGTGACCTTGAGCAGGAGCGGGTTCCAGCCTTTGCGCAGGTCAATCCTGACCTTTTCCTGGCCGGGGGCGATGGCGCGCATGACGTTATGGGCGAGAATGATCCGTCCGTCCAGCCAGACCTTGATGCCGTCGTCACTGCCCAATTCGAGCATGAGGGTTTGGTCTCGGTCCGAATGCAGGTCGGTACGCAGGTAAGCGACGCGGTCGTTGCCGCCGAGGGTGGATTCCAAATCCAGCAGCCAGGGCTGTTGAGGATTGGTCCCGGCGGGCATGATCTCCCAGGGAACCCCCGGCCTGCCCGGTTGTTCGGGCGGGAAGACCATGTCGAACAGGGCGGTAGCGCCGGCGCCGGGCTTGGAGTAAGCCGGCGAGACCTGCCACGCGGCGAGGTAATCGCCGAAGCTGCCAAGCTGATCGAGCACCGCTTTGGCCCTGGCACCGATGGCCTCGCTGGGTGACAGGGCCAGCACCTGCCGCATGCGCAAGCGAACCTCTCCTGGATAGGCGCCGCACAAATCGCGCCCCAACTGCACCAAAGCGACCGCCGCTTCCTGGCGCACTTCAGGGTCATCCAGTTTTGAGGCGGCCAAGTCAAGGGCGGCTTTGGTTCGAAGCGCGGCCACGCCGGAGAGCACCGCCGCCTTCTCGGAGTGATTGGCGGCCAATCCCATCGCCTCCCGGTAATCCGCCGCAGCCTTGCCGGGTGAAAGTGAAACATCAAGCCGGAGTTGGTTCAAAAAGCCGCGCAGGGCAATGGTCCGCATTCGGGTGTCGCGTGCCCGGCGGGCGGCTTTGAGCAAGTCTTGCATCGGCGCATCAGTGGGCCAGGCCGCCAAGACGCGCAACGCCGTCAAACGGGTTTCTTCCGGCCCTTGGGTCAATGCTCCACGCAAGGTCTTGAGCGCCGCCGGTCCTCCGATTAAACCCAAGACCTGGAGCAGCGACCCGCGGTTTTCCGAGCTGCTGGCCATGGCCAAATGCCTCAACACAATTCCAGTTCGAGCCTCTTCGGTGGCGCCTTGGCGGGCTATAGAGGCAACCGTTTGCACGCCGATATCGCGTTCTCCGGGATTGAGCGCCAATAGCAGGTCCAGCAGTTTGGGCAGTTCACGCGGCCCGCTCAGTTCCTCAAGGACTTCCCAGGCCGCCTGGCGAACGCCCGGTTCCGCGTCTTGAGCCATGGGCAGGACGCTATCGACCGCCTCGCGCGCCCCCCGGTCGCCCAGCGCTCGGACGAGTTCGATCCTTTCCGCGGTAGTCGCGCCGTCCAGGGCCTGCATCATCGCTTCGTTGACCCCGGCGCCGCTAACCCGCCGCAGGCCAGCCCGCGCGGTCGCCCGTTCCTGGGGAGAGCCTTCGACGGCGTAGCGCTCCAGCACGCTGACGCTGGAGGCCTCGCCTAGCGGGCCAAGAGCGGCCAGCGCCGCCAGCCGGACGGCCGGCTCCCTCGATACAACGAGTTCGTTGGCCAGGGGCAGCGCGCTCTTGGCGTTGCGTTCGGTCAGCACACCGAGCAAATAGACCTGCCCCGGCGGGCTGATGTGGGATAGCTCTCCCTCAATAAGCGAAACCGGCACCGGCGCCGGCAGTTCCAGGAGCAGCGCCGCCGCCGCGCGTCGCGTGGGCCGGTCCCCGCGCCCAAGCGAGGCGATGGCCAGCGGCCAGCCGTTATGCCCACGCATCAAGGCCAGCCCCCGGAGGGCGCCGGCATGAACAATCGGGTCGGCGGCCTGGCTGTACAACGTCTCGTAGAGGTCCTCCGCCGCGGTTCGCATGTTCACCGCTTCTAGCTGGTCCGCGCATGCCAGGCAGTCACGGGCAAGCGCACGCTTGCGGGGCGGGTCGGCCTCGCGCCACCCGCTCGTCAGGGCATTAGCGGCCGAGACAGTGCCAATGCGAGCGAGGGCCGCGCCGGCCGCTTCGGCGGCATTGGCGTCCTTGCCCCGCAGCAGCGCGGCGAGCGGAGTGACTGCCTCCGGGTCGTGCCGCTCGCCCAAAGCGGTAATCACGCCGATATGGTCAAGGCCGGTCGTTCGGTGGATGGCCTGGATCAGCGCCCGCGTGGCGGCGGGACCGGGGATGGGCATCATCGCGTAGAGGGCCATGTGGGCGAGGTGACCGTCAGTGAGGAGCTTCTCCAGGAAGGGGACCTCCCGCTGATCGGCAATCAAGACCAGTTGCCGGCAGACGAACTGCTTGGCGGCGTAGGTGGCATCTGTAGTGAGGAACTGGGCCAGGCGCCGGGCCAGTTCAGGGCGTTGCGCCGGGTTGGCTCGTGCCGCCTCGACCTCGGCCTCCACCGCTTTCATGACGTGGGTGTCCTGGCCGAAATCGTAGGTTTTGAGCTGTTGGAGTTGGTCGGCGAGGTTGTCCGCTTGGGCGAGAGGGGCGCAGACCAAACCTGCTGACAGGGTAATGAGGAAGAGAGGAACGAAACGATAGGTCTTCATGAACGCTGTGATGTTGCGGCCTGGTGAGGGTTACAGGTGCCAGGGGCTGCGCATGTGGCGGGACATCAGCCGTTGGGCTTCGGGGTCGTTGACAAATTGCTCGGTTTCCGGGTTCCAGCGGACGGCCCGGCCCAACTCGTAGGCGAGGTTGCCCAAATGACAGACCGTGATCGAACGGGCGCCGACGGCCACGTCCCCGCCCGGGCGCACCCTCGTGCGGATGGAATGGATGAAATCCGCGTGATGGTCATCGGCCTTATGGAGGTGGATTTGGCCGGGACCAATCTTCTGGCGGGCCAAGTGCTCGGGCCAAGTTCGGAACTGCCAGCGCCAAACGGCGACCTTGCCTTCCGTGCCGACGAACATCAGCCCGTTGCCTTGCCCGGACTCGCGCTGGAGGCGGTCGGGGTCGCGCGTCATAATCACGCCATCGGCATAGCGATAGGTCAGGACGGTGTGGTCCTTGCCATCCGGCGGAATGATCTCCACCGGTCCGCTGTTGTCCATACCCAGCCCCCACTGCGCGCAGTCGAAGTGATGCGCGCCCCAGTTGGTCATTTCCCCCCCCGAACAATCACGATAGGCCATCCAGCCGCCGACAAAGCCCGCGTTGTAGGGGCGCCAGGGGACCTGGCCCAGCCAGCGATCGTAATCCAGGTAACCCGGCGCCGGTTGCGCCGGCAAATCGCATTCCTGGAATGCCACCGGCCCGCCGACGCCCACCACGACTTCCTTGACCTGGCCGATGTAGCCGTTGCGGACCAACTCGCAAGCGAAGCGGAAGGCATGGCTGGAGCGCTGCTGGGTGCCGTTCTGGTAGATAACACCGCACCGCCGGACAACCGAGCGCAAGGCCAGCGGCTCCGCGATTGTCAGAGACATCGGCTTCTCGCAGTAAATGTCCTTGCCCGCCTCCGCGGCCGCTATGGAAATCAACGGGTGCCAGCGTTCCCCCGTCGCAATAAGCAGCGCGTCAATGTCGGGCCGGGCCAGCAACTCCTCAAACCGATCGTAAGTGGCACAGTCGTGGTTGCCATATCGGGCATTGACCAGGTTGCGGGCATGGTTGCGGTGCCGTCGGTCCACGTCGCAAACGGCCCTGACCTGAATGTCTTTGCGCCCCAGAAACCCTCCGCTGGCCTGGACCCAGATGCCGCCGGCCATCCCCCGCGTGCCCTGCCCTCCCACGCCGATGCAGCCCATATTGATGCGTTCGCTGGGGGCCGTTGCGCCGTCGGCGCCGAGGGCGGAGGCAGGGATGATGGTCGGGGCGGCAAGAGCGGCGCCCAGGACAATGGAAGAGCGGCGCAGGAATCGCCGGCGGGAAATGGGATTGGCGCGGTTCATCGGTTCGGTTTCCGCAAGGACGACATTTTTCATACGTTGAGTTAATGGACATTCACACGACGACGCAACCGTCGCGAAGTATCGTCTCTTAGTCTAACAGACACCGCAAGCGGAAGTCATGCCGATTTTCCGCGCCTTGACTGCTTCCGCTGTGTCCTTTTCGCGCCGCCACGATCCTGACTGCTCACTCCGCCTGTTGTTGCTGTCTATGTTTCTTGCTCTCCTCGATCACCTTTTGCTCCGCGTCGCGAGGCATTTCTTCGTAATGGCTGAAGGATTCGGAATGCAAGCCGCGCCCGCCAGTGAGGGAGCGGAGGCTGCTGGAGTAGCGGTAGAGGTCCTTGGAGGGGACATGGGCCTTGATGACCTGGAAACCGCCTTCCACCTCCATCCCCTGGATTTTACCGCGGCGGCTGGAGAGGTCGCCCATGACCTTGCCCATGCAGTCTTCGGGGATGCGAATCTCGACCAGGTTGATGGGTTCGAGCAGGCAGGGGCGCGCGGCGCTGAAGGCCTCCTTGAATCCGTAATATCCGGCGATTTGGAAGGCGATGTCTTTCGAATCGACCGGGTGCATCTTGCCATCATAGAAGTCAATCTTCACATCGACCACCCTGTAACCGGCCACGATCCCTTCCTCGCACGCCCTCATGACGCCCTTCTCAACCGAGGGCACAAACACGCGATCCACGTTCTGACCGCTGAGGGATTGGGTGAACTCCACCCCGGTGTCGCGCGGCTTGGGCTCGATGCGCATCCATACTTCGGCGAATTGGCCCGCGCCCCCAGTCTGTTTCTTGTGCCGGTATTTGGATTCGCCCCGGCCCTTGATGGTCTCACGATAGCGCACGCGCGGCTCCATCAGTTCGACATGGACATTGTAGCGGCTGCGGAGCCGGTCGGCGATGACTTCCAGGTGCAGTTCACCCTGGGCGGAGACAATGGTCTGGCGCAACTCGCCATCGACCATGTAAAGGAAGGTCGGGTCTTCATGGTGCAGGGCGGCCAGGCCAGAGGCGACCTTTTCCTCTTCGCCTTTGACATTGGTCTTGAGGGAGGCGTGGATGTTCGGGTGCGGGTATTCGACCTTGGGCAGGATGACCGGGCGTTTGGCGCCGGCGAGCGTGTTGCCGGTCTGGGTATCCTTGAGTTTGACCACGGCGCCGATATCGCCGGCGTTGAGCGCGGGCATGCTGGTGCGGGTCTTCCCATTGAGGGCGTAAATCTGGCCGATCTTTTCCGTGCTCCGGCGGTCGGTGTTGTAAAGCTCAGTTCCGACCTTAACGGCGCCGGAATAGACTTTGAAGAAAGACAATTCGCCGAATTGCGCCTCGCTCATGGTCTTGAAGATGAAGAGCACGGGATCTGGATCGGCCAGCGCGACCTCGACCGGTTTGGCGTCGGCGTCGGTGGCCTGGGCGCTGGGGCGGTCGGCGGGCGAGGCGCCGTATTTGGCGATAAAATCGAGCAGCCTGGCCACGCCGATATTCTGCTCGGCGGACGCGCAAAATACCGGGGTAAAGACTTGCTTCTGGATGGCCGCATGGATGCCCGCGCGCATTTCCTCTTCGGAAAGGCTGCCTTCAGCAAAGAATTTCTCCATCAGGGCGTCGTCGGACTCGGCGATGAATTCAATGAGCTGGCTGTGGAGCTGCTTGACCCGGTCTGCGAGTTCGCCGGAAGCCGGCGCCTCGGTGTACTTGCCGCTGCGGTCGCCCGCATAAGTCACGATCTCGCTGCGAAGGACATCAAGCACCTGGTTGAATCCCGGCCCGGCATTGACCGGCACGGTCAGCGGGAAAACGCGTCCCCCAAAGTGCTCGCGAATCTGGGCCAGGGTGGCGTCAAAGTTGGTTTCCTCTTTGTCGAGGGCGTTGACCACCATCACCTTGGGGATGCCAAAGTTGGTGGCGTTTTTCCAGACCGCATCGGTTCCAACGCCCACCCCGTGGTTCGCATGCACCACCACCAGCGCAAAATCGCTCACCCGCAACGCCCCCAGGCTCTCGCTGATGAAATCGGCGTAACCCGGACAATCCAGCACGTTGAACTTCTTGTCCAGCCATTCAAAATGCATCAGTGAGGTCGAAACCGAGATCTGGCGCTGCTGCTCGTTCTCGTGGTAATCGGAAACGGTGGAACCGCCGGCAATGCTGCCCATGCGGTTAATGATGCCGACCGATGCCAGCATGGCCTCGCTGAGCATGGTTTTCCCCGATGAAGCATGACCTACGATGGCGAAGTTGCGAATGTCAGCAGCTCGATACTCTTTCATACGTTCTTTAGAATCCGTTATTTCTCGCCGCTCAGAGGCAAGCGGAGCCAGCCCTTTGGAATCGTTCCGGGCTTCGGCCTTCAACCAGAGAATGCAAAGAACCCCTCGCCCTGCGCAAGCATATAGCATCGCTGGTGGCACTCTCGCGCTCTTGCCACAAGGACGTTGTTCTTCCAGCGAGCGAGCGCTCAGACTACTTTTCCCATCTCATTGAATATTGCGCAATAAGCATTGGGCATTTGGCATTGCCAATGAATAATGGCAAGTGCGCAATGCCTAATGAGAAATGCCGCTGGGCGCGCCGCCCACCGCTTCGCCTTGGCCGTAGATGCGGCAAAACTTGACTCGTCCGCAACCTGTTTTGGAATTCCAGGACTCCAGCGAGGCGAGCCTCCGACCCGGCCTGAGACAAATTGCACGAATTGCCACGAATTCGTGTCGATTCGTGAAAGTCGTGTACTCCTAAAAACTTGACCTGTTTACAACGCTCTCCCGGCTCTCTATACACGGCGTCAAAAATGACTGCGGGGAATTTGAACAGGAGCAAACAGAGGCAACAGAGTTCCTTCTGTCTCTGTTGCCTCTGTTTGCTTCTGTTCATTCTGGGGTTCAACTCAATCCGCAAGGAATTGTGTCGTCGTGTATAAGGCCTGGACCTTGAGACGCGCGGTGGCGCGCGGCAAGGAATCGACACGGACGTAATATCTGGACCGCATGTTCATCCGATGGCGGCAGGAATACGCCTCGCATCGTCCCTCAAACCTCCGAAGCACATGCCCTTGGGCGTCGAAGAGTGTCACGACCAGCGGCGTGCTCGTCGTGTTAACATACGGGACCCGGTTTGCGACCCAGCCAGCAACCCCCACACAACCTGCTCCGCATTCCCACCACAGGGACTCGACGCGCACGAGCCGTGAACCGGAGCACTCCAGCTTGACGCGGGCCGCGGACGGTGGCACCGGCGAGGTGACGCAACCACCGAGAATCGTCGCAACCAGCAAGCCGAGGCACGCTGCTTTCATTGCATTATCTCCCTGGATTGGCCGGACTCGTCTTCGGAGCCATCCCGACGGTCACTCTCATCTGCTCGAACCGCCACGCACGGCATGGCCATTGGCATCCAAGCGAAGGTCGGCCGACTCAGAACCGCAAAAGTTCGACAGTTCATCGTGCCAGGATGAGGCCTATCGCCAAGGGCAACTACACTTTAATTGGCAATGTCTTTGCTTTTGTTGCAAAAACCTCGCCTATGTGGTGGATGCCACTTAAGCCAGGCCCCCCCCCACCCGCGGCCACCGGATTTGATCCGGCAGCCAGGGCGAAGGCCCGGCTCAGGCGGACTTGGCGCCTTGGACCTTTTTGGGGATTATCAGAGCGTCCAAAGACCATCGCCCCGGACCGGTGATGAGCAGGAACAGCAAACCGAACCACATCGAAAAGTCGGTGCGCGCTTCATGCACCATGCTCAGAAAACCATAGTGGTGGAGTTTCATCAGGGAGAAACCGAAAAAACCGTGGCCCAGCAGGACAGGGATTTTCGTGGTGAAGATGGCGGCGGAGATGTTAATGAACAGAGCCATTGCTGCCGGTCGCGTCAGGAGGCCGAGGATGACCATCGCGCCGCAAACGGTTTCCACCGTGCCCACGAACGGGCCGAAGAAGTTAGGATCCGGGATGCCGATCCTCGCGAATCGCCCCGAGGCCTGTGCGACCGGATACAGGAATTTGAGGATGCCTTCGTTCAGAAACACGCCGCCAACGACCAAACGGATGAGGATGTTAGCATTGGCGCCCGATGGTTGAAGGAACTTCTTCATGGGATTCACGGCCTAATCTTCGAAGTTAAGATGGCGAGTGTCAACCCCTCGTCCATGCGGGAGCCCGACCCAAGTTCATCGCCAAAATGTGAGATTGGAGCATTGGGGTATTGGGTTCTCCACCACTCCATCACTCCATCCCAACTGTACCAAGGCTGTGCGCTTCGATTTAGAACTGGATTGTCAGATCCAAGGTCCCAACCACGGCGTTGGGATATTGGCCGCCGGGATGGACGATAAACTGCACGTCCGGGTGAAGCGTTGCCCGCTTCCAGAGCGGCAACTGATAAAACCATTCCAGCGCCAGTTCGTAGGGGTGCGGCAGCGCGGCCTGCGAACTGAGATGCGCGTAGTTGGCGCTGAAGCCTAGAATGTCGCTCGGTCGCGTGGCGAGCGGCCCGGTCCAGGCAAAGCCGCCGGCAATATTCCAGTCAATGGCACTTACGCTGGCCTGAGTCTGCCCGGCTTCCATAAAGCCGCGCACGCCCCGGCCTTGCTCCGGCTCGCCGTTGGGTTGCCAAAGCGTTTGATCGAGAATGGCGTAACAGCCGTTTGCGCCTCGTTGTTGGGTTCCGTCGAAACGGGGGAAGGTTCCGGTGTGGCCCCAGGCGCCGAACTTCAGGTTGCCATCTTTGCGCAAGAGCGGCGCGTGGTCCCAGCGCAAGCCCGTCTCGCCGAGGAACAGCGCCCCGTGTTCGGTCGGCTGGATGGATTGCGGATGGCCGGTGATGTCCCCGAAGGTATCCGAGCGGTTGGCGTAAAAGGCGGCGAAACGGGCATACCAGAATTTGGCGGGCGTGAAATAAACGGCGGTCCCGGGCATCGGATCGGGAGTCGTGGGAAAGGCGAGGATGGTCGGGCTGACGATGTCCGACGCGTTGAGGAAGGCCAGTCCATTATCGATCACGCTGAAATCATCGTTGGCGTCCCACTTGCCCAGCTTCAGGCGCAGCCAGCCGTTGAATAAGTCCTGCTGATACCACAATTCGTAAACCTGCAGGTAGGGGGTGGTGTTGAGTTTGTCAAAAGCCTGGATGTCACCGGTCAAATCCGCGGTGGGATTCCGCCCGGCGTGGTCTTCCAAATCCGCATAAAACTGGCCGCCTTTCCATCCCAAAGCCCTCTCCGTGTCCAGCGCCAGGTTCAGGTCGAAGCTCAACGCGCCCTCGGTTCCTGTTTTCAGCCCGCCCTGGAAGTTGTGAAATCCTTCCAGAATCAATTGCCCGTTGAGAGAGAGGCCCTTGTCCTCCAAGCGCCGGCGCTCGCCGTCCCAACCGCCGGTCAGTTTGTCGTCGAATCCCGAATTGTCCGGCGCCAGCGAGGCGGGCGAGGCCGTTGCCGGTGCCGCGTTGGTGGACGATGGCGCGTCGTCGGCGTGGGCGGCGAGCGCCAGCATGGCGGCCGTTACGGTCAGGGCGACGCTTGTGCTTCGTTTCTGCGATAATCTAATCTTACAATTCATCGGCTCCCCTTCGGCTGAGCGCCGGCCCTCTGAGCGTCGTATCGTTGCGGCATCGCTCTTCCGATTCAGGCCCGGCGTCCCCCGTGGTTGGAATGCGCCCCGAGAACGACCTCCTTGTAGAGTTCCTCGATCTGCTTCCGAATCAGGCCCAGGACCTTCCGGCCCTCGACCGTCAGGCGATAGTCCTTGCGCGCCCGGCGCCCTCCATTTGGGTCAACCTTGCACCGCAACCACCCCAGCCGTTCCATTCGCCTGAGAAGGGGGTATAACGTGCCCGGACTGATTTCGTACCCGTGCCGGCGCAGCTCCGTCACAATCCATTGCCCATGAACCGGCGCTTCCCCCGCGTGGTGCAGGATATGCACCTTCCAAAAGCTCAATAGAACTTCTCGAATCAATGCTTTCATTGGAGGCCAAAACAACTCACTACGTTTGCCGAAGTCGCTTACCATTATTCACAATTCTAAAGATGTCAAATAGCAGCACTTCAGGACTCTTGCGCCCCGCGAGGGCGTGCTAAGGTCATCTTCTTGACAGCATCTGGAAAGCGTATTACGATTGTCTATTACGCGGTTCGTAGATCATTTGTGAAGAGGATGGAACGTGAAAGTCTGCCAGGCTTCCGGAAGGCGCATAGCCCGCGCCACCCCGAAGCCGGGTCGGTGCATGGCCAGGGGAGCGGCAATCGCGCAATGAACTTCGAGAGGAGAGTCTGAGATGAATTCGCAATCACCCCAATCACCACAGCCGCAGCCTGCCGCAAAACCGAGGAGATTCCTCTACTTCATCATCGGATTAGTGCTCGGCGCGCTCATTGTTCCCGCGGCGGCCTATGTCTATTTTGTTGGCGGCTATGCGCCGGTGGCCACTTCGGCGCCGCCCATGCCCTTCGAGCGCTACCTGGCCCACAAGGCGCTGCACGCCCGGTTGGCTGAAGTGAAGCTGGCCGCCCCGCCCATCAGCCCCACCGCCCAGAACCTCCTTGAGGGGGTCCGAGTCTATAAGCAGCATTGCGCCATCTGCCATGGGTGGCCCCACTTGCCTCGAAGCGCGGAGGCGGCCGGCATGTTTCCCAGGCCGCCCCGCGTGTTTCACGGCCTGGGCGTCACCGATGACACACCCGCCGAGACCCATTGGAAGGCGGCTTATGGAATTCGGCTCAGCGGCATGCCTGGCTTCGCCCGCTCCTTGCCGGACAAGGAGTTGTGGGAGGTCAGCTTCTTGCTGGCCGACGCCACCAACCTGCCACCGCCAGTCCAGGCGGCGCTCTCGCCGACAAACGCCCCGGCCTTTATCGGGAGTGCCGGCACAAATCAGCCTGCCGCGGACTGAATAAGGCGCCCGGGCCGGCGCCTTGTCAGAGCAACAGCGCCCGCCGCCTTCGGCCTTTCACGGCCTGAGCCGGTAGAACTGCTCCTGGCCCCGCGACGACGGGCCGAGGGTCATGGGGTTGGTCGCGCCCGACACATCGGACCAAGGACCGCTAACCGCGGGGGCCGACTGCAACGTGCCGCCGCCAGTCCAGGAAATAATGATGTTTACCCCCTGCACGTCGGCATTCAGGAGCGGCACAGAGAGCGCCTTGGCGTTGGCGTCGTTGAGCAAGGCCATCAGATAGGTGTGGTTGTGAAAACCACCGCTCTCGTCGGACTCGGCGTAGGTCATGTTGTGCTGGGCCTCTTGAAGTGCGGCCAGCCAGGTGGCGTTCGTGCTGCTTTGAAGCGCGGCCGCCGCGCGCGTGACGTTCGCCTCCACCGTGGCGTCCAGGGCTTGAAAATCGGCCTTGAACGAAGCAATCGTTGTGTTGGCCCCCGCCGTATCCATGGTGGAATGACAAGTGGTGCAGGAGGTGGTGGTCGTGCCGTCCGGCTCCGTGACCGTGATGCCCCAAGTGTGGCCGTGGAAATCCAGCGACAAACTGCCATCAACATCGCTGCTGTGCATGTGACAATCCGTGCATGTCGTCCCGGGCATGGTTTTCTGGTCGGCCACGCCAACGCCGCCTGTGCCCTGCAGAATGTTGTAGCTCAGGTGGTCGGTGTCGGGGAAGCGCAGATTGCCGTGGCATTGGCCGCAGAGTTGGGCGGCATCGGCCATGACCTGATATTGCTTGGTCGAGGAATTGAAGTAGGAGACCTTGCCGGGATCGTGCGGGTCGTGGCAGGTGATGCAGCCGACCGACGGCCAGTCGGAGGCGTTCGTCACGACCGTGGCATCCGAGAATGCGCCGTTGCTGGTGGTGAAGAAATAGCCCAACGCCTGGCCCTCGGTCATACCGCCATTGGCCAGCACGGCGGTCGGCGCATGGCAGGCGATGCAGTTCTCGTCCTGGACCACCCCGGCCGGCGTCAGCCCGATGTCATCGTGGCTCAGTTCATCGGCCACGTCGCCCTGCGTGTGGGCGTGGGCGCTGTTAGTCCAGGCGTTGTAGATCAGGTGATCGGTGTCGGCGAAGTGGAGGTTCCCATGGCACTGGCCGCACAAGGCGCTGGAGTTGGCCACCGCCATGTACTGCTTTGTCTGGGAGTTGAACACCGCCAGCGTCGGCAGCGTGCTCGGATGATCACCGGGCACGTTGTGGCACGTGACACAGTCCACCTGCGGCCACATCGCCGTGTTGGTCACCGTCGTGGCGGCGCTAAACTCACCGTTGCTGGTGGTGAAGAAAAACCCCATGGCGTCGCTCTCGCTCATGGGGCCGTTGGCCACCACGGCTTGCGGGCCGTGGCAGCCGAGGCAGTCCTCCTGCTGGACGACCTCGCCGGGCGTGAGGCCCGCGTCGGACTGGCTCAACTCGGACGCGACATTGGTTTGGGTGGTGGCGTGGGCGCCAGCCGCCCATTTCGTGTAAACACCCCCATGGCAATCCGTGCAATCGGACTGCGCGAGAACAGGGCCGGTGCTGAGGAAGAGCGCAACGGCAACGCTGCCGGGTAGCAAACAGAATCTCAGGTTCATAAGAGCAAATCTTCGGTTTGGCGGACGGCTTACCATCCACCGGCGGCGATCCCGGCACAAAGTCCGTACCACCCGCCATCTTCCTTTATACGAAACATGGAAAATCGACCGCTCTCCCTCCATTGGCAATCACTTACCCTATTTTGTCACGTTTAATAAATCATTTCAGTTTATTCAATAATGAGCCCAATCTAATTCATTGCGTGGGTTTGTACGAGGAGAGACCAGGCTTCGATGGTTTTATGCCGATGATTGCCAAAAACGCCCTATTGAGCCTCGGCGCCATCTCGGCTATGGTGTCCGCGTTGGCCTGGCCGAGACCGGGCCGGCGGTATGAGAATCACAAACGACTTAAATGCTGCTAATGGCCTGAACGGCTCCGCACCCGCCGGCCAGACGGTGGCTTTGCTCGCCGTGGCGGCAGGGGTGCTGGCCTGCTTTTGGGGTTATCGTATCCTAAGGGTGGCGCTTGGCCTGACGGGATTTGTCGTCGGCGCCGTGGGCGGGTGGGAGTTGGGAATGGCGCTGGCGCCGGCCCAGGCCGCGGTTCACTTTGCGGCCGCGGTTGTCGTGGGCATCATTGGCGCGGTGCTCTGTGTCTGGCTGTTTCTGGTGGGCATTTTTCTGCTCGGGGCCAGCGCGGGCGGGATCATCGGCGCCGCTGCCTCAGGCGCCGCCGGTCATCCACCGCAAATCCTTTGGATGGCCATTGGGGCGCTTATGTTTGGAGTGGCGGCTCTCGTTGCGAGGAGATTCATGATTATCCTCTCAACGGCGTTTGGCGGTTCCTATCTCATTGTGTCGGGCATGCTGAGATTCTCAACCCACACGCCAAACGCCTTTCCCATATTCTTTACGCCTTCTCCCCACCATCCGTCCAGTGCCTCGGACCTGGTTCCCCTGCTGTCATGGTTGGTGGTGGGTTTGGCCGGCCTCGCCTTCCAATTTAAGAGCAGCGGGAAGAAGCGCCACGGCTCGTACTAGCGACAGCCCCCGCTCCTCGGATCTTCGGCGCCTCTGCTCCGCGCTACTTTGCCGCCGCCGAGTTGTGGGGCTCACTTTTTCCTTCCCTCTTCAGCTCGGAACTCAGATGATGCTTCCCAGATATGCGTGGAAAAGCGAAACAGAACTCGGTGAATCGCGGCGGTGAATACCTCCACGCGCTTGCCAGGAAATCCTCCGCCCGGTTCCGCCCTGGAACATGAACGGGGCGAAGCAGCATCGAAACGAGGCCGATGGCGAGGCGAGAGTCCATCGCCCGGAAACCCGGTGGGCTGCTGGGCTGGGCGTCATTGTGTTTCTGCTCTCTCTTATGGCCTGCCAGCAGCCCAGGCCCGTTCCCGCTGCAAAGCCGCCCTCAAGGGTCAGGTATAGCCAGAAATATGACCCGGAGATCCAGGAGATAACGCGCCTCGCCGGCCAAGGCCGATGGGAAGAAGCGCAGGCTAAGGCCGACGCCCTGGCCGCGGAAGCCCCGAACGACCCGGTGGTGCAGCGCGTGCAGGTTTGGGTGGCAAGGGAGGGACAACGAGTGCGCCAACAAGCGCTCGAGGCCAAGATCCGGCAGGTCGATGCGAAGTACTCGGTGTTCAATCCCACCATTAAGAGCCTGGTGACGGAGCAGAAGGACCGCGGTCTGCCGCCTCGCAAGGACGTGCGCGACACCGTCTCGCGCATTGAGAACTCGCCCTATATCCCGGACACGTATGATAAGACGATCCACGAGCAGGGGCCGATGTTCGATTTTGATACCGACAAGGGCAGGATGTCGAAGCTGCTCGATAAGCGGATCACCATCCACCTCGATAACGTGCCGTTAGGGACGATTCTCATCCACATCAGCCAGTCCACCGGCATCAACGTGGTAGCCGACAAATCACTGCCGGCGCTCAAACAGAATCTCACCGTCAACCTCGAAAACGTCAAGCTGGGGGAGTTTCTCCACTACGTCTCACGCAACTACGACCTTCAATTCCAGGTCGGCAACCAACTGGTCTGGGTCACCGATGGCAAAGACACTAAGAACCTGATGGAGGAGACCCGTTTTTACCGGCTGCGCAAGGGCTTTGTGCTGCCGGCCGAATTTGGCGCTGACCAGGTGGTCAAGACCTTCACCACCGGCCCCAACAATGTGAAGACTGAGACGGCCAAGGCCAATTACAAGAGGTTCGTGAATGATGAAGCGCCGGACCATCCGGCGTTGGAGCAGGCCATTGAGAAATTCTTCAAGGGCTCGAAGTGGATTATCGATTACGAGCACAACTTGATTGTGGCCCGCGGCACGCCTGAGCAACTCGACACCCTGCAACAAATCATCGAGCAGTACGACCGCCCGATACCCCAGGTCCTCATCGAGGCGCGGTTTGTGACCGTCGCCAAACCGGCGTTTATGCAGTTGGGGGCGTTGTGGGAAACCGGGCGTCAAAGTCCGGAGGTCCGCACGCCACAGGACTTCACCGGAATGTTGCACACGGAGAATGTCCCCTCGGTTGGGATAGGGATACAGAAGCTTTTCCCCCACGTCCTGGGCGCCGCCGACCTCAGCGCGACCATCAGCGCCCTGGAGCAGAGCGGGGAGAGCCAAACCC
>JAJYHY010000613.1 GCA_021784555.1 bacterium
GGAACTCGGCGGCCTCACCTCTGAATCCGCGGCCGGCATCGATTTCTTGGAGGCCCCGCCGGGGTCGCTGCTTCCGGCGCCCTACCCGCCACGGCACGGGCAGGACTACAATTTCGCCGCCTGCGATGGGCACGTCGGAGGGATGCGCCCCAGCGTGCTGTTCAGCGCGCGGGCAAACTCCGTCCGGTTGAACAACGATCACCAGCCGCATCCTGAGACTTGGGTGCGAAGGCCATGAGAGCAGCCACGCACATTTGGACCTTCGGCGCCGTTCTCGGCGTCGTTTCCGCGCTAAGGTTTGTCTTTCCCGCGCACTATGGCGCGGATTTGCAGCGGGCGGCGTCGGGCGCCGCGGCCAGCCAGAGTCGTGAAGTGGAGGCGACTTGGCGGGCCCAGGCCTACAGCGGTTTCTCAGCGGCCAAGGTGGCCCGAGCGGCCTTGGCCACGGCCCCGCTGGGGGAGTTATCGAAGGCGCAGCAGACGGCACTCAGGGTGAGGCTGCCGCGGGTTTTGGCCTACCTTGAGCATCCCACCCTGCGTGAGTATTGCCGGCTGAAGACCGACGGATTCCACTGGACCTTCGCGCCGAGCCCGCGCGCTCTTGCCCTCCTCGGTCCGTCGGTGGGCCGGCCAGCGGGCCCGCATGGTCCACAGGACTTTGTAAGGCTGTTGTGGGAGAAGCTGCATGGCGGGCCGACGCCTCGCCTGCCAAGGCTTACGGCAGTCTGTCTCTGGAGCGTTCGCAGCGGGATAGACCATACCAACGCGCCGGCCTTGCTGCTGGCGGGGCCGGTCAAGAACGGGTTCACGGTGTCGTACGCCGCCGCCGACCCGGGGTTTGTTTATACCGGCCTGCCGGAGTCGGGCCGACCGCTGGTGTTTGAAGTAAGCTTCCTGGCTAAAGCAAACGGCGCGCAGGCTGCCGGGCCGGTCTATTTCAGCCTCCTTTGGGTTGAGGAGGATCAAAACTGGGCGCTCAGCCATCTGATGACAGACGGCTGGCTGCACATCAACACCATCTTTTGAGGAGGAAGCCTATGCTTAAGACAATCGGGAAGTTTGTCCCTTTCGTCATCGGCGCGCTGCTGCTCTATTCCGGCGTCTATAAGCTGGCCAGCCCCGGCGGGGCGACGCTCGCCCTCAAGGCGATGGATCTGCCGATCGGGCTGGCCCGCTGGACAATTGTGGCCGTCACCGCGCTGGAGCTTTATCTTGGGGCGATGCTGGTGTGGAGGATCGACTTGAGGTTCAGCCTGGCCGCCACAACCGTCCTGATGTTCGCCTTTACCGGTTTCCTGTGGTATCTCTCGACGCTGGCCCATCCGCCCTCCTGCGGCTGCCTGGGCCTGACGGGAGTCTTCACCGCGGGCAAGAGGGGCGCTTTCCTCGGCATCGCCCGGAACTGCGTCATCCTCTGGCTTTTGAAGCTCGCCTATGACTATTACTCCCCGGGTTGGCGCGCGAATCCGGCGGAGACGGGCGCCCCAGTGGGCAGCGAGCGTTCGGAGGAGGAGCAAGGCAGTGTGGCGCCGGCTTGAATGCTGCGGGAAATGGGTCCGCAGGGGAATTTGCCATTTCGTACTGGGCGACGGCGGCCCCGGCACCTTGAGACGTGACGGATCTAGAATCTGGCGAGGCTTCGCCTCAGACCCCTCCATCAAGGCTCCTTTCAGATTGAATTCCTTTGTCCCGATTCCTCTGTCAGGCTCGTTTGTGCGCAGGGGTACGCGGGACGCGGCTCGGGAGGATCCGACGAAGGAATGGGGACAGAGGAATTGTTGCGAAGGCGTTGGCCCTAGCGAGGCTCCGCCCCAGACAATCTTGTTCTTCGCATAAGCCTACGTGAATGTGACTTGTTCACAACCTGTTTTGAAATTCAATGGCCCCAGCCAAGCCGCGCCGCCGCTGTACCTGTGCGGGATTCCTGGGCGCGTGGGCGGCGCGGCTACGAAGATCACGCACCTGATCCGGCTGCTGCACCGGGATTTCAGGATAACGGTCGTGGCGCCCGAGCTCTGGGCCTTGAAGGACAAGCGCGTGAGGCAGATCCTGGCGCCTTATGGAATCCCGTGCGTCCTGCTCAAGGAACTGCCGAAGAGGCTCGACGGGGTGGCCCTGGGCATCTGCGATGGCGACTTTTTCATCTCGGGCCGGGCGCGGGGCCTCAAAGAGCGCGGACTCCGGCTCGTCTGGTCCAACGAGATGATGTTTCCGTTCAAGGGCGAGGCGGAGGCGGCCAAGGAAGGTTTGGTGGACCGGGTGCTTTTCGTTTCGCCGTTCCAGGCGAGCGCCTTTGCCGAAATCCACCAATCCACCGCCTCGCTGACTACCGGCAACTACATTGATCCGGAGGACAAGCTCCTGGTGCATGGCGAGAGCGGGTTCATCTGCCGGGACTTCCAGGAGTTCAGGAGCTGTGTCCGTGAGTTGTACGAGGACTATCCGCTACGGCTGCGAATCAGCCGCAACGGCGCCGCCCACGCGCGCGAGCGCCTGTGCAACCCTGAAGAGCACCGCCGGAGGTGGATCCAGGCGCTAACATTTTAGCGAGGCTTCGCCTCAGACTGTTTTTCCCATGTCATTGAGCATCTTTCATTAGGCATTGGGCGTTGGGCATCGCCAATGAATAATGCCGAATGCCCAATGCCTAATGAAAAATGCCGGTGGGGGAGTCGCAGACCGCTTCGCCCTCGCCGCAGACGCCGTAAAACTTGACCTGTCCGCAACATGTTCTGGAGTTCGAGGACTCTAGAGGCCGGCCTCTGCCGCCGGCACCATGGACGTGACACCGAACTGTTGCTATTGGTCCGTCGCCACCGGCGCTTACGGCGCCCTGATGGAGCGGTGCGTGCGGACGGCCCGCGAGGCGGGGGTGTTCAGACAGTTCCATGTGCTGGCGGACCGCCCATTGGCCGGGTGTGAGTGTTACGACGCCTGCCAATGCGACAAGGCCGGCGGGATGTTCAAGCTGCACTATTTGAAGGTGGGTATGAGCCGCCTCTCCTTCGACTACTTCATTTGGGTTGATGCGGACACCATCTTTGTGCGCAATCCCGTGGACGCGCTGGCGGCGCTTGGCCGCTCGCCTATCCACGTGCCGCTGGAGCTGAATCTCTCT
>JAJYHY010000202.1 GCA_021784555.1 bacterium
CCCTCGTCCGCGTGTCGAGAAGGCCGCAGTCGCGGACGAGGGCGTCCGCGCTCCTATGTCGAGTCGTTACATTCTCTGATAAGGTTTGCGTCCACCAGCGGAAGTGAGGTACTGGATAAGGGAGCAAATATGGAAGGAAGGATGAAGGTATGCGAGCGACAACGAGAGCAAAGAGTCTTCTGAATGCCCGAAAGCCAAAGGCAAGGACCACTCGAAAGCCCGGCGTGCAACGCGCCAAACCCGCAACGAGGTCGGCCCGCAAGCCGAGTCCGCGGGTCTCGAAGCCCCGCATCGCCAGCGTTAACCCCGCCACGGGCCAGGTTCTCCAGATCTTCGAACCGTATTCCGAGCGTGAAATCGAAACCCGCCTTCAGCGCGCCACTGAGGCGGTCGAGCGCCAGCGTCATTCTAGCTTTGAACAGCGCGCTCAGGCCATGGAACGGGCCGCTGACATCCTCGAGACCGAGAGCAGCGATCTCGCGCTCATCATGACCCGCGAGATGGGCAAGCCAGTGCGGGCCGCGGTCGAGGAGGCCAAGAAATGCGCCCTGGCCTGCCGCTACTACGCCGCAAACGCCGCCCGGTTTTTGGCCAAAGAGGAGACTTCCGCCCAAACGGCGCACTGTTTCGTCCGGTTCGAACCACTTGGGGCGGTGCTGGCCATCATGCCCTGGAATTTTCCGTTTTGGCAGGTGTTCCGGTTCGCCGCCCCCGCGCTCATGGCGGGCAATGTGGGCTTGCTCAAGCACGCTTCGAACGTGCCGCAGTGCGCCCTGGCCATTGAAGACATCTTCCAGCGCGCGGGCTTTCCAGAAGGGGCCTTTCAAGCATTGCTCATTGGGTCCGAGCAGGTTGGTCGGCTCATCGAGGATTCACGCGTGCGCGCCGTGACTCTGACCGGAAGCGTTGGAGCGGGCAGCAGCGTGGCCAGTGCGGCGGGCAAGCAAATAAAGAAAACCGTTCTGGAACTTGGCGGCAGCGACCCGTTCATCGTCATGCCGAGCGCGGACCTGGAGGCGGCGGCAAGAATGGCCGTGCGGGCGCGGACGATTAACAACGGGCAATCATGCATCGCCGCCAAGCGGTTCATCATCGACCGGCGAATCGCGCCTGAATTCGAGCGGGAATTCATCCAGCGGATGGCCTCTCTCAAGGTGGGCGACCCGATGGACGAAGGCACAGACATCGGCCCGCTGGCAACGCCGGACGTGCTGAAAGATTTGGCGGCACAGGTGGACAAGACGGTTCGGATGGGCGCGCGCGTGCTGCTTGGCGGCCGCCGCCTGGATGGCCCAGGCAACTTCTTCGCTCCGACCGTTTTGGCGGAGATTCCTTCCGGATCGCCGGCGGACAGGGAGGAACTGTTCGGACCGGCAGCCTGCCTTTGGCAGGCCCATGGCATGGAAGAGGCCATTCGAATCGCCAATCGTTCCAGTTTCGGTCTGGGCGCCTGTGCCTGGACCAACGACGAGCGGGAGCGCGAGTTGTTCATCGAACGGATTGAGGCGGGTGTCGCCGTCATCAACGGCATGGTCGCCTCCACTCCGGCCTTGCCGTTCGGCGGCGTCAAGCAGTCGGGCTATGGCCGCGAGTTGAGCATCTATGGTATTCGCGAGTTCGTGAACATCAAATCCGTATCGATTCAGAACGCGGCGAGGTAGGCTCGTCGTGGCGTTGACACAGGTCGCGACGCCTCTTCCGGTGACCGGATCAACTGCTGCCGAGCCGTTGCCGGCCCACCCGTGCCGGCTTCCGTTTCAAGCGTCGCTTGCGGGAATCCGCCCTCGCCAGTTCCCAGACCCGCCATAAATTGGCCCCTAATGAGCAAAATAAGGTAAGTATTTGCGTTGATGTGAGTCTATAATTTTTCTTTTCGTTTCTTCCGGCTTTTGGCATGCTCATGGGCGGCATCACCTATGGTTGTTGATATCGCCAGACCAGGGTTGAATGGTGAAAGGCGCCCGCTCGCGGGTGTCGCAGTGAAGCACCGGTTTCCGGGCCGCGGCGCTGGCGCAGGGTGCTGCCCGCTAATAGCCAGGCCATGAATAACCTTGCCTTAGGCGCCGCCGCAGTAGAATCGGAAGAAATCGCACAACTGCGCGAGCGTGTTCGGGCGCTTGAAATCCGGCTGGAGCGGATGGAGCAGCGGGGCGCTTCTCCGGTTTCAGAGGCGGAACCGGACGGCGCGCCCGCCCCCAGTATGGCGCCGGCCGCGCTCGAGGCAGAGATCGCGGCGGCGACGATCTTTAAGCGGATTGCGATGCTCTGCTTCGCGTTGCTGGGCGCGCTCATCCTTCGCGTCCTGACCCAAGAGAATATCCTCGGTGCGCGCTTTGGCACGGTACTGGGCTTTGCCTACACCGCCCAACTTGTCCTGCTGTCACTTATCCCCGGGCGGTTCGGAGGGTTCGCCCGGGAAAGCAGCCTGCTTCCCTGCTCCGGCGCGGTGCTGGCTTTCTTCATTGCCATCGAATCGGCGCTCCGGACGCTGACGCTGAGTCGCGCCACCGCGATGATGGCCATCGCCGGATTCGCTCTGCTGGCCCTGGGCATGGCTATTCGCCGGCGAAAGGCGCCCCTGGCGGGGACAGGAGTTATCGGAGGAATTCTGGCGCTAGTCGCGCTCGATATGAAGGGAACGACCGTGGGCTTGCAACTGGTGCTTTTCGTGCTCCTGGCCGGCACCGGAATTGCAAGCTCCTGGCGCGCCGGATGGGGGTGGCTGCGCCGGTTGACGACTTTCGCTGCCTTGCTCTTGCTCCCGGCGGGGTTTTTCTTCTGCGGAGAGGAACCTGGTGTCGGCGGCGGTCTTCTGGCCGCCTCAGCCGCCATCTGGTGCCTGATTGTGGTCCAGCATCTCCTTGCTTTCCGCCGGTTGCGGTGGGACTCGATCTGGCTGCCTCTGGTGACCCTCTGGTTGGCCGGCATCCAGTATCTTGCCCACGGGCCGGCCCTCGGCGCCACTACCGGCGCCATCGCGGCAGCCGCTCTGGCCGCCGTCACCATTTGGGCACGCCACGACGGCAAGGCCACCGCCGGACTGGCCGGGTTGATGGCCACCACGGCCTTTGCCGGCGCCATCGGCTGGGCGATGCTCGATCACACTGGCCTTCTCTGCGCCGTCGGCGGCCTGGCGCTCTGGTTCGCCGGACGCCGCGCCGCCTCCGACTGGGCCGCCGTCTTCGCAACGCTGCTGATGCTGGTGGCCATGGCCGCCGGACTGGCACAATTGTTCCGGCCTCCTATTGCACTTGAGGGACTGGCAGCCATGAGCTTCTCGGCGCTGATCCTCGTGACTCATTACATCAACAATGGCCGCGCCGGCGGCGCGCCCTACTCCGGACTCCCCATGCGCCTGGCCCCCGTTTCCCTGGCCGCCGGACTTGTCCTGCTGCTGGGGTTATTCTGGGAACTGCTGAACCGTCTCTTCATCCAGCCGGCACACCTGCTCCTGAGCCAGACGGTCATGCTCGTCATCACCGCCTTGGCTCTGACGTTTTGGGGGCACGCCGCTCGCCGCCGAGCGCCCCTCTGCTGCGGCCTGGCCTGCATGGCGCTGACTCTGGCCAAGGTACTGCTCATCGATCTGATGCGGCTCAAGTCCCTGACCATGCTCGCCTCTCTGGTTTTGGTCAGCCTCGCCTCCGTCGCGGTCTCTGTCATCCTGCGGCGGCGCGCTTAATGGGAGCGGCTATGCGCCTGCGGCCATCGACACACGGCATGAACGGCGCCCCCCCACCGTCGTGCCGATTGCCTCAGGAGCCGGATTGGGCCGGCCCTGCTGGCGGCAGCAGAGCCAAGACCCTGGGCTTGGCGCTGCGAAATGCGTCGTGCAACTCCTGAATGTCGGGCATTCGCACGCGCTCGAACGCGGCGCGCAATTCCGTTTCTGTCACCGGCTCGTTTCTCAGGAGGAACTCGATGTCGGAGAGGTCGTCGGGATCAGCCCCACGCATCATTTTGGTGAGAATCAGATCGAGAGTCGCGGGCCGGTACAGTTTCAAGTGCGTGAAGGGGCAGGGAATCGCTACCCGGCGCTCCAGCCAATCCGGCGGCAAGAACACATCCATTTCGGTGAACAAATGGGTCATGTAGAGTCCGTGCTCCGCCAGCTCCGCGTTGGTGACGTCGCGGGCATCCCAGAACTGTTCATCAGCGCGCAGTTGGTCGAGCTGGGCCATGGGAATAATCGCATCCACGTCCTGTGTCGTCTCGTGTCGGCGTTCATGTGTAGCGAATCCCAACGCGAGTGCGGCCCGTCCGTAGAGCGTCAACTCCACCGGGTGATCGAGGTGACCGTCCAGGGCACGCAAAATGGCGAGCGGGTTATTCACGGCGCTTGAGCCATTGCGGCGGGGCGTAGCCGTGCCGGGTGAGGCCCGGCAGAATGGCAAATCGTGTCCAGTGCGGAAGGGCCTCGGTGCGAACGGTGCGCCGAGGATGGAGTTGGCCCTGCAAGGTTGCCCACGGCTCAGAGATTTCGCCGACCCGCTCACAAGCCGCCGCGATGTGGAGCAGGACCGGTTCAACGCGCTCCATTTCCGCCAGGCGCGCCAGGCGTCGCGGGTCCACCCGGGGCGAAGACAGCAACTGAGAGGCGGCTCGGAGGTGGTCCACTCTATAGGGATTCTGTCCCAAGCAAAGGGCGACGCCGATCTCCTCGTCGGCGATGCCCGGGTTGTCTGGGGGCAGAGTCGGGTCGAAATCGCGCTGATAGTGTTTGGCGCCACGTTCAACGGCGACTTTGAGCAACCATTCCGGCAGACGCGCCCCGGCTCCGCTCAAGCGCGCCAAGCGAATGGCCAAACCCGACACAGGGGCCGTATCTCCCAGCCTCCGGGCCAGGGTAACCGGCGGCTCAGGCTCTTTCAGTTCCTGTGGCATCGTCAGTTGTGCTTTTATGGTGGTAAGATGCACGACAATCTCGGAACTGAAAACCTCAAATCCGCATCTAACGGCACTAGGGGCGCATCTCGATGCGCCCCGGCGTCAGTCTTGACCCTTCGCGCAGGGCGAGCAACAATCCGCGGATGAGTACGGGAATCATTTCGACAAAGGCCAGGTGGGCGATCGGATGCATGGCGGTCATTCTCGGATGGGCGGCAATTGCCGGGCCGCTCGAAGTCAGTTCGCCCGACGGGCGGCTGATATTGAGTTTTCGCCTGGAGGAAATCCGTGGCGCGACCGGGTGTCCGGTCTTCAGCCTGAGCTACAAAGGCAGGACAATCGTCCAGGAATCCCGGTTGGGACTGATCTTGCGGGACGGCCCGGACCTGGACCGGGATTTCAGAGTCGTGAATCTACGGAGGAGCACCCATGACTCGACCTGGAAACCGGTCGCGGCCGAACGCAGCGAGATACGCGACCATTACAACCAACTGGTCGTGGATTTGGCGGATTCCGAAACGCCGGCCCACGAGTTGCGTCTGACATTTCGCGTCTATGATGAGGGCGCGGCCTTCTGTTATACGCTGCCCAAGCAGGCGGCGCTGGACTCCTGCACGATAGCCGGCGAGGCGACGGAGTTTTGTTTCGACTCCGATTACCTTTGCTGGCCGGTGTACTCAGCGCAGGGGGTGTATTCGCACAAGCCGCTCTCCCAGGTCGGCGCGAATTGCGAGCGCCCGCTGGTGATTGAAATCAACGGCGGCCCGACGATTGCCCTCGGCGAGGCGCGGTTGGTCGATTATTCACGCATGCGCCTGAAGAACGAGCCGGGCCAGCCTCTGACCCTTGTGCCGGACCTCGCCGGTCCGGTCAGGGCGGCGACTCCGTTTACCTCGCCCTGGCGGTTCGTGATGGTGGGCGACTCACCCGGCCAACTGATCGAGAGGGACTACTTCGTCATGGACCTGAACGCCCCGTGCGCTATCCCGGACACGAGCTGGATCAAGCCTGGAAAGGTCATTCGCGAGGTGACCTTGAGCACAAAAGGAGGCATGGCTTGCGTGGATTTCGCGGTCAAAGAGGATCTCCAGTACATCGAGTACGACGCCGGCTGGTACGGGCCCGAGAACTCGGCGAATTCAGACGCGAGGTTTGTCAAGGTGAATCCAAACCGGCCCCAGGGCGGGCTGGACCTGCGAAAAGTTATCGCCTACGCGCACGAGCACGGCATCGGCGTGATTCTCTACGTCAATCACAAGGCATTGGAACGTCAGCTCGACCAACTCCTGCCAGTTTACCAAAGATGGGGTATCCAGGGCCTCAAATTCGGCTTTGTCAACGTTGGTTCGCAAAAATGGACGGCGTGGCTGCACGAGGCCGTGCGCAAGTGCGCCGCCGCCCACCTGGTTGTGGATATCCACGACGAATACCGTCCCACCGGCTGGTCGCGGACCTATCCAAATCTCCTGACGCAGGAGGGGGTTCGCGGAAACGAGGAAATGCCTCCCGCCTGGCACAATGCCGTCCTGCCTTTCACCCGCTTTCTCTGCGGTCCGGCCGACTGCACGATCTGCTGGTACGATAAGCGCATCAAGACCACCCACGCCCATCAACTCGCCGCATCCATTGTGTTTTTCAGCCCTCTTCAGTTCCTCTTTTGGTATGACCGGCCCGCCCAGTGCCGTTGGGAACCGGAGCTGGCTCTCTTTAAGCACGTCCCTGCTACGTGGGACGAAACCCGCGTCCTGCATGGCGTCATCGGGCAGTATGTGACCGTCGCGCGGCGGAAGGGGGATGAATGGTTTGTTGGCACGCTCAACGCCGTCAAGCGGCGCGAGTTGGACATCCCCCTCAGCTTCCTGGAGCCACGCCGCCGCTATACAGCATGGATCTATAGCGACGCGGAACCAGACGGCAGCGCGCCGATGGAGGTGCGGATAGAGCGCCGACGCGTCAACGCCCAGACCGTCCTCCACGCCGACCTCGCCCACAACGGCGGCCAGGCAATACGCATTGCGCCGGACCCGCGGTGAGACGTTGACTTCACGCTTGAGCCG
Organism: bacterium; assembly: GCA_021784555.1. Classification (GTDB taxonomy): domain Bacteria; phylum Verrucomicrobiota; class Verrucomicrobiia; order Limisphaerales; family UBA8199; genus JAJYHY01. The sequence continues at coordinate 6,945 of JAJYHY010000202.1, forward strand.
GTGTTGCGATTTCCCACAATGTGAGAATGCTCTATCCGACCAGAATTGTGGCGGGCCTGTTGGCGATTGCGCTGGCCGGCTGCGCTTCGGCGCCGCCGCGCGGTTCAGCGCCCCCGCCTGATTGGTCGAGCAAGGACTTGGCCCTTAAGGCCGCCTTGGCACGCCAACCCGCCACGATTATTCGATTGCAGCCTCCAGCACCCATTGCTCGCGCAACGGCGCAGGGCAGGTATCGCGCGGCGGCGGAGCCCAGGCACTTCGATACCACGTGGGTTCCGCTCAACTTATGGTGTCGGGCCAACGGGATTGGCTCGTTGCGGGAGGTTAAGCTCGGACAACCCACCGCATTCATCCTGGCGACGGCGACGGGCATGTTGTTGCTGCGTCCGGGCAGCGATTCGGCGGAATGGCACGGCGTTGAATTGCGTCTGGGCTTCCCCCCGAAAATGGTTCATGGCCAGCCTTTTGTTCATGCGTTGGACCTGGAAAAGACGATCGAGCCGCTCCTTTCCCGGCCGCGCGAACGGAAGAGCGGAGCCCATCGGGTCATCGTCATCGATCCGGGCCATGGTGGGGAGGACGCGGGGGCGCCCAGCGTGCTGGGGGGACATTACGAGAAGGAGTACACTCTGGATTGGGCCCGGCGGCTGGGCCGGTTGCTCGCCCCTGACGGGTGGCGGGTGTACTTGACCCGCACGCGTGACGTTGACGTTCCGATAGCAAAGCGCATCGCCTTTGCCGACGCCCACAACGCGGACCTGTTTGTGAGCCTCCACTTCAACTCGGCCGGCAGTGACAAGACCCAGGAGGGCTTGGAAACCTATTGCCTGACTCCCGAGGGATTGCCCTCCAGCATTACCAGGGGCTACGGTGATGACCCCACGCTGGTCTTTCCGAACAACGCCTTTGATAAATCGAATTTCCAACTCGCCTGCCGTGTCCAACGCGCCCTGCTCCGGGTCAACGGCGACCGGGACCGCGGGGTTCGCCGGGCGCGATTCCTGGGGGTGTTGCGCGGCCAGCACCGCCCGGCGGTCCTCATCGAAGGAGGCTACCTCTCCTGTCCGCGCGAAGCCAGGCTCATCGCCGAACCCGCCTACCGGGAGAAACTGGCCCGAGCGGTGGCACGTGCCTTGGAAGAATAGGCTCCTAACCCTATTCCGAAGGGCAGGCTTTTGGCGCAAGGTAGCCATGGAGGAGATGAGATATGACAGAGATCTCCGTGCTCGTTGCGGATGACCACACAGTCGTGCGAGAAGGCCTGAGAGCGCTGCTTTCCGCGGAGGCGGACATTCAGGTCATCGGCGAAGCTCAAGACGGTCAAGAAGCGGTGGACCTGGCGAGGAGGACCCGCCCGGAGGTCGTTCTGATGGACCTGGCGATGCCAGTCCTTAACGGGCTGGAAGCCACTCGCCAGATTCGCAGAGAACTACCCGCCACGAAAGTGGTTGTGCTCACTAGCTACGACAACGCTGAGTATGTCCGCCAGATGATGGCGGCGGGCGTCCGCGGCTATCTGCTCAAGCAGACCGCTGCCCAGGACCTGCTCAAGGCCATCCGCACCGTGCAGAGTGGGAACCGCTTCTTTAGTCCTTCCATTGCGCGGCAACTCCGCCACGAGTTCCGGAAGACGCCATCGAACCAAACGGCCACCGGTGGGAAGAGCAAATTGACCCCCCGTGAACGGCAGGTCCTCGAATTGGTCGCCCAGGGGTTCTCCAGCAAAGAGATGGCCTCGGAGTTGGGCATCAGCCCCAAGACCGTGGAGAAACATCGGCAGGGCGTAATGAAGAAGCTGCGCATTCACGAGGTAGCCGGGCTGACGCGGTATGCGCTCAGCGCCGGCCTGCTCGAACCGGGCAACCGGGACGTGGGCGACCTGCGGCCGGAGCTGGCGGAAGGGCGGCATTGATTTTGGTTGAGGTCATGAGTAAATCTACTCAGGCACCTGAGTAAATTTATGGTCCGACGAGTGCTTTACCACGAACTGTTGCGCCGCCTCTGAGAAGATTTGCCGCTCAAGGTTGTTCTGCTTGGCTCTGCGCCGCTCCTGATGATGGGTGGGTTGACGGAGAGCCTGGCCGGAAGGTTCGAGGTTATTCCTGTCCCCCATTGGTCGTTTGCCGAGATGAAGGAGGCCTTGGGCTGGAGCCTGGCTCAATACATCTATTACGGAGCGTATCCCGGTGCCGCTGGGCTAATCGCCGAACCCGAACGCTGGCGCCGCTACATCGTGGCTCAAGCCCCAAGTTGTAGGTCCTCAATACGGCCCTGATGAGCGCCTTGGACAGCCGGACGATGGCGGAAGGATGGCAGGACGGCGACTACTGGGGTCGATTGGTGGAATCCTGCGCCGGGGCGCACTTGTTTAACACCAGTCTCGGCACAAGCATCGAACTGACCTATTGGCGGGAAGGGAATCAAGAGGTCGATTTCATCTTGCGCTTGAGCAAGACGACTGTCGCTATCGAGGTCAAGAGTGGGCGGCGGCCTCAATCTTTGCCGGGCATGGAGGCGTTTGACCGCCGATTCAAGCCAAAACGCAAACTGCTCGTCGGCGGACAAGGCCTCTCCTGGGAGGATTTCTTGATCCACCCGGCTGCCTATTGGCTGCAATGACGGCATGAGCACACCTTGCAAGGTGTGCTCATGTTTCATCGTTAAGTATTCCCGGAGCCTTCCCCAATCCCGCCCCTCCCGCTCAGAATCCGCCGCCTCCGCCCCCACCTAACCCGCCGCCTCGGGCTGAATTGCCGAATGCTGAGCTGCGCGAGTTTTGATTCTGCTGCTGGGTCTGGCGGGATTTGAGCGGGTTATTGTTGCCCAAGAGGGAGTTTTGGCTGTTGGCGCTGGCGTTGCGCATGGTGTTGTTGCGATTGAATAGATCCTGGAGCACCTGGTTGACGTCGCTCGGATCGGCATTGCGCAACTCAAAAACCTGCACGATTTCCTTCTTGGCGGGGCTGGAGTCGAGTTGTTCAATCATCTTCGCGATATGGGGCATCAGGGTGCTGGCGGCGCTCACCAGCAGGGTCGAAGTGCGGGCGTCGGCGACGGCGATGAGCTGTCCGCGTTTTTTTGTGCGGCTGGTCTGATCAGACTGGTTTTGGCCGGAATTGCCTCCAAAACGAGGGCCAAAAGGCCCGCCAAATCCAGGCGGCCCACCGAATCGGAACATTCCCTGGTTTTGGTTCGAGGACTTTTGGCTGTCATCGGGGAAGAGTTGAGATAATTGGTCCGCCAACTCGGTTGGGTCCGCGTTGCGCAGATGAAAGAGGCGCAGTTCGGTGACATCCGCCACCGGTTGGTCGATCTGCTCCACCATATTGGTCACAATGACCATGAGATCGGCGGGCGCGCTCACGACCAGCGAGTTGGAGGTATCGTCCGCAACCGCGACAACCTTCGCGCCCGATGCATTGGCGCCGCCATTGCTGGAGTTGGCGTTCAAAGCGCCACCGAAGGGGCCGCCCATTCCTGGCGGGCCAAAGGGCATATTGAACATTTGGCCGCGGCGATTCCCCCCGCCGCTCTGGCCGGAATCCTGTGAGGCGAAGAGCTGTTGGATAATGGCCGCCAACTGTCTGGCATCGGCATAACGCAGCGGGATGACCTTTATCGAGGAGACGCTGGCAATGGCGGCGTCCAGGGCGGTGATGATCTTGAGCATACGCCGAATGTCGGCTTTGGCCGCCACCATGATCAGCGTGTTGGCGCTCTCGTTAGCGGAGAGCGAGGCCGAAGCCGGGAGCAACACCTGAAGGTTGTTGAGGAGTTGGGTGACGTTGGCGTGCCGGACGGGAATGATTTGCGTCACCACTTCGTCGGAGCGCGTGACCTTCGCCGGATCGCTTCCCACAACCACGTCGAGGTCGGCACTCTTCGCCGTGTCCAACCGCACGACGGTGAGAATGCGGCCATGGCGAATTACCCCGCAGCCGCTCTTTTTCAGAGCGGTGTTGAGCAGATCGACCGCCTCGTCGCGCGACACCGATGTGCTGCTCCACATATCGATGGCGCCAGTGACCTCGGCCTGCTGGTTGATGATAAAACCCGCCGCATCGCTCAGGTAATCCAGGACCAGATTGATCGGGGCGCCTCTGAAGTTGAGCGTGATTTGGTTGGTCGGAGGCGGCGCTGGCGCCGGAAGCTCGGAGACGAGCGCGAGGGGGCCTCCATCGGCGGGCGCCCCCGGCTTGACGCGGTCCCCCGTGCTGCGGCCTTGAGTCCGTTCGTCAGGCCCGGCGGTGGCAAGACTCAGCATGGACAGCCCCGCCAAGGCGGTGGCTAAGAGACTGCTTCCGTATTCACTCTTCATGCCCCCCACCCTATCAGACCCCACCTTAAGGGAAGGTGAGGGCTAAGAGCGGAGGGCGGAGGCTTTTCGGACCGCGAATTTGTCATGAACGAGAATGGTTCAAGTCTCGATGGACACCCTTACGTTGAGCTTGCATTCGCATCAGCTTGCCGGGTACACGGGAAGAAACCCTATGCACCATGTTTCACACGCGGGTAGGGCGCGGAGTGCCCTGCGCGCCGCAATGCCGCCGATCGCACGGAGGACTGCGCGGCCCACCCTGGCTGTCACCGTCTTATTCGTGGCGCGAAACATTCGAGATAGAGTCCTCGATGCTTGAAAGCAGGATGTTAGCCGGGCCGGGCCTGCGGGCGCTAAAGCCCGGTGAGAAAAAAGTCAAGAAAGATCTTGCATTTTTTGCGGGGGGGAGCAGAAATGGGGTTATGAGATGGGAACGCCGGCGGACGGGCCCCGAGGGGAATGGCCCGCAACACGGGCGGCCCCGTTGCTTTGCGCCGCGCCTTCGCTTGGTGCGTGCTCCGCCCCTCTGGGCCGCGGGAGCTTGCGCCGGGTGCGGCGGCGTGCTTCGGCGCGAAAGAATGGGTGGCGTCGGCCATGCCGAGACGACCTTACAACGATTAGGAACATTATGAGCAGTGGCAGCAGTAGTAGCAGCACGTGCTCGGCGGTGACGGGAGGGTTCGAAGCGATCTCGACCGAAATCAATCACGGCGTCGATCCGATTACCGGCGTGGGAAAAATCTGGGCGTGCCTCCAGGTCGGCATTGATGCCGCGGGCAGGAACAACGTGGCTGTCAAGCTTGTTTTAACGTCCGGCACGCCCAAGTGCGTAACGCTGGAAGTAGCAGACCCGACAAAAGCCAGCGCGTCCCTTGGGGCGTGGTCCGGTAGCCAGGCAACCGTCACGATTGAAGGGCTGGCGTCCACCGAGAATACCACCTCGGGCCCGACCGGGGTCGAGGTGCGGGCGAAGAACGCCGCGGAGGTCGTCGCCAGATTTCAGGTCATGGTGCTGCCGTTTGTCAGCCGCACCTTCTCGAGTTATGCCGTTTCGGACCCGCGCCGCCCGAGCGGATGCACGTCCGGCTTCACGCCGCCCACCGGCACCGCGGTGGGAACGGTTCTGAACGATGTGTACAACCGCCAGGGATGCATCGGTTTCACGCTGCATGAGGAGGCGGCAAAGTCGCTGGACTATGACGACAACGACGACTGCGCCCTCTCCGTTAATAAGGACTATGACGGACAAGACGAAACCGTGGCGTTCTCGAGCCCCGGGTGGACTGGCGCTGATTATTACGCCGCGTGGGTCAAGAAAAGCGCCATGTACCAATCGCTGGGGTGCCCAAGCTATTCAAGCAATAATCCGCCTGCTAGGGGGATCCAGGCTGGGTCGTCGTCGACCAAGATTGGGGTAGTCGCCATTCAGGACGCGGGGAGCGAAGCCTCTCTGGGCATCGCGCATGAGTTTGGCCACTGGTTCGGCATGGACCACTACGCCGGCTCATTTCCTTCAGGGACGTTGCCGCTAATGCGGAGCGGGTACACCGATCAGTGCCAATACCAGGACATCGGGTATTGGCTAACGAAGGACGAATGGTACCAGATTTACAAGGCGAACAATCAATGAGCGCTTTTAGACTAGCATCCACATGCGCCCTCATCACAGTAGTGTGCTTGTCGGCTGGCTGCCGCACAGGTGCCCATAAGACGGAGGATAGAATGACAGCTCATCAACATCAGCCGCTCGTGCTGCTGGACGAACAACCCGCCGACAAGGCATGGGTCCGAATTTCGGGGCCAGGGTTCCTTAAGACGGGCTATCTTATCTGGCATCCGGGGCTAACTTTAGCGTCCATTGAGGACGAGATTGGCTATAACCGGAGCTTTGGCCCGCTCATTCTGGTTCGGATTTTTCGGCATCACCAGAGAATCTACGAGAGAAAGGCCACCGAGGCGCTGCACGGCGTACTAAATGCCGGCCCGATCACCCCCAAAGCTGACGCGCCAGAGCTGAGGCCAGGCGACATCGTCAGCGCCGACAGGTGTTTTTTGTAACCTCGGACAATTTTGTCTCTCGCCCACCGTGACTCCGGCCTTGAGTCAGGCAGAGGGAGGGACCGACGGGCAACCGACGCCAGGAGGCCGGTGTGCCCGATGATGCGCCCCTCTCGGGCGCGCCAGCCGTGTCAAGAGCACCTCAAAGCGATGAGGAAATCATGAGCAGTAGCAGCACCTGCCCGGCGGTGACGGGAGGGCTCGAAGCGGTCTAGGCCGAGATCAATCGGGTAGTGGCTGACGAAAGACGAATGGTATCGGATTTACAAGGCGAATCAATGAGCGCTTTCAGACTGATTTCGACATGCATGCTCATAGCATCGTTAATATGCCTGTCGGCCGGATGCCGCACAGGCGCCGACAAGACGGAGAATACAATGACAACCACTAAAGATCAGCCGCCGGTTCTGCTGGAGGAGCAACCCACTGGCAAACAGTGGGTGAGAGTTGTGGGGAGGACCTGCTTCCTTAAGACGGGTTACTTGATTTGGCATCCAGGACTAACCTTATCCTCGCTCGAAAAGGAAATTGGTTGCAATCGAGGATACAGCTTACCCATCGTGGTTGCAATAGCCCGGAATCACAGAACAATATACGAAAAACGGGCGACGGAATGGCCGCTCCACGCCGCCCCGAATTCCGGGCCAATCATACCCAAATCGGATGCGCCCGACCTGAAGCCCGGAGATGTCGTTAGCGCAGGCCCGCCCATCGACTTTTAGTATCGAACAAACTTGTGTTTCGTCCATAGCGGCTTGGCCACGAATCTGGCAGAGGGAAGGACGGGGCTTGCGCTGACCCTCATTCGCACACGTTCACGCCTCCGGACAAAGGACTCCCCTTGGCCTTCACGCTCATCAGCTTTTTCACCGTGGCCACGCCGTATGAGGCCGAGGTCGAGCGGTTGCGGTCCTCATGCCGCCGTTTCGGGATTGAGGCGCAGATTCTTGGCATCCCATCCGATGGCGCGTGGGTGCATAACTGCTCCCGCAAAGCCCGGTTTATTTGCGACCGGCTGGATCGCCTGGGAACGCCTGTCCTTTGGGTGGACGCCGACGCCGAGATCGTGCGGCGTCCTGAAATATTCGAGTCGGCCGACTTTGACGTGGTCTGCAATATGAGGCATTTCTGACGAGACTTCGGGACGCTGTTGTAACACATTTCCCCCACGATTCCCGATTCTCGGCTGACATCATCCTGCACCGCCAGAACCGGTTCAATCGGTACCTCGATGAAGAGGATCAAGCGGGTCTGGACGATCTGAGGACAGAGGCTGCGGCGCCCCCACCCGGATCCCTCCAGCACAATCCCATGTTCTTTCGGGCCAACGGGGCTCCCGTCGAACTCGTGAACTTGTTCCAGGGCCGCGCCATCTTTATCGTCTGCAACGGACCGAGTTTCTCCAACACCAACTGGTCGCTCCTTCGCAAACCCGGAATCCTCACCTTCGGCATGAACAACGGCGCCCATCTGTTCCGCCCGAATCTCTGGGCGGCCCTTGATGATCCGGTTCGATTCATGGAGTCAATCTGGCGGGACGCGGCGATCTTGAAGTTCGTGCCGGTTAAGCAGATGTTCAAGCCCATCTGGATTCATACCAAGGGAGAGATCTCTCGCGATCTGGTTAGGGATTATCCAAACGTCATCGGGTTCCGGCGAAACGAGCGGTTCGACGCCGAACAATGGCTGTCTGAACCGACGATCAACTGGGGAAACCACGCGGACCTGGCCGGAGGCCGCTCCGTGATGCTGCCGGTCCTGCGTATCGCCTACGTGCTTGGATTCCGGAAGGCTTTCCTCATCGGGTGTGACTTCCAGATGGACGAAGCACGCAAGTATTGGTTTCCGGAGGATCGGTCTCCAAACGCGATTTCCAATAGTGCTTACAGCTACACACGCCTGCGAGAATACTTCAGGTCGCTCCAGCCGAAGTTTCTGGACGCTGGGTTTCACGTGTATAACTGCACGCCGGGGAGCAGGCTGGAGGCGTTTCCATTTCAGGAGCTCGAGGCTGCGGTTGCGGAGCACGCCATCGACCTCAGCGAATCGACCTATGGGATGTATTGTGGCGCGTCTGACTCTGCCGTGGGAGCAGAGTCAGATTAAATCGTGGTAACGGGTGGTACGGTGGCGGATTGTTTCGTGGTTGTTTTCGAGAAGAGGGCGAGGCTGTCG
>JAJYHY010000203.1 GCA_021784555.1 bacterium
CCGCGAGGCAAGTCCCTGGCGGGGGTATTTTCGCTCACCAGACCGGTTCAGGCTTTGTGAGGGAGCCTTGGCCGTTTCCCTCACTCAGCAAGATCCAAAACCGTCTCTGACCCCTCGCTTTTCAAGCGCGTGCTCAGATTCGTGGGCGAGAATCTTTGCCATGTCGACGGTTGGCACGGTGTTCTGGACTGTCGGAGCCGGGCCGAAGACCGTTTCCGCTCTCTTTTCCAGGCTGGACAAGGATTCCAGCTTGGCCGAATTGGACGCTTTTTCTTGGAGAACCCTGCCTTTGAATTTTTCCGCGCTATTACGCAGTCCCTCAAAAGCGCCAAAGAGTTTTGGATCATGCTTCTGCTTTTGCGCCCAGCATGTGTTTTTGAGCTCGCTATCGAGAGCCGCCAATTCACCTCTCTTACCGCCAGTGCCGTCTTCACCAGCTAAAGCGAAGTTCAACCTCTGGATCTTTTCGTTCAACCTGTCGAGTTCGCCCTTCGCCGACGCTATTTTGTTAAGCGTTTCAACATTCTTTTCTCCGAGTGTAAATATGCCTTTGAGCTCTGTTGACTGATTGAAATTCTTTGCAATAAAGTCACGGTTATAAACCAGCGTCTGCAACTTCGTCCCGCCTTTCCAAGCTACGGTGCATGATGGGAACTTTGTTTGGTCTGCAATAACTCTCGTGATCGTCGTCTTGCCGGTGCCGTTCGAGCCGAAAATGTAATTGAAATCTGACAGACGAGTCAGAGCTTCTGGAGCGCGATCAAATGTCGCGATCCCGCCGATTTGGATGGAATCTATCATGTTTTCGCCTCCTGCGTGCCCAGTGATGCGGGCACGCGCAATTCGCCCGACAGCAGCTTGGGCAGCAGCGCGTCCCGCAGCCCGGCCAGCGTGCGGGCCTCTGCGTCGTTGCCTTTCATTTTTGCGAACACCGCTTTGGCAGATTGGCCAAATCTCTGGGCCAATTCGGCTGGTGGAACTGCGACGGTAAAATCGTTCAGGCAATCCGCCGGAACACGCTGCCGACCGCTTGTGCCGGTCATGTTTGAAATGGCAAACCCTCGAAATTCATCCGTGCGCGCCAGAAAGTATGCAAACTCCGCGGACAAGGGCGGCGCTGGATGGAGCACGATGTATTCGGTTGAACCCCAGCCGATTTTCCCTTCGCCAAGAAAATCCACGAAGCAGGTTTTGCCATTTTCCAAACAGGGCGTAATTCGAGCAACGAGCGTGTCGCCATCAGCGAAGCGCATACCTGCCCCAAATTCGCGGGCATAAACTTCCAATGCGCGTGCAGAGCGTGTTGGCATGTTTGCCATGTCGAGATACGGCGCGACTTCACCGGTGCGCAAGCGACGAGGCGGGTTCACTTCGATAAGTTCTGGCAGTGGCGCTTCGCGCCAGCCTTTGGGGAGGCCGTTGGCGGTGGCGTCCACGAACCAGGATTTGAACAGGGTCTGGGCCAGGGCCTCCAGCGTCTCGTTCATCCGCCGGTTTAACTCAATCTTGTCGTCCAGCGCCCCCAACACCGAGGCAATCGCGCGTTGTTCAGGAAGCGGTGGGGTAAGAATCGGGATGCGGTTCATGTTGCCCTGCGTCAGCTTGGGCATTGTTGAGCCGGTCAAAAAACCGCTGATGTCGCCATTGTTCAATGCATACATCAGAAAGCGGGTGTCGGCATGCGCGTTTGCCGTGACGACATGGGCGTGATTGTTTACCCAAAACTTTCCGCGTGCCAGAAATGCAATTGGTGTTTTCTGTGTCCGCAGATTCTCCCCATCCTCGGCGATGAGCAGGTATTCGCCGTCGAGAATATATCTATCAACGTGGTCAACAATGCCAGAAGCTCCGTAATAGGGATAAATTCCAGATTTGCGTTCGGTTTCTTTTACCGGGACACGCTGGGCGTCGTGGTTGATGGTCAGTTCTTCCAGCGTCATTTCCCGCCACCCGTTCACTTCCGTCCTCCTTTCCCGTCCGGCGCCCGTCTCCGCCAAGGCTTCGGCAGGCAGGCGGTTTTGCCGGCGGCGGACGCCGCGCGCCGTGCGCGGTTTGCCGGCGACCAATGGGACGGATGCGACGGATGGACGGCATCGGTCGCCCGGGTTACACCGGTCGCACTTCGCCTAGGGTCAGCCATGAGATGCGCCTCCCTGGTTGTGTTTGGCGCGGTAGGCCAGGCGGGCGCGGGTCATGCGCTCGCGCAGACCGCCTTGTTCCAAAAAATCCTTTTCCAGCCGGCGAGGCTGTTGGTCGAGCAAGTAGTTGGCTTGATGAATCAGGGAAATGAGAATGTTTGCCACCACTTCGGGGGAGCGGCTGTCAATGAACTCGCGGAAGTCTTCGTAGGAGAGGTTGTTCTTTTTGCCCAATTTGCCCACATAGAGGGCTTCCTTGGAGTTTTTGTCCCAGAGACGCAGGCCGTGCTGGCGCAGGTAATCCTGGTAGTCGCCCAGCAGTTCCTCCAGGCTGGCACGGGCCACGTTGGTGAGCTTGAGTTCGGTTTCCTTGGAGGTGCCGGAAATCCGGCTGCCTTCGGCGATATTCTTGTTGCCGCTGCGCGCGCCTTGCACCATCTGGTCGTGGGTGCGAGAGCGTTTGTCGATGAAACGGTCGCAGAAGCGGATGGTGGCGTCGTAGATGATCTGGGTTTTAGGGTAAGAGAAGAGTTTTTCGTAGCCGCCGTGCGGAGGAATCACGCGCTCATGCGACAAATGAGACGGAGGCGACGGACGGTGGCTGGCATCCGTCGCGTCTGTTTCATCCGTCACCTGTTTGTCTCGCTTAGGCATGGCTATCAATGGCTGAGTGCTTTCAAATTGGCACGAATGGCCTTTTCCAACCTCGCCGATTCAGTGAATTGTTCTTCGAGCGTGGCGGTGAGCCGTTTCATCTTTTGCTCGAACGGTTCGCCGTCGTCTTCGGCTGCCGCCGCGCCCACGTAACGGCCGGGCGTGAGCACGTAGTCGTGTTTGCGGATGTCTTGGAGAGCCACGGACTTGCAGAAGCCGGGAGTGTCAGAATAGGACGCATGGGATGAATGGGACGGATGCTTGCCGCGCCAGGCGTGGTAGGTGTCGGCGATTCTGGAAATTTCTTCAGTGGTGAGCTCGCGGTGGATGCGATCCACCAGAACGCCCATTTTCCGCGCGTCAATGAACAGCGTGTTTCCCCGGCGGTCGCGGTGTTTGTGATTCTTCTTGTCGCGGGCTAGAAACCAGAGGCAGACGCGAATTTGCGTGGTGCAAAACAATTGCCCGGGTAGCGCGACGATGCAATCCACGAGGTCGGCTTCCACGATGGCTTTGCGAATCTCGCTTTCGTTCGAGGTTTGCGTGGACATCGAGCCGTTGGCCATGACGAAGCCGGCCACGCCCCCGGAGGTTCCGGTTCCCCCCGGCGAGAGGTGGTGGATGAAATGTTGAATCCACGCGTAGTTGGCGTTGTTGACCGGCGGCATCCCGAATTTCCAGCGCACGTCCTGGCGCAGGTGTTCGCCGCCCCAGTCGCTCATGTTGAACGGAGGATTGGCGAGAATGAAATCGGCCTTGAGGTCGGGATGCAGGTCGCTGCGGAAACTGTCGGCGTTGCGCGGGGCGAGACTGGCGTCGATGCCGCGAATGGCAGGGTTCACGGGGCGCTTTGGTTCAGATTCCCGGGCTGACGCCGATGGCGGCACTGCATGGGCCGGAATATAGGGGAAGCGAGGTTTCGCGAGCAAGAAAAATATTGGGTGACAGGTACACCCCGCTGAAGCAGGGTGTTAATGAGAGATGAGACGCCACACAAGATTCTTCCAAGCACGCAGGACGTAGGTTGTTGCGGCCCAACGGACGGCGTAATGTGCTTCGTTCTTCGGCCGCCAGCGGCGGCTGTTTTGCTGAGATACGCGCTTACGCCTCAAAGGTTGGTATTGATATTGGGGAGTTTGTAGAACAAGACCCAGGAGCTGCTCATCGAGCCGACATCGACGCTGTGTCGCGGGTCGGCGACGTTGAACTTGTGCCAATCGACGTGGGTGTCTTCGAAGAGGAAATTGCCGCCGGTTGGGACGCCGCCCACGCCGCGGTGGCTGGCGGTCTGGTATTGGTGTCCGTCACTCCAGGTTGTGACCCAAGTCACGGCGCCTTTGTTGGCGGCGATGCTCCAATTTCCAACAGCTTGGAGGCGGTCGCTCATGATTGGCGCGTTGCGGAACGGGCCGCCGAATTTCTTCTTGAAACACCATTGGGCCAGGCCCGCGGAATTATACGGCCACTGGTCCAGCGCGGTGTTTGCCCGGCCTGGGAGATAGAAGTAGCCGATGAGCTGGGGGTCGGTTGGGGAGACGTCGGTCTCGGCGATGCGATGCCAGACGTCGGTAGGGCAGTAGAGCACGTCATTGAGGCTCCGCTGGTGCTGCGGGGTACCCTTGTGGTTGGGGTACAGGTAGAAAGGGTAGAAATTCGTGGTGAAGAGAGGAGACATCCAGCTCAGATCCATGCCCCCGGAATTATCCGGGAAGAAATCGCGGTTATCCCCGGCGTACATGGTGAGGGCCGCGCCCCATTGCTTGAGGTTGCTGGCGCACTGTGTGCGGATGGCATTGGCTTTGGCCTTGGCTAGAGTGGGCAGGAGCATCGCGGCCAGAATGGCGATAATGGCGATGACCACCAGCAACTCGATGAGGGTAAAGGCGCTGACGGCCAATCGGGCAACGCGAGGACACCCGGCGGGAGGCGGCGCCTGTCTTCGAATCAAATCGATTCGGCTTTTCATAAGTCCTTCGACACGGTTCGGGCGTTAGGCAATAATCTACCTCATCTTATTGGGAGCGCAACCGGAAGAAGGCCGCGGCGTTGGTTGCCGTGATGACCGCTTGGTTGTTAACCGGGGTGGGGGTCACGGGCGTCCAGCCGCCGGTGCTCAGATCGGGGCTGCTCTCGAGGACGAAACCTGAGAGGCTTGATGGCCAGGAGACTTGCAGCGTGTCTGGGCCGGTTTTGGTAAGGGTTAGTTGCGGCGGCTGGGTGAACAATCGGAACGTCGGGATGCCGTATTTCCCCGCCAGGTAAGTGTTGAGCGACTGAAGCTCGTCTCCTTTCAGGGCGCGATTATAGAGAAGGATTTCGGCAAGGTCTCCTTTGAAGAAGTCGTCCAAAGCATTTCGGCTGCCTATGAGCAGCGGCGTGCCGTCATCGGTGGAACCATAGTCAAAGGAGCCGGTCCCGTTGATCTCCCCTTGCAGATAATGCGTGCCTTGCGAAGCTTCGATGGCAACGCCACCGATAACCAGTTTTCCTTCGGGCAAGGGCTGAGCACTGGTGATAGCCGTTGCGCCGCGGCTGTCTGCCCGTGACATTACCGCCAAGCCAGCGGTATTCGCGTAGTAATCGAAGGGGTGCGGGCCGGTTGAGGCCGTCTTTGCGCAGAGGGGTCGCTCGGTGGCGAAATCGGCGAAACTCGCCGCATAAAAGAGCGACATATCATTGGTGAGTGCCAGGCTGGGGGAACTGGCCACCGTGAGATATCTATCGTTGTCGTCAAAACTCAAGGCAGGACCGCCCGTCTGCGGGTCGGTGACGAGCAACGGAGAGAGATAGCCCGAAGCAAGGTCCTGGGCAGCGTCGTTGCCGTTGCCGGACTGGTCGGTCCACGAGGCCACCGAGCCATCGGCGTTGGTTGTTACGCCCGCATCGGCCTTGAGCCACAGCACCAGGCCGGGCATCGGCGGCGAGGAGACAGAGCCGCTGCCGGTGACAGTGAGAGTCACTGGCGCCGAGGTGGCGCCGGCGCCCCAAATATCAAATGCCTGGGCGGAGAGGGTAACCTGGCCGCGAGTCAACACCTGCAGCGAGATTTGATACGGTGGAGCGGTCTTGGAACTGACGAGGGAGCCGTTGGCAATGAAATCCACCCGTGCGACAGCATCGTCCGGGTCGGCGGCGTTGGCGGAGAGGTTGAGCACTCCCTGAGCCGCAATGCTGGTGTTGTTGGTCGGGCTGGTGAGCGAAACGGTCGGAGGCTTGTTAGCCACCTGGACCGCCGTGATGCCCCATTTGGCCTGAAGGTAATTGGCTATCTGGATGCGGTCCGCCTCCGAGACCGCGTGGTCGTAAATGAGGACCTCGGCAATATCGCCCTTCATCTGGACGGCTCCATCCATGCGGCGCCCGATTTGCAGCGGCAGACCGGCGTCTCCAGGGGTCACCGCGATCGTGCCTGAGCCGGTCTCATGGTAGCCAAGGTACTCCGAGATGTCAGGCCCGCTGGCGGTGAATCCTACCACACCATAGGCTCCAGCCGGAGCGGCGCTGCCCCGAACAGGGCCGCCGTAGGTTGAGCCATCCCCACGAAACAAATTGGGCTGACCGGACCCGGCGGCGAAATACCAGTCAACCGGAGCGGCCAAATTGTTGAGGGTTTTCGTCCACACCGTTCGATAAGTGGCGAAGTCGCTGAACTTGACGACGGCGAAGGAGGAGATATCGCCCGCGGTGAAGGATGTATCCCCGGCGACCTGGAGGTATTGTTCGCTGCCATCGAAGCGCAAGACCGGTTTTCCGTTTTGCGCGTTGGGGACCAGGATGGGCGAGGTGCTCGGGTCCAGGGGTGCGGCATCGTTTCCATTAGACGATTGGTCCGCCCAGGCGGTCACCGCCCCGGCGGCGTTGGTGGTGACTCCTTTGTCGGCCTCCCACCAGGCCTTGAGACCCGCGGTGACCGGCGGCACATTGGCGCTGCCGGTCACCGTCACCACGACGGAGGAGGTGCTTTGGAGGCCCCAGTCGTCCTGTGCGACCGCCATAAAGGTGACGGTGCCTGGAGTAAGCAGGTCGAGCGGGACCTGGTAGGGGGCGTTGGTGAGAGTGGCAAAGGGTTGGCCGTTGGCGAAGAGACTGACTTGGCTAATCGTCCCGAGGGTGGACGAGGCGGAGGCGGCGAAGGTAAGGGTCGCGGGGGCGGCAAAGGTCGAGCCGGCGGCCGGCGTCGTAATGCTTACAGCGGGAGGCGCGCTGGCATAAGAGGGCTGAACCAGGCTGTATTTGGCGGCGAGGTAGCTCACCACATTGGAGAGGTCGGATTCCGGGAGGGCCAGGTCATAAAGCAGGATTTCGGCGAGGTCTCCGTTCAACTGTGTTCCGCCGTCATCACGGCGGCCGATGTACAGAGGTTGGCCAAGATCCGCGGCATTGGTAGCAATTGTTCCGCTGCCGTTCGTGCCGGCGCCGAGGTAATGAGTCACGGTCAAACCATCGACGGCGAAACCGAGGGCGGTGAAGCTCCCGGAAGGGATGTCAGGGAGGCTGGCAACGGGCCCTCCGTAATTGAGTCCGTCGCCCCGATAGACTTGGGCGGCGCCATCGGTCTGTATCCACCAATCGACGGGAGCCGCCACTCCGGAGGCCGCCTTGGTCCAGACCACTTGTTTGGGGGAATTGGGAAAGCCATTGAACCTCGCCACCGCCAGCGTCGTGAGATTGCTGGCCGTAAAGGATGTGTCGCTATTCACTTGGAGAAACCGGTCCGTGCCGTCGAAGTGCAAGGCGGCTTTTCCATTAACGGTGTCTGGGGCCAGGGTGGGCGCGGTTGTCGGGTCTGGTGAGATCGCGTCATTAAGGTTGCCGGATTGGTCGGACCATTTGGAAACGGTGCCGTCGGCGTTGGTTTGCACTCCCATGTCCGCTTCGAGCCAGAGCCGGAGCCCCGCCGTGACCGGGAGTGAACTTGGGGCCGAGCCGGTAACGGTGATGCTGACCGGGGCGGAGGTGGAACTCAGGCCATAATCGTCAGTGGCCACGGCCATCAGCGTTAGGGCGCCCGGGTAGCGCGTGTTCACGTCAAGCGAGTAAGACGCGGCACTGGCGTGGGTTGGGGCGGAAGCCGTTCCAAGCAGAGCGCCGTTGGCATACACGGCGACACTGGCAGGGTATCCATCCGCGTCGGAGGCGTTAACGCTAACCGGAATCGGCGAACCGGCGGCTGCGGATGCCCCGTCGGCTGGAGCGGTGATGGCGACGGTGGGAGGCTGGTCAAACACCAGGCCGTATTTCGGCTGAAGATATTCGGTGGCCACCTTGTAAAGATCAGCGTCGGAGAGAGCGGGTTTATAGATAAGAATCTCCGCCACATTCCCCACGAGTTGGACGGTGCCGTCGGGGCGCCTGCCGATGCGTAGCGGGGTCGCTCCGTTCGTGGGCCCAACGGAAGCCGCTCCACTGCCGATGTTAAAATCGTTCAGGAACTGATCCACGACACCATCCTTCCACCGAAACCCCAACACGCTGTACACGCCTACAGGCAGCGCCCGGTTGCTCTGGAAACGCACGGGACCCGCCCCGCCGTTGTTCAGCCAAAATGAGGTGCGGCCCCCGCCGGAACTGGCGTTGTTCCACCAGTCGAATGGGGCTGGCGCGCCGCTGACGCACTTCTCGACCACCCCCCGGTACCCGTTCATATCGTCGTATTTGGCCACGGTCAGGATAGTGACATCGTTGGTGAGAGTCGTAATGCTGCCGGCGTTGGGCACCTCCAAGTACTGGGGGTTGTCGAACCGGAGCGTCGCATGTCCGTTCAAGGAGCCAGCAGCCAGGGTGGGCGCTTTGGTGACATCGGGCTGCGTGGCATTGTTGCCCTGCCCGGACTGATCAGCCCAGGCCGTGACCTGGCCGCTGCTGTTGGCGGTGACCCCCGCGTCCGCCTCCAGCCAGAGCTGGAGGCCATTGGTGAGCGGGAGAGTCTGCGCCCGGAGGTCTGGGCAAGACAGGCCGCTCAATAGGCAAGCGGTGGTAATGCAGAGAAGAAGTTTGCCGGTTTTCACAGGCCGCGCTGAGGCTGGGTTTGCGGAGTTCATTGGCGCCTACTTTAGCGAATCCCTCGCCTAACAGACAATGGACGTTCTGATATTTGTGTTGGACTTTCTGACGAGGTTTGACAGCCGCCGGGGTCAGTCCCGCGCCTTTTTTTGCCACCTCGCCTTTCATCACCGCGGAAAGACTGAGTACTAACCCGGACTGACCCCGGCGTGATCCCGGCGCGCAACCAGGTTTGACAGCCGGACTGCTGTGTTGTAAATGCCACCCTGATGGGCGCCATCAAGACGCAAAGTTCCTACCGCTACTACCCGGTGGCCGAGCGCGACCGCCACTGGGGCTTGTTCGTCACCACCACGGGCGAGTCGCACTTCGGTCCGGGGACGGCCTATCCGCCCGCCGGTCATCCCAAGGGATACGATTTCCGCGCCAGCGCCGGGCGCATCCTCTCCGAACATCAGGTGGTCTATATCTCCGCGGGCCGGGGCTGGTTTAAGTCGGAGGCGTCGCGGCGCTTTTCAATCGAGGCGGGCGACGTGTTCCTGCTCTTCCCGGGGGTCTGGCACAGCTACGCGCCCTCCAGCGAGACCGGCTGGACGGAGCACTGGGTCGGCTTTGATGGAGAGCAGGCGCGAGCATTGGTCCGCCACGGGTTCTTCACGCCGGAGCGCCCGGTTCTGAGACCGGGACAGGAGGATGAGCTGCTGGCCTTGTTCGAGCGGATTATGGAGGCAACCCACGGCAACCGCCCCGCGTTGCAGCAGGTCATGGCCGGCGTCACCGGTTGGATACTGGCCCTGCTCTATTCGGCCCAGCAGTCCCGACTGGCCGGCGACGACCACGCCCTCCATATTATCCACAACGCCACCCTCCGCATGCGCGAGGCCGGCGAGACCCCGATTTGCCTGCCAGACCTGGCTCGAGAACTCAACGTCAGCTATAGCTGGTTCCGCAAGGCCTTCTCCCATCACACCGGCCTGAGCCCGCATCAATACCTCCTCGAAACCCGGTTGAGTAAAGCGCGTGATTTGCTGGCCAAAACCTCACTTACGACCAAGGAAGTCGCCCTTCAGAGCGGGTTTGAAGACGCGCAGTACTTTTGCCGGCTCTTCCGCCGGAAGGTGGGAACAACGCCAGGGGCATGGCGCCAGCGCGCGCTTCGGCGCGGTTCTGGGCAAGCTCCGGAGAAACCAATCCTCCTTCCTCCTCAGAGCAAATCTCCCGCGCATCCGGAAAAGCCGTAATGCGGCGGTCGTGGCATTCGACCGCCACGGGGTGGGTTTCTCCCCGGCGCACCGAACGGCTGAGCATCGCTCGCCGGCGACCGGCGAACCTCATTGAACGGGGTCGAGAGATCAACGACTCTCGCCCAGCTTCTCTTTCCTCCCGGTCTCCCGGGAGGAAGACAGAAAGTGCAACGAAAATGTCAATGTATCCATTGTCGCTGAGTGCGTGGCTCGCTATTCTCGCCTCATGCAGAGACACAAATCAGCAGCGGATGGCGCTGCTTCCTCCGAGGCGGATTTGAGGGCGGGGGCGCATCGTACCGGGCACTCCGGAACACGAAACGGGCAGCCGAGCCTTTCCAGGATCGCTCGCCGAACCGGCTCCGTGCCGGGCATTATAGCTGAGCCGGTACGCCCGCCGGTCAGAAGCCTGCGCGTGGGATTATTTGGCATTGGTTTGGACACGTATTGGCCGCAGTTCCGAGGATTGAAGGCGAGGCTGGAGGGCTACCTGGCCGTGGCCGGCGAACGGTTAGAGCGGCCTGGGGTGGAAGTAGTGAACCTGGGCATCATCGATGCGCCATCGAAGGCAATGGAGGCCGGCCACCGATTCCGGCGGGAAGACGTGGACCTAATCTTTCTTTACGTGACGACGTACGCCTTGTCCTCGACCGTCTTGCCGGTAGTCCAACGGGCCAAAGTGCCGGTCATCGCGCTCAATCTTCAGCCGGCGCCGGCCATTGATTACGCCCGCTTCAACCGCATGGGGGACCGGACGGCCATGACCGGCGAGTGGCTGGCGCACTGCACGGCCTGCCCGATGCCCGAGATTGCCAACGTGTTCAACCGGGCCGGCATCACCTTTCACCAGGTCACGGGGATGCTGATGGATGACCCCACCTGCTGGGCCGAGGTGGATGGTTGGGTCAAGGCGGCGCGGGTGGCAAACATCATGTTTCACAACCGGCTGGGGCTCATGGGCCATTATTACGGCGGGATGTTGGACATTTACTCGGACGTTACCCAGCAATGCGCCGTCTTTGGCGGACACGCCGAACTGATCGAGGTGGATGAATTGGCGGCGTTGCGCCGCGCGGTGACGGCTCGGGAGGTGCGCCGGCGGGTGGCCGAGTTTCGAGAGGTCTTCGACGTGCAGCCCGATTGCCCCGGCGCCGAGTTGGAGCGGGCCGCGCGCACTTCCATGGCCCTGGATCGGTTGGTCCGAGAACACGACTTGGGTTCGATGGCCTATTATTATATGGGCACCGGCAACCCGGAAAACGAAGACGCCATCAGTTCAATCATTCTCGGCAACTCCCTCCTGACGGCTCGCGGCGTGCCGGTCGCGGGCGAATACGAGGTCAAGAACGCCCAGGCGATGAAAATCCTCGATTCCTTCGGCGCGGGCGGCTCGTTCACCGAATATTACGCCATGGACTTCAACGACGACGTGGTGTTGATGGGCCACGACGGTCCCGGCCACATCGCCATCGCCGAAGGCAAGACCAAGGTGCGCCCATTGCGCGTCTATCACGGCAAAGTGGGCCGGGGCCTCTCGGTGGAAATGAGCGTCAGGCACGGCCCGGTCACGCTCTTGTCCGTCGTCCAGACCGCCGACGGGCGGCTGGAACTGCTGGTGGCCGAAGGCGAATCGGTTCCCGGCCCTATCCTGGAAATTGGCAACACCAATAGCCGATACCGCTTTTCAATCGGCGCGCGGCGGTTCGTAAACGACTGGAATACCCACGGCCCGGCGCATCATTGCGCGGTAGGCACCGGCCATATCGCGGACAGATTAGAGAAGCTTGCCTCGCTCCTGAACATTCGTTACGTGCGCGCGTGCTGAATCCAAGCACACAACATTGACACACAAGGCGCAGAGTCTAGTAACATGCCAAATTCCCGCTCAAACTTCCTTCGGCTTACCCGTCTTGCCGTGCTTTGGATCCTCCTGTGCTGGGGATCGCCGCGCGCCGGGGCCGCCACCCCGCTTTCGATTCGCAATGGCGTCCTCTCGGTCACCTACTCTCCTGACCTTCGCGCGTTCTCTGCTACCGAGAGGTCCTCCAGGCTGGTCTTCCTGCGAGACGGCAAGCTGGGCGGCTCGCCGGTGGAGGCGCGAGTGGAGCGGGTCAGAGACGCGGTATTTGGCGCTGGGGAGCGGATCCTGATTTTGGAAACGGGTGGCGCCTACGCCTCGTTGGAGCTTTACAAGGACCTGCCCTTCCTGCTGGTTCGCGGTCAAATCCGAAACAGCGGCTCACGCAGGGAGGACATCTCTCACTTCACGCCCGCGGTTTTCGACCTGAGCCTGAAAAAGCCGGTGAGCGAATTGCGCACCATGGGCACGGCGGGTCTGACCGCACCGGACAAGAATCCGGGCAGCTATTTGTTTCTAACGCTGGCGGACCCGGCGACCCGGCACGGGGTTGTGGCGGGCTGGCTTACGGCTGATCGTGGGAGCGGCGTTTTGTTCTCCAGCGTCAAAGCCGGAAAAGTGCATTTCGAGTCGCGTCTGGATTACGGCCACCTGTTGCTCGACCCGGGTGAATCCGCAAAACTCGAGACACTGGCCATCGGCATCTTCGAGGATGGGCGCGTTGGAGAGGAACGTTTCGCCGACGCTCTCGCCCGGCAATATCACATCCGGATGCGTCCACCGCTTGCCGGCTACTGCACCTGGTACTCCAACCCCCACGGCGGCGCGGCGGACGAGAAGTCCATCATCGAGCTGGCCCGATTCGCCGCCAAGAAACTCAAGCCCTTCGGCTTTTCCTTCGTCCAGATCGATGACCGATGGCAGGACGGCAAAATCCGCAACGGTCCGGCTCGCCGTTTCCTCCGGGCCAACCCGCACGGACCGTATCCGCGTGGCATGGAACCCGTTGCCGCCCGCTTTCGGCAACTCGGACTGACGGCGGGCCTGTGGTTTCTGCCATTCGGCAGCGACTACCAGGACCCGGAATTCAAAGGGCGGCAGGACTGGTTCGTTAAATTCCCGGATGGCCAGCCGTTCGAAACCCGCTGGGGCGGGACGCCACTCGACCTGACCCGCCCGGATGTGCGGGCCTATCTCGCGAAGATGGCGCGGACCATTCACGGCTGGGGGTTCAATTACTTCAAAATGGACGGTCTCTATACCGGCGCTTCCACCGAACAATGCTATGTGAACGACGGTTACCGAGACGACCATTTCGGCGCGAACGCCCCGTTCTACAATCCAAAAGTAACCAACCTTGAAGCGTTTCGAGGCGGCCTGAAGCTGTTGCGCCAGGCTGCCGGACCGGACGTGTTCTTCTCCGGCTGCAACATCAGCCAGAACATGCGGACCTTGGGCGGCGCTATCGGTCTGCTCGATTCCATGCGCATCGGCCCCGATAACGGCCACCGCTGGGCTGATTACCGCCAACAGATCGCGCGCAACGGCTCCGGGTCGCTCGTCACCGGGCCAATTCGCGGTTCCCGGCTTTACTTTTTGAATGGCCGAGTTTGGTGGAACGACCCGGACCCGACTTACGTGCGGGAATCGGTGCCACTCAACCAGGCGCGGCTTATCACTTCCTGGGTGGCGTTGAGCGGGGATGTGTACCTGAACAGCGATTGGCTTCCGAGCCTGCCGACGGACCGTCTCGACATCATCAAGCGTACCATCCCTCCCCATGGCGCCACCGCAAGGCCGGTTGATTATTTCGATACCGCCCTGCCCCGCATTTGGCTCGTTACCGACACTCGCCACACCGTGCGCCGGGATGTCCTCGGCCTGTTCAACTGGGACGACCGCGACGCGCAAATCACCTGCGGATGCGCCAAGGCGGGGCTTGACCCTGCCAAGTCTTACTACGCCTTCGACTTTTGGGCGGACCGGCCGGCCCGCTCGTTTTCCGGCGCTTTCGGCTACGAGGTGCCTGCGCGGTCTTGCCGCATCCTGGCCGTGCGCGCCGCCGCAGGCCATCCGGTTCTGGTCAGCACGTCGCGCCATGTCACCCAGGGCATCGTGGATGTGAGAGACGAGACCTGGAATGACTCAACCGCCACGCTGTCCGCTACCAGTAAGCTCATCGCCAATGACCCGTACGAGTTGCGCATTGCCGGTCTCCAGGATGGCGGTAAGAACTGGAGGTTGGCGTCCGCCAGCGTCTCTTCCAGCGATAAGACTGCGGGCGTGACAATCGATCCCACACCCGCCGTTTCGGATGAAGCGGGCTGGCTCCGAGTGGTGATTCATTCGCCCGCGAGCCGTGCGGTGGAGTGGTCGCTGCGCTTTGCTCCAGGCGGAACAGGAAGCGGTTGAGGGAGCAAGCTGGTGCGCAAGCCCGGCGCGTCCGGCGTCAACCTTCGACCACGCGTGAGCTCATGAACTGCGGATAAAATTGACTTCGATCTCTCCCTCAGCTATAAGCGAGGGCATTCATGTCAGAGAACGCGCCTCACCCTATCCACAACCCGCACGACAAATTCTTCAAGGATATCTTCGGCCGGCCTGAGGTCACGCTGGAGGTCTGCCGAACACATCTCCCCCCGGAGCTGGTCGGCGCCATTGATTGGCGGGTCTTGAGACTCGAACCGGCCAGTTTTATTGACGAGTGGCTGGCCGAACACTTGTCGGACTTGCTCTTCAGCGTCCGATTTCAGGGCGAGCCGCTCCTGCTCTATTTCCTGTTCGAGCACCGGAGCACGTTGGATGCCGATATACTCCTGCGGCTGCTCATTTACATGGGCGGCATCTGGAAGCGGTGGCGCGAGCAGGCCGGGCCGGGCGCAAAGCCACCCTGCATCATTCCCATCGTCCTGCACCAGGGGAGCGAGCACTGGCGCCTCTCGCCCCGCTTTCACGACTGGCTGGCCATGCCGGAGGCGGTGAGAGGGGAACTGGCCCGCTTCCAGCCCGATTTTGAGCATGTGCTCATCGACCTCTCGAGGATACCGCTGGAGCGGCTGGCGGGCGGGTTAGTGTCGCAGTTGGCGTTGGGCCTGATGAAGGCGGTGCGGGAGAACCGGCTGGAGGAGTGGATGGAACTGTCGGAGAGCGCGCTGGCGGAATTGATGCGGAATCCGGACCGGGCGGGCATATTCCGGACGCTGTTGCGGTATGCGTTTGCCGCGGGGGGCGCGGAGAGCAAACTCGGCTCGACAGTGGGGCAATTGGTGGCTAGAATAGAGGACCAGAAAGTGAAAGAGGGCGTTATGACTATTGCCGAAGAGTTAATCCAACAGGGCCGTCACGAGGCCGAACAGCGAGTCCGGACGATAGCTGAAGAGTTGATTGAGCAGGGCCGTCGCGAGGCTGAGCAGCGAGTCCGGACGATAGCTGAAGAGTTGATTGAGCAGGGCCGTCGCGAGGCCGAGGAACGAGCCAGGACGAAGGCCGAAGAGGTGATCGAACAAGGCCGTCGCGAGGCCGAGGAACGAGCCAGGACGATGGC
>JAJYHY010000614.1 GCA_021784555.1 bacterium
CAACCCGTCGGAGCATCAGACCTCTCTGGGTTTGGGTACTGGTCAGGATGGGAAGGCGGCGTGCTACCGCCCATCGTCCTTAAGGAGTGTGGAGGCGGAGTTCCGTGCCCCGGACCCCTCCAACCCGTCATCTGGAGCAAGCGACTCGGGGTTGATCCCGAGATCTCAAGCATTGTGCTACAAATTGAAACGGTGAATCCTGCGGAAACCGCCTCAGCAACACATGTCATTCTGTATTCGCGCGAGCAATCGTCCGCAACGTTCCGTCGAGCAAGAGGTATAGAAGTGAACATTGGTGCGCCAATAGCCGTAGCCCAAGCGTTTTTCGTGGGGTCTGTCGTCTCGATTCAATCGAGCGCGCCCGATGTCCGCGTTGGATCTAACCCCCTGTCAGACGTGCCGAAGAGAACCCTCTTGCTCACGATTCCTTACCAGACGCAGGGCGTGCCGGCAGAAGCATCGGTCGGATTGTTCTGGCTGACAACGCAAAGCAACAAAGAGGTCTGGACAAATGCCGGAGTCAGGATTGTGTCGGTAACGCGTGGGACTGTAACAGCAGAAATTCCTCACGCTGGCAGCTTTGCACCCGTGGCATTCGTAGGACGTTTGACGAGAGCACCAGCCAGATGATGGAGCGACTGAAAGCGCGACCTTGAAGCGCGGAGTTGATCTTCTCGGAGAGCCTCGATCTCGCTGGTACGCTGCTTATCGCATTACTCGTTCAAGAGAAGTAGCGCACCCGCACCTTTCAGTGTCCAATTGCTTTGTGGCCTCCCCACTTCTCTTGCGAAAAGCGCTCCAAATGGAACGCGAGAAAACCAAGAAAACTTCAGACGATGAAGAGTTGAATTCCCGGCGAAGTGCCGTAATATATTGAGCCACGGCGGACGCGATGACAGAACTTGACGTGCCGCTCGACGAGAAAGGGTTGGCCGACGTGCGGGAAGTCGAGATCGTCGTTCAGCTCGGTCGTGGTCCAGATCTTTCGGGTTTCCAGGCGTCCGTGATCGGGAGCCGTCGGCTCGACGAAATCCGGCTGGCCCCGATGCTGGAAGTCGAATTTCAGGTCTTCCAGAAGTGTAGGTTGGTTCCCTTTGACGGTGAAATAATAATGCGCCTGGCGCTTGCGGACCAGATCGTCGGCGAATCGGCGCTGGGTCAGCCAGGCGTCGGCGGCAATGTCCTTGCCCGCGATGTCGGTCGTCTCCAGCAGCAGGATGGCCGTCTTGATCTCGTTCGTGCGTTTGACCTCTCGACGGCCTTTTACGGGCAAGGCGCCCACTTTTTTTGGGCGTAGCAGGTCTGGGTCTGGTGGCCGGCGACGCTCATCACATGCGTGGGACGCCCCTGGTAGTCGAGGGCATGGCAGATCGTCTTGCCGTCAATCGCCAGCGTTTCATCTTCGGCGGCGTAGAGTTTGCTCCAGCGCCGCAGGGCGCGGTCCAGATCGGCAGGCGCGACGCGGATCAGGACATGGCGGATGATGAACTCGCTGGGGACGACGGAGCGCCCGTTTTCGCGACGGCAGCCGAAGCGCTCGCGAGCCTTCGGGCCGAGACTCTTGGCCCAGTCGGAGATCGAGCGGTAGCCGCGCCTGCCGCACAGCACGGCGTCGGCGGCTAGGGCCAGCACCGTGGACAAGCGATGCCGCCGCCCTTGGGCGCGGCGCGGATCGGGAATCTCGCGGAAAAACGCGGGCAGGGATTGCATTGGAGCGACGCTGAGCATCCTTTTCGACTCTCCGGTCCGATAGGATGAGGGGAGCGGGGCGCCGCACGACAGCTGCCGCGCCCGCGTCTCCAGGGGTTGGACAAAAACCCTTTGGGGGGATTGCGGCGTCGCGCTGTACTCCCGCCGGGTGAGACGAAAACCCTTCGTGTTGCCGACGTACACCCAGTTCGCCGCCCGATACACGGTCCCCCGAAAACGCTGCGGGTCGACAACGGTTTCCAGCAGCAGCACGCGATGACCGAACGTGGCTTCCCAGTCGCTCGGCAGGCGTCGTCGGCATAAAGCGAGAATCCTGGATCCCAGGTTCGGAACCCCCTTCGGCAGGATGAGAAAACGGCTGTTGTTGGCGATCAGCTTCAACCGACCGGAGCGGTGGCGGAAGTCCCAACCGATCCAGCCATCGCGCGCCGCGCACTTCAGCGCCGAGGCCGAAAAGCTCACCAGCGCCATCCACTCCTCATGCCAAGTCGCCACGTACGAGAGCGTCTCGCTGATCTTCAGCAACGCCCCCAGGTAGTGGTGCTGTCGCATCCGTTCCTGGTAACGTTGCTCCTCGCTGGCCCGAACAGGCCGCACCACGATCTCACGCAGGTCCAAAGCCGTATCCCCCTCTCCAGCGCGCCCAACCTCACGCGCGCCCGAAGGGAAACCTACAACATCACGAACAGGATGTTCAGAACAAGTTACAATCGCTTGCAACTCATACCCTTGCAGACCAGAACGAATTCATCCTGTTGATGAACTGCAGGAGCCTTGCAGCACGACGGTTCTAATCGCCGGATGCTTGGGGCTTCGAATCAGTGAAATCCTGGGGCTGAGGTGGGGCGATATCGACTGGCGGAACCCGAGCATCCTGATTCAGCGGAGCGTTGTCATGGGCAAGGTTTACGAGACAAAAGCCGAAGCGTCGCGCAAGCCCATGCCTATTGATCCGCAGATTGCTGAAGCGCTTCTAATGTTCAGGCGTCAAGCAGTCTACATCGGCCCACACGATTACATTTTTGCCGGCGATAACGGCAAACCAAGGTGGCACGGGATCATGCTGACGGACCATATCAAGCCTGGCGCGATGAGAGCCGGAATCGGCAAAGTGGACTGGTAGACGTTCCGCCACACGTTCTCGTCCATCTTGCATCAAGCTGGGACAAATATGGCCGTTCAAAAGGAACTCCTGCGGCATGCCGATATCCAGACCACGATGAACATCCACACGCAAGCGGTGTCCACTGCGAAGCCTGAGGCTGTTCACCGTGTTGCTGAGGTGCTCTTGAAAGCGTGACTGCCCCAAGTTGTACGAACTTGTACTCGGCGATTCGATGAATTCTGGCTAAGCTTTAGAAAACATGGAGCCGGCGAAGGGAATCGAACCCCCGACC
>JAJYHY010000615.1 GCA_021784555.1 bacterium
GACAACCACGGCCATTCTATGTCGGCGGCGCGGGTGTCAAGAATACTACGGTTCGTGGCTTCCGTTCCTTCTTGACGCCCGCGCCGCCGACCCGAAACCCTGGCACGTAGGTTTTCATCGCGGCCAAGTGTCACCCACCCGAAGAAATGACAGGCATGCCGCAGGCAAGGTTTTCAGGGTAAACTTGAACGTTTTCGCCATTCGGCGGATGCTCAAACGCCTGCACGATCAAACTGATCTGCCCCGAGGGCGCGCGCGCACCGTGGGAATGGTTATCCCAATCCCCAACGGCAGCCCCACATTCGATTCCGAGTGATGATTTGCGTTTGATCCCCGTCAGTTCTACCGCACGACGAGGCAATCGCGCGCCTTGTCCACCGCAAGTAGGCGGCAGGCTGGGCGGGCTGCCAGGACACACTCGGCCACGGCATCGCCAACCAGCTTTTCCACGGCGTCGCGCATTGGGCGGGCGCCAAGCTTCGGGTGGAAGCCCTTGCGCACCAGGAAGGGGAGGACTGAGGCGTCCAGCTCCAGCCTGTGGCCACGAGCGGCCAGGAACTCGATCTCGCGCGCCAGGAACTTCTCGGCAATCTCCAACTGGTGTTCGTAGCTCAGCCGGTGGAAGACCACTTTCTCAGTGATGCGGGCGAAGAGTTCGGGACGGAGGGCCTGCTGGGCGCGGGTCAGAACGTGCCGTTCGAGAGTGGCATCGGTGGAATGCTGCAGGCTCAGCAACTCGGCGGAGCCGATGTTTGAGGTGAGCCAGACATAGAAGCCGCTGAAGTCCAGGGTTTGGCCGGTGGCGACGGTGAGCCGGGCGGCGTCGAGCAGTTGCAGCAGGATGTCCAGCACGCGCGCGTGGGCTTTCTCGGCCTCGTCGAAGAGGATCGAGCCTTCAGCGGCCCGCCCACGCACCGCGCCCAAATAACCGCTCTCGCCCAGGCGCGCGCCCAGCAGCAGGCCCAGCGCGTCCTGGGTCTGGAACTCGGACATGTCGAAGCGGAACAACTTACCTGCGCCGAAGACGTGCGCGGTGGTCACCACCACCGTCTCCGTCTTGCCCACGCCCGTCGGGCCGAGCAACAGGAAGCTGCCGCGCGGGCGTCCCGGTCTGGCCAGGCCCAGTTCACCACGCCGCACGGTGGAGATGATGCGCGGCAGGACATGGCCTTGTCCGCGGATTTCGCGCGGCAAGACCGAGTCCAGTTGGTGGAGTTTAATGAGCTTCTTTGCGTCCAGCGTCGTGTTCATGGCCTTTCCATTACCACGGACTGCCCATGCATTTTGTGTAGCAGCTACATCTTCGGTGCAGGCGTTGGCGCTACAACTGGCGGCGTAATTCGGCGGAAGATCCGCTGAACAATGACAGAAATATGAAAACAACAACGTCCATTAAGTTCGTCAAACGATTCACTCGCGGAACCGGCCACCGGCTCCGGTCGGCTCTCGCCTTCGTCACCATCCTCAGCCTCAACACCCTCTCTGCCCTGGCGCAATCCAGCGGCGGGGTCAGCTTCAGTTCCACCGACCTCAAGACAGGCATCAGCAACACGCTGGCGGTGATCATGATGTTCGGCTTCGTGCTGGGCATCGCCTCGGTCATCTACGGCGGCTTCGCCGTGCGGCGCGGCGACGTGGATCAGGGCAAGATGTCGATCATCGGCGGGGCGATCATCGCCGCAGCGCCCGCGCTCATCTTCGCCTTCTTCAAGATCTTCGGCATCGACTCCAACAGCGCCGTAGGCGTCGGCAATTTCTGACCCCGCCAACGCCCGGCTCACTCCGACCCGGCAACGCCCCAAGCCGCCATGAAGACTGAACTGTGCCTGACCGACACCAACGCCGCCTCCGATTCCAGAGGCCGCACGTGGGGTTTGGAGGGGAGTCTCTTTTGGTGGCTTGTAGGCGGCGTTGGGGTAGGCATCGCCGTGTTCTTCGTCCTGCTCGTGCTGCTCAAGTTTTCCCTGGCGCTGTCGTTCGGCCTGGCCGTGGCCCCGGTCGGGCTTTGCCTGGCTTACATCTTCGGACTGCGCCAGGGCAAACCGCCCGGTTACGACAGGGACATCTTTGAACACTGTCTTTCCGGAGGTGGCTTCAGCCCCGACACGGAACACCTGCCAGAACATCCATTTCATGAACACCAGTAATCTCACCATTGGCGAGCGCGAGCGCCGGCGGCAACTCGACAACCTCAACTCCGCCGAAAGGGCCTTGCGCGCTAACCTACATATCCACGGCCTGGGCGCCACCGCCCGCGAGCATATGGAACGGGCTTTGTGCCACGTGCGCGAGGGCTACATTGCCGTCAATGAACCGGGCCGCGCCCGCACCGTTCAAAAACTTGTCGAAGACCTGGGCAAGGTCGAACGCCTTATGGAAAAGTTGAGGGCCAGAACGGGCGCAACCGTGCGCACCATAAGCCCATGAGGTGACATAATGTTCGAACGCGCTCCCAACGGCTTCTTTGTCCGCGACCTGATTGTGTTCAATCACCTGCGGCGCGGCGGTTATGTCTCCAAGGGGTTCGGTCTGGAAGCCCCCGACCTGACCAACAGCCCGGCCTCGGACCTGAACGACTTCCAGGACCAACTCTGCCTGCTGCTGGCATCCCTGCACGAGAACCAGCGCCTCCAGGTGCAGTACTTCTGCGACTCCGATTACCGGGCCGAACTCCTGCGCTACCAGCGCGAAACCGAACGGTTCACCAACATCTGGACCAAGCGCACGCGCAACGAGAGGTTCGCCCGCTATTGGCAGGCGATGTCCGAGCGCCGGTTGCGCCGGCAGCGGGTGGTTCTCTACGTCTCCCGCAAGCTGGAGAACGTGCCCCGGACCTTCCAGACCGCCACCGCCCGTCGCGATTACTACCGCACCCTGCTCGACCAACTGGAGACCGAATACCAGCACGTCCACCGCCTTCTCTTGGAGATCTTCGGCTCCGGCGGCGCGCGAGTTCTGCCGATGACCGACCTGGAGCATTTCCGGCACTACAAACGCTTCCTCAATCCCTCCCTGGCCGAGCGGTTCGACTTCGACCCGGCCGAGGGCTTCGCCCCCGAGCTTTCCATCCAGGAGAACTGCTGGCACAGCGAGGGTAATGGACAA
>JAJYHY010000204.1 GCA_021784555.1 bacterium
CCGGCAGCGAGCTTGGCACCGAAATGCGTGAGAATCACGCATTTTATGCGTGAAATTCACGCATTCCCGCCGGGCTTCCCAGCCAGCCGCCCCAGGGCGCGGCTCCAGGGCGGAGGCCTGGCGGGAATCAACCGCTGCGAGCAGGCCGCGGAGGTCTTCCCGCGCGCACACCTCAGGGAACACTTTGGCCGACACGGGCAACGTGGCATCAATCCGCTCATCGCCGTCCGGCTCGGACCGGGGGCGGTCGGGGGTGGCCATGACGGGGTTCCAGAACCGAGGCTGTCACCGGGGGTCGCCGGGTGCTGGAGCCGGAAGCGGCATCTCGCGAGATAACTTCAGTACCCCGAAGGAATTTCGATCGAGCCGGGAACCAGAAACGAGTCTGTCCAATCCGGAGGCGGCGGTTTGGAATCGGACTCAAACATCGTTTTCCAGTCGGCGTCGGAGAGGCGATTGACGCCCGGCATTTCGAACTCGTAATGGCTTAGCACCGGGCCGGCGTAAATGCCGCGGTCGGGCCCATTGTTCACGGCAATGAGCATCATATTGACATTGCCGACCGCCTCGTTTATGACCGCGCCGGGGTCGCCGGTGACCTCGTCGGGCGGGTCGGTGTGGACGTCGGCGACGAGCACGTCTCGGGTGTCACACTCGGCTGCCAGGGGGAAGCCATGAGGCCACATCGGGTAGCTGTTCCAGTCGCCATCCCGGACGCCGTTGAATGAGTTCCTGTAATACATGGCGGGGTACCAGCCGGTCCAATGACGAACGCCCATATAGTCCAGGGCCCGCTCGACAACGTCCTGAACGGCGTTGGTCTCCTCGGCGGTAAAGGGTTGTTGCGCCAGTTCCCGCTCGGACATGTCCCGCAGCAGGAGCATCTGGTTGGCGAAGGCGTTGAGAAAATCGAGTTCGTTGGTTTTCACCTGGCCAAGGTCGAAGGTGAGGAGGCTCGTATCGAGATGGCTGGGAAGGGTTATTTCGCCTTCCAGTGGCAGTTGCGAGACCCCGCTGGCGGTGATTTCCGCCAATTCCCACATCTTTTCCCAGAATTCCGGGCGCGGCTCGACGAATCCCGCGGGGTAGCCGCACAAAGCCGGCGGCGTACTTCCCTGTTTGGCGTAGAGGACGGTGTCGTGGCGTAGCTCGGTCCACGAGGCGAGTTGGGTGTTGAGGGTCTTCATGGCCCAGGCGCGCGTGCGCATCGCTTCGGGGTATTGCGGCCCAACGGTGGGCGCCGAAAGCGCTCGCAACGCCGCCAACCACGCCGTGTAAATATTATCGGTCCAGATTGAAGGGTTCTGGCCCTGAAGTGTGTCTCGGACGGCCAGCAGGTTGTGCTGGTAAGGCAGTCCGTCCCTGAACGGCACGCCGTTGGTGTTGAGAATGCGGGCAACGATCTCAGGCACTGTGGCATCGTTCCCCAGCACCGAAAACGCGAAATCCAGGCAACTTGGTTTTCGGCGAATGACTTTTCCGAAAAGCGTCCTTGGGTCGCTTGGGTCCCAAAGCACGCGGTCGAACACCACCTGTGTGAGCGCCCAGCTATCCATCACGAATTTCTGGCCTATGACGGTGAATGAACGGGGCAGCTTTACCTGCGCGGGGCTCAAGGGCGAGAAGAAGACGCCGCTCTCGATATTCTGAAGGCCCAGTTCGCCGGTCAGGAGATGCGTCTGCAGGTTCGTGAGCGTGGCCAAGTCCGGGACATCGGCGGGAGATTGGATATTGGCGCCGGCCAGAAGGCCGTTCAGTTCGGGGAAGGTCATCGAGTCGGTCATCCCGACGAAGAGCCCTGTGATTCTGTCGATCATCGATGAATCCGCCAATTCGCCGGAACTTGTTAGCAAATGCTGGAGCACCACCGCGGCGCCCAATTGGCGGATATCGTCCTCTTTGTTCGGATCAAAGGTCGCCAGGCGCAGGTCAATCTGCTGGCACCACATCATCGCGCGGAAATATCGAGTCAACCGTTCCGAGGCCGCATAATGCCCCCGGACGGTGAACTGGGAGAAATCCACCACGCGATCGGTTCCAAACATGGGAACCTCAGCCAACTTGAGGTTGCTCACCGCTGCCAGTGCGTCCGCCACCCGCTGGCTCTGGCCCTGGACGTCGATGGAGTTGGGTACTTGTTGCCCGGCCCAAAGGCTGCGCGCCACCGTCAGAAAGAAATCGGCGTCCAGGATGCTTTCTCGCAACGGGCCGGCGCCGTATTGCTGCCAGGTCTGGGGCAATTGGGCGGACATATTGGTCAAGACGCGCTCGAGCAGCGTCGCCAAGGAGAGTTCTTCGATCTCCGAAAGCATACTGTCGTAAGAGCGGTGCCAGGCATGAAGGATGGAATCGGTCGTGATAAACACCGGCAGATCGGCCTGAAAAATCCTGTAGTAGGCGTCGCCGAAGGTCACCGACCCCATGCGCTCACTGACGACGAACCCGTTCGTCATCAACATCGCCCGCTCGACAGGGTCTGGCTGGAAGTTGTAGGCGATAGGACTCGACCCACTGTACCACCCATAGGCAGCATAGAAGAGCCGTGGCGAGTCAAAATTGGTCCAGAACTGAGCCGTCGTGGCGTCCCATGTCAGACCTGGAAGATACGGCACGGTTGGGAAATTCGTCTCGAAATCCGCGACCGAGAGAAAGCCCAACTGGCCAAGTTCTTCCTGGAGTTGCGCGTTGTAGCCGAATACTTCGGCTCCTCCCTCGCCGAGCTCGTTGGCGCCAGGGGCGGCAGGGTCGGCGCTCACGCGGTAGAAGACCGGCCCCTGCTCTTCGGGCAAAGACAACTCAAGCGAAGACCCCGACCGCCCCTCGATGCCCCTGACTCTGCCTCCCAGTGGCCTCCACTGTATCAGGTCCCTGCTGTATTGCACCTCGTACTCCGGAAAAACGGGTTCGTCCAAGGCATTGGTCATCATGCTGGGCCAGGCCAATTGGATCCAGCCGACGCCGGGCCTGAGAGAGAGGGGTCCTGGAGCACCCTGAACTGAGACTGCAATAGAAAGAAGAATCCCAACTGATAAGAGCCCGCCATTCCGTTCCCATTTAGCCTTCATGCGCCGATGTAACCACAATTTCGCACGGGCTGTCAAGATGTTTCCAACGTGATTTCCAGGGCCCGTTGAGGGTTCCGCTGGAGTTCTTAAATCCCGTCTGCCGAGCTCCGTGGCGCTACGCTTTTGGGGCGGGGCTGGGCGCCTCGGCTTCCTTGAGTTTAGCTTGGAGCTCTTTGAGCCGGGCCTCCAAGCCCTCCGGATTGGGCGAGGCCTTCTTGGCGAGGGCAACCTTCAGCCATTTGATGGCCTGGGCGTAGTGGCCTTCTTCTTCTTCCAGCCACGCCAAGCGGACGGTGATTTGGTCCAGGGCACGCAGGTCCGGCCTGGGTTTGCCGGCCTCGCGTTTGTTCCAACGCCGGTAGGCGGCCTCCCAGAGGTTGCGAGCGCGGGCTAAATCATGGTAATTCTCAAAGTAAAGCCGGCCCAGCTCAAGGAGGATTTCGTAGCTGTCCGGATTGGCCAGGAGTCCTTCGCGGAGGAACTCCTCGGCTTCCTTGGGTTTGCCAAGGTGGACGCGGAGCCAATAGGAGGCCACGGTGTAGGTATCGACGCGTTTGGGGTCCAAATCGGCGGAGAGCTTGAGCCAGGGCAAGATCTCACGTTCCTTTCCGCCGGACAAATGAGTTTCTTTGGTGATTTGGAAGTTGCGTCCGAACCGCTCGATCCAATCGATGGGCCGATTGAGCAGGGCGATCTCCCGGTCATGCTCCGCATCCTCCTGCTCCGGAGTCTCCTGGACGCCACGGGCCAGGCGGGCGGAGTTGGTGGAGGGGTATTGGCGGTCGAAGATCGAGGGGTAAGCGCCGCTATGAAAGTAAATGTCCGCCGTGGTGAAGAACTGGTCGGCCAGGACCCGGCGCCCATTGCCGAGTAATACCTGCATCAGGTCGCCTCCACCGCTGCCCGTCCAGGAATAGACTCGCTGCTGGAGGATGGCGCCGAGCGTGAATGCGGTCGTGCAGAGCAGACACAGGAAGAGCGCGGGGGCCCACCTAGCCTTGGGCTTTTGGCTCTTTGTTTGGTCTTTGGGAGTATCCACGTTGCGCCCGTCCTTTCTCAGGTGGTCAGGACTCTCCGCCGGAATAGCATCCAGGTGCCGCAGAGAAAGATGGCGACATAAGCGGCGGCGTAGAGCGTTGCGAGAAGGCAATCCACCCAGGGGATCAAATTCTGGTCGAAGACAAGCCGGTCCCTGACCGCGTAGAACCATTCCAGGTGCGGTATGAGGAAATAGAGCGAAGAGAGCAGCACGCTCAAAGGTTCCGGTTCGGTAATGGCTATCTTGTGCAAATGGCTGCCCAGGATCAGGATGCTCACCACCGCAACGAAGCAGATGGTGGCATTGGCGGAGGGGGCGCTAAAGACGACCGACCCGAGGAGCACCATGCCAATGACAATGGCCAGCATCCCCCATTGCAGCCAGATGGCCTGAAAATACTGCCAGAAACCGATGTGGTCCTGCTTGGCCAGGCAGATGACGCCGAAGAATACGTAGAACACCACCAGCGCAATGCCGCAGGCCAGCCAGCACCCGAGAAACTTGCCCACCACGACTTGGCCGCGGGTCACGGGCTTAGCCAGCAGCGGAAAGATGGTGCGGCTCTCGCGCTCGGCGGGCAATTGGCGGGCGGTGGTGGCGATAGCAATCACCAGGGCAGAAATCCAGATCAGCAACAGGCAGATGTCTTTGAGGTACCGGACGATTTTGCCCTCATGAAAGAAGTTCACCGAGGCCATCATCAGCGTGATGACCGCGGTCACGACGAACAGGACGTAAAAATCCTTCCGGCGGTAGAGTTCCTTAATAACGATCCCCGACACGGCCCAGATGGTGCTGATACTCGCCCGAATTCGATTCATGCTCTTTGCTCTCTCTGGTGGTTCATTCCATACCCGATGATCTTGAGAAAAATGCGTTCGAGGTCCATTTGGTGCTCTTCAACGAGGTCGGCCACGCGGCCCAACACTTGCAATTCACCGCGGTGAATGATGGCAATGCGGTCACAGACTGTCTCGACTTCACCCAGTTCATGGGATGAAAATAGTACAGTCTTGCCTTCGCTTCGGAGGCGCTGGATGATCTCGCGCACCTTCATTCGTCCCAGGGGGTCAAGGCCACTGGTGGGCTCATCCAGGATCAGCAAGTCGGGATTGTTGATGAGCGCCTGCGCCAGCCCAATCCGCTGCTGCATCCCCTTGGAGTAGGTCCGGATCAGCCGCTTGCGCGCCTCTTCCAACTCGACCAGCTTCAGTGCTGAATCGATTCTGACCTCCAATTCGGGCCGAGGGATGCGAAAGATCCGCCCATAGAACCGCAACAACTCTTCCGAGGTCAGAAACTTGTAATAGTAGGTCATCTCAGGCAAATACCCAATCCTTTGGCGCGCAATGGGTTGCCTAACATCCACCCCAAAAATCGAGGCGGCTCCGCGCGTCGGCGGCTGGAATCCCAACAACACTTGCATCGTGCTGGTCTTGCCGGCGCCGTTCGGCCCCAGGAATCCGAACACTTCCCCTTGATAGACCTCCAGGTTCAAGTCCTTCACCGCTGTGGTGGCACGCTGGCCGATACCGCGCCCGGGATACTCCACCACCAGGTTCTCGATCCGGATCACCGCCGCGTTTGAACTCGGACGGGCCGGACTTTGCGTGGACAAAATGCTCGGGGCCTCAACACTCATAGTAGAACACCAATATGTATTGGATGCAATCAGTGTGCCAGCGTTCGAGGATCGGCGTCATTGCTCCTGCTCTCAATCCTTGAAGGCGAGCAAGAGCGAGAAGCCTGCGTGTGACGCGCCCCCGCCGAGCATCGCCGTAGGCGCCAGCGTCGAGCGGGCCACCGCGAAGATCTTGGCGGGTGGATAGGCGTTATTGACACTTCCCGGCCGACCGGATAGTCAGGTTGCCATGCAAGAAACCCGGTTCAAGCCGATGGGCCTGTTCCCCCTGGTGCCGTCGCTCTTCGGGTTGATAGCGGCCTTTCATCTTGGCAGCGCGCTGCTCGGCAAGTCGCGCTGCAAAAGACTCTGGGGAAGTCATCTAAGCTTTCCTGTCGCGCAAACTCTCCTTGACGAAAGCCGGCGAGGGGCACAGGCTTCCGACATGCGCACTCCTTCCCTGCATTGGTTGAGTGGTGAAATCTTTCGTATTGGGGCGATGGTTGCCACTCTGGCGAGCATGCCTGCCGCGTGTTCGGCGACGGCAACAGGCGGCGCCCTCGCCGATTACGTGCATGGCCCAGACACCGCCTTTGCGTGGGAAAAGACCGAAGAGCGGCAGGTTCAAGGCCTGAGCGTCATCCAGTTGAACCTCACCTCTCAGGTTTGGCGAGGCATCACCTGGCGCCACCAGATGTTGGTGGTGCGCCCGGCCCAGGTGCGGAACCCGGACACGGCGTTCCTGTTTATTACTGGAGACGGCGACGTGACAAAGGAGTTCAGCATGCTTCGGATGCTCGCGTTGCGCGCGGGCGCCATCGCCGGCGTGGTGAACCACGTTCCCAACCAGCCTCTTTACGGCGGGCGCAAGGAAGACGCCCTGATCGCGTTCACTTTCGATCAATACCTCAAGACCGGCGACCGCACCTGGCCGCTCCTGTTCCCGATGGTCAAAACGGCGGTAAGGGCGATCGACACCGAGCAGGCCCTTGCGCACCAGCAGTTCGGTCAGACGCTCCGGCGGTTCGTGGTCTGTGGCGCATCGAAACGGGGTTGGACGACCTGGCTCACCGCCGCGGTGGATGACCGGGTAAAAGCCATCGCCCCGGCGGTCATCGACATGCTCAACATGACGGTCCAGGCCCGTTGGGCGCAGGAGATATGGGGGCGGCAAAGCGAGCAGATTAAGGATTACACGGACCTTCACCTCATAGCACGGCTGACTGGCCCGAATGACGCGCGCGGGGTCGAGTTGCGCCAGTGGGTGGACCCTTACAGCTACCGCAAGCAGTACACGATGCCCAAACTGCTGCTGCTGGGCACAAATGACCCCTACTGGGTGGTCGATGCTCTCCGCAATTATTGGCCCGCCCTGCCCGAGCCAAAACTCGTCTTTCAAACCCCCAATGCCGGCCACGACCTGGCCGGAGCGGCCGAGGCCAAGCAAACGCTGGCGGCTTTTTTCCAGATGGTCGCGGACCGCCAGCCATTGCCTCGAATGACCTGGCAATTCCAGACCAACCACGCCCATTCGGCCGAGATTGACGTCACCGTTGAGCCGCCCGCGCGGGCCTTCCTGCTTTGGACCGCCGATTCGAAAGACCGGGATTTTCGCAACGACAAGTGGTCGAGCAAGCCGTTACAAACCAATGGTGGCGCCAACGTCATCGCGACCGTAGAGACTCCGCTCCACGGCTTCCGGGCCTGCATGGTCGAAGCCGAGATGGTCTCCCCTACGGGCGATCCCTACCGGCTCTCGACCGAAGTCCGAGTTACCCCGGATGGGCCGCCGGCCAAGAGCCCGATAACCGCCGGCCACTAGAATCCCTGGCCCTTGGGCGCGGAAAAAACACTCGCTGAGCAAGAGCACGGGTAACAATCCCAGGATAATGTGGGCCATGCGTGACGGCATGATGGTTAAAACACCAGGTTTCTCGCTCCGTTGCGGCCCCAGGTGCAACTACGAGCATTCAGAAATCGGGAAGACGTGAAAGCGGCTCTGCCGCCGCCAGCCCCGGCCAATTTTAAAACAGGCTCAGGGCAGTTCACGCGAGTGGAGCCCCCTGCAAACAAGAGAAACGTGGGCTTTTGGCCTTTGCGGAATGGGTTCCGTCCGCTATCTTGGGAAGGACTCAAATGGCTTACGAAATTCAAACCGAGCCGCGCACGGCTTCAAAGAAAACCTTTGGCGAAGCGATGAGCTATGAGGAGTTCCTCCATTGGCCGGGCGAGGATCATCACGTCGAATGGGTCAACGGAGGGATCGTATTCATGAGTCCAGTCACCAAGCCGCACGAGATTATCCGGGGTTTCTTGTATTCCCTGATCAAATTCTTCGCCGAGGCCCGCCACTTGGGAGAAGTGTATTCGGAGCCGTTTCAGATGAAAACGGGGCCGGACCTGCCGGGCAGGACGCCGGACGTTTTCTTCGTGGCCAACAAGAATCTAGAGCGAGTGAAGCGGTTGAACCTGGAGGGTCCCGCGGACCTGGTGGTTGAAATCATCAGTCCCGGCAGTCGCGCGACGGATCGCGGAGACAAGTTCTACGAATACGAGCAGGGCGGTGTGCCCGAATACTGGTTGCTGGACCCGGAACGGCGGCAGGCCGAGTTCTACCTCCGGGGCAAGGACGGCATCTACCGTCTGGTCGCGCCTGGCGGCGATGGCATCTATCGCAGCACCGTGCTGGCGGGCCTGTGGCTGAAGGTGGGGTGGCTGTGGCAAACGCTGCCGCCGCCAATTATGGACGTGCTCAGAGAATGGAGGCTGGTTTAGCCTCGTTGGGGTTCATGTTTCGCGAAATGGGGATCGGACCGACAGTCCATTGCACACCATTACGGAACGTAGAGTCTTCATGACCACCGTTCGGCACAAAGACGGCACGTCGCGCGCTGGCACCGCGCCGCAAAATGCCCCGCCCAGGCTCAGACTCCTCCTGTGGAGCGGCCTGTCGGCAGTGCTTGCCCTGACCCTGGCCGCCTTCGTCTGGGTCCGAATCCTCCATCACGGTCCGCCCCGCGGTCTGATAAGGGACATTCGCGCCGGCATCGCCGCCCGGCACATCCAAGACCCGGACAAGCGTCTGTTGAAATACCTGGAGGTGCGATATGGTCCCATGTCGGATCCGGCAAATCGCCAAAGGGCGTTCCTGGACTTCTTTAACGTGGACCATATCAAGGGACTGCAACTGTTGGTAAGGTATTCACCTCCCACCCAGCGCCAAGCCAACATCGAGGCAATGGCCAGATGGGTTGCGGCCTACCGAACCTCCCTGACGCCTGAGGAGCGGACGGCGTTGAACGCGCGCTTCCAAAGCGCCCAGGGCAAGGCGATGCTCCGGCGCGCCACAGGGCAATACAACTCGGAGGACGTGCAGTATCGGGGCGCCACTGCGCCGGTCATTTCCCAACTGCTGCGCACCATCTATGAAGTTGAGCATGGCCGGTAATCATTGGTGGAGCAGCAACCTAAACCGCGGTTTCCGGGTAACCGGACGTAGGCCCGAGGTTTCAGATTTCAAGTTCGAGAGTTCAGAGCCAGCCAATGTCGGCCTATTTCCGGACGGAGGTCTAATCCGCCGTTCTGCCAGGTCGCGGGAGGCCTTCACACTGATTGAGCTTCTGGTCGTAATTGCCATTATCGCCATCCTCTGCAGCCTCCTGCTTCCCACCCTGAGCAAGGGCAAACGCAGCGCCGAGTCCATCGCCTGCATGAGCAACCTGCACCAGATCGGGATCGCGCTGACGTTATATGTGCAGGACAACCGTGACCGTCTCCCTGTCTGCGCGGGCTACCTTCCAAGTCAACAGACCAATCTGCCCCCCATCACCAGGACGCTCTTTCCGGGCCAAAAGACCAACCACGTGTTCGAATGTCCGGCCGACCATCGCATCTTCCCGGCCGAACTGACCAGCTATGAATGGAATTTCTGGCTCAATGACGCCCCCTATTCCGCTCCGCAATGGGCCGATATTTACACGAACGAGTCGCTCGTCATTGTCAGTGACCTCTTTGGCTGCCGCGCCGACACTCCGATCCTCGGTGATGCGGACCCCTTCCATAAGCCTGACGGCATCTGGATGGGCAAGAACGCCCTCTACTTCGATGGCCGCGTGCAACGGGTCCGCTTGCGGTAGAGCTTGGCGCCCAGTTGAGACTTCGCGCAGCGTTTGGGGTGCGGCGCCGACCGCCGCTTTTGTGTGTGAGAATCCCTGCCGGGGCGCTGACGGGCATTGACCTTCGGCGTGGCATCGTTAAGATTGACCGCATGAACGCAAAGAAGATCGCAAGAGCGCTGAGCGGCACTCTTCGCGCATTTGTTCCTCATGACTAAAGAAGCCATAAGAGAGTATCTCGAGGCGGTACCGTTCCGGCCCTTCAGAGTAAGGCTCACCGACGGTCGGCCTTGCGAGGTTCCCGCCAGGGATTTCGCGCATCTGGCTCCCAATGGCCGCACGCTGGTCGTCTTCACTGCCGGGGGCGATGGCGTGCGGGTCTTAGACGTGGCTCTCGTCACGGAAGTCGAGGTGCCGGAGATCAAACCGACCTGAGCGATGCGGCTCGTGTTTGCCTCAGCGCGCACAGCCCTGGAGCGGGACTTGCAAAAGACGGCCTTGGCCGATGTGATCGACGCGGTCAAGGGGTGTGCGGCGGCCCCGGAGCGGCGGGCGGCTTGACGGCGAGAGGAGCCAACCTCAGGCGGTGCTCCGGGCAACTATACACGACGACGTTATTGTCGGCGGGTTTCGGGCGGATGATTGGGTGGGCCGCGACTCCATCACTCCAATACTCCGGCACTCCGCCACTCCTCGTCCCCCGACAGGCTGCGCCGCGCGTTACACCTCAAAATTGGCCCTGGCTGCATGAGTCTTGGCGTACTGGAAATGGCAGAGGATGACGGCGGAGATGGCGAAGAGCAGCAGGTAGTAGATTTTGAAAGCCATCTCATTCCAGACGGTGTAAGGGCCGGTCACAAGTTGGGCCAGGATGTTTTGGATGATGAGCACCAGCCATGCCAGGCGGTAGGCGTGCGGGAACGTGTCGTCCCCTGTGGCTACTGACGCAGGCCGGAGGAGGATGCGGGCTGTCAACCCCAGGAAGCAAACGAGCATTAACGGTCCGATAACCAGCCAGAGGACGTGGTTCCAATGGTCTTCGTTGCCGAGGTGGATGTTGGCCCAGCCTTTCAGGCCATTCTTAATCGACAGGCCCAGCCCAACGACCAGTCCCAGGTAAGCGCCGAATCGTTCCAGATTCGGATGGGCCGCTTTGGCTCGTTGCGAGGACGCCGTTTCAGCCGTATCCGGCTCAGGCCGGTTTACAAAGTAGTAGGCGAGACCGTAAGCCAGCCCGATGCTGATGCCCGCCGAAGACTCCCAACAGCGCCAAAAATTGAAGCGGACGCCGGGCCAAAGCCCGGAGGCCCATTTCCAGTTCTGAAGCAGGGCCCACCCTGTTCCGTTTACCAAGCCGACGGTCAGGATCAGCGTGACATTCTTCCAATCCCGGCGCCCGGCTTCATAGGCCAGAAAACCAAGGTAGAGGCCAAGGAACATGACGGCGGCGCGATTATCATTGATGAGCCGCCGCAAGTTGGGGTTGGCATGCAAATCGAGGTATTGGGCCTGCATCGTGTGGTAGAGAGGGAGGAAGACACTCGGAAGGCGCGCGAAGAGGACGCGCGCCAAAACCGCCATCCCGAAACCGCAAGCGAACCGGATGGCCCAGTCCCTGGCGCGCAAAGGACGCTTCGGCCCGCACCAAGCCAACAAACAGGCCCCCAAGCCGGCCCAGGGCACGCCCGCGATAAAGAGCCACACAAAGCCATAAGCGCGCGAGATGGGAACGAATTTTCCCTGGGCGTAATTGGTTTGCAGATGGCCCTCAAAAAAGCTCGGCCATTGCATCCATCCCCGGTTGCCCGCGACACCAATACCAATCGTCAGCGCGAGGATAATCCAGCCGGAGGAGTAGCGGCGACTCTGGCGGGCCGCAGGGTCCCGGGCGATGAACCACCAGGCTGTCCCCCAGGTTACACCCGCGAAAATGCATCCCATCATTGCGCCGTAACCGGAACTGCCTCGCACGGCCCAGGTCATTGCGCCCAGCGCGGAAAAGAGCAGGGTGGGGAGAATCAGATTGTGCGTCAGGTCACGAGGTCTCTTGTGGTGCATGGAGGAAACATAACCACAAAGCCGCGTGCGGATCAAACCGCGCCAAAGACAAAGTCGTTGAGGACAAAATGATGGGACAGAGAATCACTCCGTCATCTTGTCCAGGCCGTTTTACAATCTCACATTTTGGCGATAATTCTGCTCTTGGAAAGCCACAAACGCCCCAATCCATCGCCACGCGACAATAAAATACGCGATCGCGTATTTTATTGTCGCGTCCATGCGGGAGCCCGACCCACGTTCATCGCCAAAATGTGAGTTACATTGCCTCCTCAGCCCGGTAGTGGATTTGTGAACCCGGGCGCTACGTGAACGCGCGTGTGCCTATCTTCGATGGCCTCGTCTGGCGTGCGGGTGGACCATGCGTCCGCCATGCTCAACGCCTCCTGGCGCGCGAGCACCGCCACCAAACCCACCATGAAAGCCATGACGGGCAAATTCATGGTTGCCTCGGAATTCGTGCCCCTCAAATCCGCGCTCGTGCTCCTCAAATTCATGATGGAAATGGTGTTCATGGTCGTAGAAGCCGTAGTAGTGCGGCCAATACTCGTAATACCCAGGGTAGCCATAATAATACGGGCCATAATAGCCCGGGCCATAGTAATAGTCGTACTCCCCATAATAGCCCGGCTCAACATAGCCCCCCGCGCAGCCCGCCAGTATCAGCGCACCCGCCAGGCAGACCCCGATTCTCCACACGCGCCCCATCTTCTTCCACATAAACAGTTCAACCTCCTCTCGGCCCGGCTCTTCCAGCAGGTTTCTCATGCTCCTCCTGTTCGCCGAACCAGCATGTCTTTGGCTGCCTCCCGCGCCCATACGCCCATGGGCCGCATTCAACACCGTCCGACACTTGGCTTGTCGGTCGCATCCGGGTTTCTTGTCCCTCCTTCAGGTGTAACATATACCGCTTGGCTCTCGTGAGCAAGAGGGTGGCGCGTTCTATCTCTTAAGCGCCTCAAGAGGCGCCTCCAGACCCTCGTCTTCAATCACCTCGATGCTGGAGGCCTCTACCTTGATATAGTGCAACACGACCGGGGCGAGGATCATGCCGGGGACGCCCATGAGTTTTTCCCCGACCAGCAAGGCGAGCAGCGTCAGCCATACCGGATTTCGGATACGGTGACCGATGATTTTGCCGTTCAGGAAATACTCGAGCTTGTGGATGAGGATGAGGAAGGCCAGGGCCATCAGCGCCATTCTGGGCGAGACAGTGAAGCCGATGCCGACAATGATCGCGTTGCTGATGAGATTGCCGATGACCGGCAGCAGGCCGCAAACGAAGGTCAACCCCAGGACGAGCGCGGCATTCGGGAGATGGACGGCGAGAATGAACACGGCGGTCAGGACCGTGTTGATGGCCGAGATTAGTATCTGCGCGCCCATAACGACCGCAAAACTCCGGTAAAAGAGACGAAACCGCTCGGCGATGGCGTCGCACGAAACTGAGTACCAATTGTTCCGGATAGCGTGTTGATCGCGGTTAAGTTCCAAGCGGGGATTCAGGTAGAGGCCGATGGCAATGACGCAGCCCGCCGCCAGGAACGTGAGCTGTTTCGCCGCGCCCCGGGCCAGCCGGGCGAAGTCGCCCAGGTAAGTCGCGGGTTCCCGCGCGGTTGTCAGCAGCAGGTCCTTCAAACTGTCGTAGTCTGTAAAGGGCAGCTCGATATTGTGGCTTCTGGCGAAATGGATGATCGAGGGCACCGCCTTTTCGGCGATCTGCGGCAAGGCATGGGCGGTATTCTTGACCAGATAACCGAGACCGTAGTTGGCTGCGGCCAGCAGGATGATGAACAATCCGACCGCCAGCCATTTGCCTCCCTTTTTGATTGAACCGAGCTTGGCCAGGGCGAGATACGCGAAAAGAACGGCCAAGAGCGGCGTCGTAAGCTGTAACACGCCGATTAGCACAAAGGCCGCCAGCATGAACCAGTACGACATCCGCACCGGCCGGCTCGCGATTTCCCTCAGAAGGTCGGCACGAATCATCCCACCGTTTATACACTCTTGAAAGGCTCCACGCGAGCTTTTTCCAGCACTGCCCCCTCTCACGGGGCGTATCGCAGCTTCTTTGGAAACCACAATCGCCGCTAGAATTGCTTCGTATCTTGACAGAGAGTTTCTGGTGGCGCAACTTAGGGCTTGATTCAGAGGCAATCTGAGCCGTGAGATCTGGAATTGGAAATCGCAAATGCCGGTCAAGCCGCGATGCTTTTGAACCGGGGCCTAAGAACTGAAGAGCGTCCGCATGCATACCGGAGTATTATTGACGATTTACAGCGTGCTGGTGGCCCTGGCCTCCCTAACGGGTGGCTGGGTTATCCTGACCGTGCGGTTGACCCACGCCCGCTTGCAGACCGCCATTAGCTTTGTGGCGGGCCTGATGCTGGGGATGGCCTTGCTTCATTTTATCCCGGACGCCCTGGAACAACTCCGCCCGCTGGACCGGGTGATGGAATGGGCCTTGGGCGGGTTTCTGACGATGTTCTTCCTGCAAAGATTCCTGCCCTATCATCACCACGAGGCGCCCGAAGAGCCGGCCGAAAACGGGCCTGAATCGACCCCTGTGCGTGAGCACACCGAGCACGCCCATCATGAACACCATGGCGAGGCAAAGCCCTCCTCCGGCGGCCTGGCTTGGCTTGGAACCGCGCTGGGCATGTCGCTTCACTCGCTTATCGACGGGTTTGCTCTGGCGGC
The DNA here is from genome assembly GCA_021784555.1 of bacterium. Taxonomy (GTDB): domain Bacteria; phylum Verrucomicrobiota; class Verrucomicrobiia; order Limisphaerales; family UBA8199; genus JAJYHY01. Next base: position 14,599 of record JAJYHY010000204.1, read on the forward strand.
CGCCGTGGTAACGGAAGCGCAGCGGCACGGAGGCATTCTGGTGGGGCTTGGCACGGCGCTGGTAATTATGCTGCACAAGCCCTTCGACGCCGTGGCGGTCTCCACGGTCACGACCGCCAGCGGTTGCTCGCGCGGCTTGGGCCACCTCTTGAATGCCCTGTTCGCCCTGACAACACCCCTGGGGGTCGCCATCTTCTATCTTGGTGCCAGCCGCCTGGCGCACATGGACCCCCTATTCCTGGGCGCCGCTCTGGGATTCTGCGCCGGCACCTTCCTCTGCATCTCGTGCGCGGATTTGCTCCCCGAACTCCAGTTCCATTCGCATGACCGTTTCAAGCTGTCCGCCGGACTCATTGCCGGTCTGGGACTGGCGGTGCTCATCGGGGTGTTTGAACAAAACGAAACCAAACCGGCGCCCTCATCCCAAGAACCCTCCAAAGCGGAACTCAATTTGAGATTCTCAATTATTAATTCTCAATTCTCAATGGTTGTCGGTGAGAACAAGCGGTCTGAGCGCCGGCTCGCTAGGAAAACCGGGCGCATCTTGACGGGACCACCGAGCTCTGGCAAATCCGACACCCAAAAGGGCATAAGACCAAATCCGGACTAGGGACTACAAGATATCCCGATTCGGGCACTTTGCCGATCATCCTGGAGGGGTCTTGCGCGGTCCTGCGCAGGCTTCCGGGTTTCTGACGGGCTGGATGTCTGAGGAGCCTTGCTCGCCGTGAAATCGCGCATGTCTGAGGGTTCGCCAGCCCTCTTCTACGCGACAATAAAATACGCGGCCGCGCATTTTATTGTCGCGCCCCCTGGC
>JAJYHY010000616.1 GCA_021784555.1 bacterium
AGCGTCCTCCGAGCGCATCAGTTTCAACTGAACGGCTGAGATGGCGTTTTCAGCTTCCTGGTAGGCGGGAGTATTCGGCCCCTTAGTCGGAGACCTTCTTTCCAAAGCGTCTTGAATCGTTCTTCCGCGCGCCCGTTCGAGGGCACGGAACGCGCGATTCATATTGTTTGTTTGCGCCGCAAGTTCGAAATCGCCCAGGTAAGTGGCGCTCGCTTCATCCACGAACGAGCCGCCGGAATACGGACCTGGCGCGTTCATTACAAGGGCATCAATGATGTCTTCGGCCTCATCATAGAGGCTCTCGGCTTCCTGAATTTTCCCCAACCGCGCTTCGAGCCGTGCCAGGGCAGTAAGGTCGCGTGGTAGGCTGTAGCGGTCGCCTAACCGCATACTCGCGTCCCGAGCGGCCGCGAGCCGCTGCCCGGCCTTAGCAAGTTCCCCGCGCTGTTCATAAATCTGCGCCAGCTCGAATAGATCATCCTCGTCCAGTTGGTAATAGTTGAATTTTCCTGCGATGGCGGCCGCTTCTTCCATTTCGTTGATTGCTTCTGCCTTGTTGCCAGATTTGAGAGAGAGCTCTCCAAGGAATATCAGGGTTTGCGCTTCGTGCCCGTGGCGTTGCTCTCGCCGTGCCCTGTCCAGACTCTTGGTGAGAGTGGAGCGTGCATCGTCAGGTTTGCCAAGCGCCGTCAACGCTTCTCCTCGACCTTCGTAGGCCATGTAGGGAAAGCCACAGTCCTCACAGGAATTCGCAACACTGATTGCGTGGTTGAAGACCATTAGCCCCTCTTCGTACCGCCGCTGAACCTCGAATCCGTTTCCCAGTAACTCGAGGTAGCGAATCTCTGCCCCGACATCGCCACTCTTGATTGCCGACAAGAGCGCGCCACCCACAAGGCGCCCAGCTTTCAAGGCGTCGCCCTGAAGGAAGGCGATCAACCCCAGCTCGCCCCTGGCGCGTGCCTCCCATTGTTTTTCCTTCAGCTCGCGAGCGAGAGCCTCTGCTTCCTGCCAGTCCTTCTTCGCTGCGGGAACATTGACTTCGATATCCGTCATGCCTTTTGCCGTCAGGCACCACAGCTTGAGGTCGGGGTCGTTCTGGACGAGCGGGGTTGCAAGCTTCGCGCCGAGAAAGTCCGAGAGCTTCACGAACGACATTGTTTCGGCTTCAGCTCGAAGCCGGCCGATTTTGGCGTAAAGCTCATCCCGCTTGTCGCCCCGCTTGCGGAACATCTGCTCGGCTTTGGTATAGAGAGGCAGTGCCTGATAGGCGTTGGAGAGGAAGGCAAAGTGATTTGCTTCGGAAAGAATGGCGTTCGGATCATTAGCTGCGACGTGCTGAAATGAAGTTTCACTTCGCCGCCCCCCTTTGAAAAATGTCCAAATACCCGCGGTCGCTGCGACAACACATAGGGTTGCCAGGAGAGAGATATAAACCCGTGTGCGCCTCTGCCCAACCATGGTTCGCCGCCCCGGATAGCTCTATTATACCCAAGGTCAAGTTTCCGGCTGTTATACCAATTGGAGGAGAAACGCATCAGAAGTGAATTCGCGCTTGAAGCAGCGAAAGCAAGCGCACCGCCAGACTTTTTTCGCGGGTCAAATACTTTCACAAGTTTCCGTTCTGAATTTGTCCGACCGGACCAATTGCGCCACAAGTCTCTGAGCTACATCAACTTCGCCTCGGCTTGTCGTGCTTCCAGACAAGTCCGGCTAGCGCACAGCAATCTTGCCCCTTCCCATAGCCGAATCGGCGGATTCCCAGGCAACGGTGGCCGTAATTCGTTATATCAGTGGGGATTGGCGGTGCTGTTTCAGGTTCCTTACTGCTGACCATCACACCAGATTTGACTTCCCCCGCTTACTGCCGAGTCAGCTGTTTGACAGAAAAAATAGTTCGGCTTAAACCCGGAGAGTCGGGGATTGTCGCCGGGCTCGTCAGTTGGAGGCGCCCGACGGGGCAATCGTCGTGTAACCGGAAGGTAGGACTTATCGCAGGCTGTTCGCCGGGAGGACTAATTGGAAACCCCTGAAACTCACAATGCGATGGACCAAGCGATTGTAACCCCGGCGAAAATTGAGCGCTCGATCATGATGATCCGCGGCCTCAAAGTGATTCTCGACGCCGATTTAGCCGCACTGTATGGCGTCAGCACGAAAGCGCTCAATCAAGCCATCAAACGGAACAAAGAACGATTCCCCGCAGATTTTATGTTTCGCTTGACCATAGCGGAGAAAGACGAGGTGGTCACGAATTGTGACCACCTCAGAAGGCTCAAGTTTTCACCGGTCCTGCCCACCGCATTCACAGAGCACGGGGCGATCATGGCTGCGACGGTCCTAAACAGTGGCCAGGCGATCAAAGTAAGTCTGTTTGTCGTCAGGGCCTTCCTAAAGCTCCGCGAGATGCTCAGCACTCAGAAGGAATTTGCCCGCAAACTCGATGACCTAGAGAAGAAGTTCGCGGAGCACGACGAAAAATTCAAGATCGTATCCCAATCGATTCGCCGGCTCATGGAGCCTGCGCCGGTTCCCCCGAAGCGCCGCATTGGATTTCCCACCTCCCAGGAGCAGCAATCATGAACGTTGTTGAACAAATCAGGCCAGCGGATCCCCAACGTGACCACGCAGGCTTTGAAGAGCCTGTAGACGTCAAGACTGCCGCGCGGTTTCTTGGCGTCAGCGCGTCCCTGGTGTATGCTTACGTCGAGCGAAAGCAGATTCCCCATTTCCGAATGATGGGCCGCTCGATTCGGTTCAGCCTCGCTGAACTCGAAAAATGGCGGCAAAAATTCTTCGTTAATGGAGGAATCGATGAGTAGACCCAGAAAGCGAAATGGAAGTATTTATCGGAGGAACGACTCGGAATTCTGGTGGGCAAGGTACAGAAATCGTGACGGCAAGGTGGTACTGGAATCCACCAGAACGGGAGATAGGGAGGAGGCGGAGCGCTTCCTTAGAGGGCGCCTTGATGCAAGGGATGACGGCTTGTTGTCCATTCTGCTTGCAAGTAAAACCCTCACTTTCGGTGAGTGGGCAGAATGGTTTCTAGACAATCGTTCAAAACCGCCTTTTCGGGCACAGGGCACTCATCACCAGAA
>JAJYHY010000617.1 GCA_021784555.1 bacterium
AGGCACGGCCTTAGGGGTCTCAACAGCGCCGAACCTGGCGAAGCCTTTGGAGTGCGGCGCCGGCCGCCGCTTTCGTTTTCCGCACGCCGGAATCGCACTCCGTCTCTTTGTAGTGCCGAAGGCGCCGAACCTGGCGAGGCCTTTGGAGTGCGACGCCATCCGTCGCTTTCTTCTTCCCCAAGCCTAAGGTGAGAATGGCTGAATCCGCTGGACGGAGGCCCGCTTTGGGGCAAAAATGGCTGTGAACTCCGCGATATGGACCTGAGAGAACAGACGTTTGGCAAACCCGTCAGTATGAGGGCCGGCTGGCTTCTAGCCGCGCTGCTGGCCATCGCGCCGCTGGCCTCCTGCAAGAAACCGTCCGCGCCGGCGCCCCACACCCTCTCTCCCCAGGAGGTGCGGACAGCCCAGGCCAAAGCCAAGCAAGGCGACCCGGAAGCGCAGCTCACCTTGGGCGACGCCTACGTCAGCGGCGAGGGCGTCCAACAGGATTACACCCAGGCGGCGAAATGGTATCGGCAGGCGGCCGAGGCGGGAAAAGCTCGCGCGCAGGCTGCCTTGGGCGATCTTTATGACGCCGGCCAGGGTGTGCCGCAAGACGATGCCCAAGCCGCCAAATGGTATCGCCGAGCCGCCGAGCAGGGGCTGGCGTCCGCCCAGTATGAGTTGGCGTCTCTATACGCGGTGGGCAAGGGGGTGCGGTTGGACAACGCCGAGGCGCTGAAATGGTATTTGAAGGCGGCCAACCAGGGCGACCGCCTCGCCCAATACAACGTTGGAATGCGCTATTCGGAGGGACACGGCATCAAGGCCGACCCGGTTCTGGCTTACAAATGGCTGAGTCTGGCCTCCGGCCAAGGTCTTCCCGACGCGGCTCGTGCCCTGGATGCCCTGAAGCAAAGGATGTCAAGCGAGCAACTTGCGCGCGGGAGGGGCTTAGTCAGCCGTTTCAAAGAACGGACGGCAGGTGCTTCGGCCAAGTAACGGCTCCGCGCGAGGCGCGAACCAACCTGGGGTTTGACGCCAGCGGCATTTTTCATTAGGCATTAGGCATTTAGCATTATTCATTGGTAATGCCCAATGCCTAATGAAAAATGCCGCCGCGCATGCCTCAGATGCGAACGGCTTCGCCCTCACCGCACACATGGCACGGGTTTCACTCCTCGGGCGCGGGGTTTTCCCATTCCGGATAGACTTCGGGTTTGACCTGGCCGCGGCGGATGAGTTCCTGGAGATCGCGGATGATGGTGCGGCGGGCGACATTAAACTGGCGGGCAAGGGCGGAGATATTCGGGCGTGGGCCCGATTTGCCGACGAACTGGAGAATCTGGTTTTGGCGGCTGAGGCGGTCCGTGGAGCGGCTCAGGAGCTCGTTGGCGTCAATCCGGCGCGAGCGCTCCAGGGCTTCGAACTGGCGCACGACTTCGGCCTCGCCGCACTCGGCCAGGGCGGTGGCAACGGCCTGGCGGAGGGTGTTGATATCGACGGGTTTTGTCAGGCAGTAATGAGCCCGGCGCGGCCCCTGCAACGCCTTCAACTGTTGATGGACCTCCAGGGCGCCCGAGACGATGATGATGGGCACGTAAGGCAGTAGTTGGCGAAATTGGGGCAGGAATTCCAGGCCGAGCTCACCTTGAGACAGGACATGATCCAGGATGAGCAGGCCCGGAGGCTGCCGGGCGACTTTGGCGAGGGCCTCGCTCCCGGACGCGACGCGGAGGAGGTTGTAGCTTGAGAGGGCATCTTCGTAGATTTCGTATTGGAGGTCGTCGTCTTCGACGATGAGGATAGTGGCGGGTTCAGTTTTCATGGGCTTTGGGGTGTGTCGTGCTGGTGGTCCGGTTCGGTCGAGGAGGCCGGAGGCGGGGCTGGCGGTTGGTTTCGCACGGGCAGGATCAGGATGAAGGTGCTGCCTTCATTAACGATCGATTCGACGGCCAGCCCGGCCCCCATTTTTCGGGCCAGTTCATAGACCATGGAAAGGCCCAGACCGGTGCCGCGGCGCGCGGAGAGGGCTTTGGTGGTAAAGAAAGGCTCAAAGATGCGGGACAGGTTTTCGGGGGGGATGCCGCAGCCGAAATCACGCACGGAAATCGAGACGTAGTCCGCCGCCTGGGCCGGCATCAGGATCAAGGCATCGGGCAGTTTATCCATCCGCCCGGTGGCGAGGATGACCGATTTGGGCTTTGTCATCGCCTCGCCGGCATTGAAGATGAAGTTGAGCAGGATCTGCTGGACGAAATCCCTGGAGGTCGAGAGGGACGGCAGCCCCGAACCCGGCTCGAAGCGGACCTGAACGTCGCGCAGGAACCGATCGCCGAGGAGTTTAACGGTGTTCTCAACGACGGTATTGATCTCGCACAACTCGGTCTGCTGGCCCGAATCGCGGCTGAAGCCGAGCATGGCTTTGACGATGCCCGAGCCTTGCTCGACGACCGTTTTGATGCGCTCCAGGCGGGTGCGGATCTTGGCGGGATTATGCAGGTTTTCCTCGATGAGCTGCGCCGAGCCCTTGACGATGGAGAGGATGTTGTTGAAATCGTGCGCTACCCCGGCCGCCAGCGTTCCCAGCGCGGTCATCTTCTGGCTCTGCAGCAGTTCGCGATTGGCCGCTTCCAGTTCGCGCGTGCGCTGGGCGACCTTCCTTTCCACTTCGGCGTAGCTGCGCATGAGCCGCAAGTGGCGGTTGAAGGCCAGCCCGGCAAAAAAGAGGGCGGCCAAGGCCCCCGCGATGGAAATGGAAAGCAGCCGCGGCTCGCGATACCAGGGCAGAATAACGGAGAACTGCACCTTGGCGGTCTGAGGCCCTTCGACGTTGCAGTTGCGGTCCATGGCGCGCACCTGGAAGTAGTGCTTGCCCGGAGGCAGGTCAGTGAACGAGACGGTGTTCTCGGACCGGAACGACGACCAATCCCGCTCGTCGAGCCGGTAGGAATAAAGCAACCGGTTTTGCGGCGTGTATTTCCACTTATCGATGGCGATGAAGCTGAGGGTGATGGTCCCCCCTTCGGGAATGTTCTTCTGGTCATCGCGCAGGGGCCGAATACGGGTCCGGGGCGGGTCGTGATCGGTGTCCGGGGCATTCGGGTCGAAGC
>JAJYHY010000205.1 GCA_021784555.1 bacterium
CGTTCGTGGTGCTGGCGCTGGCGTTGCGCAAGGGCCGGAGCCGGTGGTTGTTCTGGTATTACGTTGTCCTGCTGGCGGCGTTGCAGGCCTGGGCGGTGAAGCAGTTTGTTAATTTCAATTGGGCAGGGTGAGAGGGGAAGGACTCTACCTTGCCTCGAAGTTGCTTCTCTTGAATCTCGCCGCCCTGCAGTTGTCGGGTTTTTTGTGGCGACCGGCGCACTGATAGTGTAAACGGCAGAATGTAATGTCAGTTTTAGCGTCAAGACCTCACCGCGCATTCAGGGAGGATGCGCCCCGCCTGGAATGAATACGCAATGGCCCTGTGGGTCGGCACGATTTGGCTGGCCGTTCTCACAATCGCCTGCGGTCAAAGCGAGGGCGAAACGGTGAATTATACGAACTCCGGCTCGCCAGCCGGGCTGATATTTCAAGGTGATGCCGGTGTTGTTAGCAATCGCCTCCGCTTGACTGCCGCGACCACCAACCAACTCGGCGGGACGTGGCTCGATGCCAAACGCTTTCTCCTGGATGGGCTCGAGACCGAATTTGATTTTCAAATCAGCCGTCAGGGCACGTCTCGCGGTGAAGGTTTCGCCTTTGTCATCCAGAACAATGAGAGCGCGCTGCTGGGCCATGGCGGCCCTGGCCTGGGTTACGACGGAGTTTCCAATAGCCTGGCCATCGAGTTCGACGCGCACCAGGACGCGCAGCACGGCGATCCCGGCGACCATCAAATCAGCATCCACTCGCTCGGGACCAACCAACAGCGCGATGGAGAGCGCCTCACTGGCCTCGATCCGTTTATCTCGCCGGTTCGTTCACCTCTGTCGGCAATGTGCCCCGCAACGGCCTCGCCGCTGTTGACCTCACCACCGCCCAGGTGCTCCCGTGGAATCCCGACGCCAATGACTCCGTCGCCGCCCTTGCATCGTCAGCAACCCGGTTTATGTTGGCGGCCAATTCACGCAGGTGGACGGCGAGCCGCGAAGTCACCTGGCCGCCTTAAACCTCTTCACCGGCGAACCAACAAGCTGGAATCCCGGGGCAAACGGCCCGGTCCTGGCCCTCCAGGCCGGTGGCCGCCTCGTCTATGCCGGCGGCTACTTCCAACAGGCCGGAGGTCAACCCCGGAACAACCTGGCCGCCCTCGACGCCGCGACCGGGCGGGCAAGCGACTGGCGCGCAGACGCCGACGGCACGGTCGAGGCGCTCCAGCTCGGTGACATCAATTACAGCAACCGCTTTTACCGCGCCGCGCCCGCCGATTGACCCTGCGGTTGGCGTGAGAAGCAGCAACGGACTCCTTATAATCCTGAAGCGGGCGTGAGCACGTAATCGGCGTCGGCCGCCGCCAAACGCGCGCGCCACCGGAGACGAAGGCCGGAATAGGCCATATCGATGAGACCCTCTTTCGGGAAGGCCGCTTCTTGAAAACCCGCCAAACGCCCGAGCTCGGTCCTGAGGCCGGCCAGGACATGGAGTGGCGGGGGAGAGATGTCATACCACGTTCCGGCGACCTCGTACCGGATGGCCGATCCTGCGCCAGCGGACGCGGCAACGAGCAACTCCGAGGCATGGTCCTCCTCAGCCAGGGTCAGGAGCATCAGCGCGTATCTGGTGATTGGATCATTACTCATAAACTCTTCTAAAACACGGTCTCAGGCGGCCTCCCGCCGGCGAAGCAACTCTTCGATGGCGGCGGGCAGGGCGTCGCAGAGCTCATCGAACAGGGCGCGGCACGGCCGCTCGGACAGGCAGAGGGCGCGGGCTGAGGAATAGATAAGGCTCCGGGTTGTCTGGTGGGCGTAGCCAAGGAGTCCCTGCCGCAAGGGCAGAGAATAGACCGCCAGGGTCAGGCCATAGACCAGCGTATGCCAGCCGTTGGCGTCCTTACGCTCCACTGCCTGCAAATAGCGTTGCACAATGCGCTGGTCCCGCAATGGCCGCAGCTTGCGCAAATGAGCCTGCCCGGCCCGGCGGCTCGCCTCGGCAAAGCTCTTGAGAAGGCCCTCGTTGCCCAGTTGCTGGTCCAAGAACACCAACTCCCGCAACTCGTTGCCCAGGGCGTGGCTGTGGGCTGCCTGGATAGCCGGCAGCTCGTATGGCAGCAGAATGCCGGAATGATAGCTCTCCAGAAATCGCCTCAACGAGATTACGTCCCTCACCGGGCGCGCGCGCAAACAAGCCGAGGCCGAGGCCAGCGTTACCAGGCCGTCCGCCGAGCCGAGTTGCTCGGCCAGCGGATGCCAGTCGCCTAGCCACTCCACCGCGTCGCGCAGGGCCAGTTGTGTATGTGTCTTCATTCGTTCCGGGCGGCTGGGAGCCGCGGCTCCGAGATCGCCTTGCCAGTTTACGTTGTACTGGCGGCGCGCGGAATGCCAGCAGTAAAAGTGTGGGGAAAGGAGATAAAATGCTTGCGCTTTCGCGAGGGGTGAATAAACTAGATATACGCGCTAATAGAGTGGTTCAACGGAACTGATTCACTTCGCGTTGAGAGAGGATCCAACGATGGCTAAAGTCGATTTCGCGGTGGGGATAGGCGGTGAGAACGGGCAGGGCATTGCCAGTACCGGCGATATCCTGGCGCGCATCTTCGCCCGGCGCGGCCTCAACGTCAACGCCTACAATGCCTACCAATCCATCATTCGCGGCGGTCACACCTTCCTGAGCCTCCGCGCCAGCGACCAACCCGTGGCCAATTTGGGCGACGGGCACGACCTGCTGATTCCCCTTAACCAGGACGCCATGGACCGCCATCTGCGCTTGATGCGCGCCGACTCGCGCGTGGTCTATGACGCCGACAAGCTCAAACCGGGCCAGGCCGCCGCCGGAGTCGAGTTGTGCCCCATGCCGATGAAGCAGATCTGCGGGGCGAACAAGCTGGCGGCCAACACGGCGGCGCTCGGAGCGGTGTTGCGCCTTCTGGGAGTGGAACCGGAGCCGCTGGAGGCGGTCGTGGCCCGGCAGTTCAAGAAGAAAGGCGAGGCGGTCGTGGCGGAGAACGTCGGAATCGCCCGGCGCGGCTACGAATACGCCGGCCAGAACTTCCGTCCGCTTTCGTTCCGGGCGCCCAAACTCGACCGCGCCCAGGCAGTGTTGACCGGCAATCAGGCCATCGCGATGGGCGGGGCGGCCGCGGGAGTGAAGTTTTATGCCGCCTACCCAATGAGCCCCTCGACGGGCGTGCTGATGTGGATGGCGGCGCACGCGCGGCAGTTGGGGATCATGGTGCGGCAGGTGGAGGATGAGATTGGCGTCATGAACATGGTCATCGGGGCCGCTCACGGCGGGTGCCGCGCGATGTGCGCGACTTCCGGCGGTGGTTTTGCCCTGATGAGCGAAGCCGTCGGGATGGCAGGCATGATTGAGGCGCCCGTCGTATGCGTGGATGTCCAAAGGGCCGGGCCCGCCACCGGTGTGCCGACCAAGACCGAGCAGGGCGATCTTTGGCAATTGCTGGGCGCGGGCCAGGGAGATTTCCCAAAAATCATTGTCGCCCCCGCCAGCCAGCTCGACCTTTTCCACACCATTCCTGAATTGTTCAACCTGGTCGACGAGTATCAGTGTCCTGGCCTGGTGCTTTCGGACTTGCTGCTATCCGAGGGCACGTGCAGCGTGGACCCCGCCGACCTGGATTTCAAGCCGGCCATCCGGCGCGGCGACCTCATCTTGTCCAACGGAAATGGAAGCGGCGGCGCCTCGAACCCTTACGGCGGCTACAACGACAGCACTTATTTGCGTTATAAGAACACGCCTAGCGGCATTTCGCCACGCGCGGTTCCCGGAGTACCCGGCCACATCTATGTCGCCGCGACCGATGAACACGATGAGGACGGAACGCTCATCAGCGATGAATTCACCAATCCCGCCAAGCGCCGCATGATGGTGGAGAAACGGGGCCGCAAAATGCGGAATGTTTTGTGCCAGGTCTTGCCGCCGCGGCTCTTTGGGCCTGAGAAGGCGACGGTGACGCTGGTAGGCTGGGGCTCGACTCAGGGAGTCATTCGTGAGGCGGTGGAGAAGTTGGCCACGGAGGGGGGAATCACCGCGAATCATCTCCAGGTTAAGTGGATGGTCCCATTTCACGCGGAGGAAATCGGTCGCGTATTGGCCTCCAGCCAGCGCGTCATTATCGTCGAGAACAATTTCTCAGGGCAATTCGCCCGTTACCTGCGCTCCGAAACCGGCTTCTCAGCGCATGGCCACATCCGGAAATATGACGGCGAGCCGTTCATGCCGCACCACATCGTCAATGCGGTGAAGGAACAACTTGCCGGCCAAACGTCTCTGTCCGTCCCGCGGCACGAGGTGCTGGTTTAGCCCCGTGGCGCCGGTGTGCTTCAATGATTTATGAGTACTGCTCTTCAAGTCGAACCAACCATCGAGACATCCAAATCCGGGGCCCAACTCGTTAAGGACACCTACAAAGGCAAAGTTCACCCGGACTGGTGTCCCGGATGCGGCGATTTTTCGGTGCTTTCGGCGTTGCAGACGGCCTTGCTCGAGTTGCGCCTCAGCCCGCACCAGGTCGTTGTCATCAGCGGTATCGGCTGTTCCTCCAATCTGCCCGGTTTTATTAACACCTATGGCATGCATACCCTGCACGGACGCTCGCTGGCGGTGGGCGTTGGCCTCAAGCTCGCCAACCACGAATTGAAAGTTATATGCGTTGGCGGCGATGGCGATGGGTATGGGATTGGCGGCAATCATTTCCTGCACACCCTGCGCCGGAATGTCGATCTGACCTACATCGTCATGGACAACCAGATCTACGGCCTGACCACCGGCCAGACCTCGCCGACCAGCGTCAAAGGGATGAAGACCAAGAGCACACCGCACGGCAACGTGGAGAATCCGATCAACCCGATTCCGCTGGCCATGGTTGGCGGCGCCACATACGTTGCGCGCGGATTTAGCGGCAAACAGAAGCACCTGGTTGAGCTGTTCAAGGGCGCCATTACCCATCACGGGTTTGCCCTCGTGGATGTCTTTAGCCCCTGTGTCACCTACAACAAAGATAATACCTACCAATGGTTCAACCCGCGCGTGAAGCCGCTCGAAGAACAAGGTCATGACCCAACCGATTTCCACAAGGCCCTGGACAAGGGCTATCAATTTGGAGAGGAAGTGCCCATCGGCCTCTTCTGGAAGCGCAACGACCTGCCCACATTGGAAGACCTGGAACCCGTCCTGCACGATGGCGGCGGCCCGCTGGCGTTTCGCGGCTTAGGCATCCCGGGGGAGCAATGCAGGGCGCTCATCCAAGAGCTCCTGTGACGGAGCGGTGGAGTAATGGAGTGTGGGCGTGATGGATTGATGGTTTGGTGTGATTAATTCCGTCGGTCGCCGTGTGCAACGCCCTGCCTGGCATTCGGCGCATCTGACAGTCTCAGCACCCCTGATCCCGTGGAAACAAACTGGACCCTTTCCTGGCCCCACCCCTCGGACTTGCAACCCACACAACCTTTTGCCCCAGGTGAAGCAAAAGGTGGTTAAGCCGGGCAATCCGAGTCCCATGGAAATGGCCGGTAGTGGCCACCAAGCCCCTGAAGCGATGGAAAGCGGAAGCGGTCCCGACCGCGCGAGATATGCATCGCTCCATTATTCCATCACTCCATCACCCCACCGCTCCCCTCTCTCCGCGCTCAGGCGACTGCCGCGTTGGCGCCCCCATACGCGACAGACCTCCCTGACGACAGAGCCGCGAACCGCCCCGCCATGAGTTCGCCTTGATGGGCCCTGGCCCAGGCCAGCACCATCCTCTTCACCGGTTCGGAGACCTCCTCCTGAAGGACCCGCAGGCTCTTCAAGTCCAGAACCATCTCGCGGTCCCCGTGGAATGCGTGCAGCCGCATTCCCAACGTGCCCAGGCACAACAAGCGGATTACAATCCCGCAAAACCTCGCAACTACTGGCATAAATCCATTTCCTTTCTCTCCTGCTCGACTCTTCCGTTTCGAGTCACTCTTTTCCGTGCTCTTGATTCAAACACTGAACCGCCCCTCAAAGTTTCAACTTTTCGAGACGCCGCCGACCGGCTCGGCAGCCCCAGGGAACCCGCCGCGCTCCCAGCGCACCATGCTCCAAAGGTTTCAGTTCTTTCATCCGTCATGCGCGCATCCTAATCCACTCGACCTTAACGGGAGGTGAAGGGCGAAAGCGCAAACCGGCGCGTAGTGCAAGCCAACGACAAAGATCTGGACAGAGTGCGCCGGGCTTTTGATATTTGAGTTTCATGCAAGAGGATCGCATCGAGATTGTTGAGGGCGATATCACCCGGCAGGCGGTTGACGCCATCGTGAACGCTGCCAATACCACGCTCCTGGGCGGCGGGGGTGTCGATGGCGCTATTCACCGCGCGGCCGGGCCGGAACTGCTGGAGGAATGCCGCGGCATTGGCGGCTGCCCAACCGGCCAGGCCCGAATCACCAAAGGCTACCGGCTTCCGGCCAAATGGGTGATCCACACCGTGGGTCCGGTTTGGCGCGACGGCAACCATCATGAAGAGGTCCTGCTCTCAAGCTGCTACCAAAGCTGTTTTGCGGTGGCCGAAGAACATGGAATCCGCTCCATCGCCTTCCCTTCTATCAGCACCGGCGCCTACGGCTTCCCCATGGAGCGCGCGGCGCGCATCGCCGTCCGCGAAACAAGGGCCTTCCTCGAGAACGACAAACAGTTCGAGAAGGTGCTGCTGGTCTGTTTCGGCAGGGGCGCTTGGGAAATTCACCGCAATGCGATGTCGGAGAATAAAGGATAAACGTCTTTGTGCGCGGCCATGAGCGCAGATACGGCGGCGTTTCCATCGGGTTGCGTTACTCTCAGAGCGTGTTTTGAAAATCGTAGCGCGACCGTCTCGCTTGCGGGTTTAATCACCGTCCCGGCGCGTTTTGGGCGGGAAAGCGCGGCGGGGACGCCTGCGGCACATTTTCAAAACACGCTCTCAAATGGCCAGTCGCAAATCGTAATCATGAACACGTCAGCGGACTTATGCTCCGGAGCGCCTGGCATGCGCTCCAAATCCGACATCATCGCTATCCTGGAAAAACCCGGCATCATTGCCATTATCCGCATCCAACGTCCCGAACTGATACCGCCGTTATCTGAGGCCCTGCTTCGCGGCGGGATTACCGCCATCGAGGTCACCCTGACCACGCCGAACGCTCTGGAGGCGATTCGGAATTTGCGGCAGCGGATCGGGGGGAGGGCGGTGATCGGCGTGGGAACGGTACTGGACGAGGCGGCCTGCCGGGGCGCGCTCCAAGCCGGGGCGGAATTTGTGGTCAGCCCCGTATGCCGCCCAGGATTGGTGGACGTGGCCCACGCCGCGGGCTGTCCCGTCATGCTGGGGGCTTACACACCCAGCGAGGCCCAGATCGCACACGAGGCGGGCGCGGATTTTATCAAGCTCTTTCCCGCCGACAATCTGGGTCCGCGCTATATCAAAGCCCTGCGCGCGCCTCTGCCGCACCTGCGCATCGTGCCGACCGGCGGCGTGGACGTGCATAACATCGCCGAGTTTTTCCAAGCCGGCTGCGCCGCGGTCGGTGTGGGGTCTTCGCTCCTGCCGGCCAAACTCCTGCAGGAACAGAACTGGACCGAGCTGACACGCCAAGCGGCGGAACTCATTCGCGCGGCGCGGGCTTGATTGAGGGGTGCGGCGTCGGGGTCAGGCCTCACTTTTTCCGCGGTGAAGGAGAGTGAGGTGGCGGACAAAGGCGCCGAACTGACCCCAAGGTCTTTGAGTGGGCGCTTCGCGATGGGCGCATCCCACCAGCACCCCCAATTCCTGGCGAATCCGAAACCCGAAATCCAAAATCCAAAAGCGGCAATGACCAAAACCGGCTTACGGACCACGAAATACTCGAAATACGCGAAAAGGGGGAAAAACCGACACCAAGGGCGGGAAAGCCGTTCACAGACGGCATCCACCCCACAGCCTGGCTCTAATGTCTTTTTTCGTGTGTTTCGCATATTTCGTGGTCCTCTCCGCTAAACGGCCAGCTTTGAACATTTGCTTTTGCCGCATTTGAGATTGTTTCGGATTTCGGGCTTCGGATTTCGAGTTTATTGAGCAGGGATGCGGGGGGTGCCGACGGGATGCGCCCCTTCGCGACTGCTGGGATGGTACTGGGCAGAGGTGGCCCGTCGTGATCCTATCCTGAACAAATGCGCGGGCAGACCGTCTAAGGTCCTTTATGCTTTATGGATGCTGAGCAACCAGCCGCCCAGCGGCTCACTGATGACTCCTTGAACAAGGCCGCGGATTCGTCCGAGAGGGTTCCGTGGACGCGTTCCCGCTACGGTTTCGCCGCTTTTTGGTTTGTGTCCTTGGTGGCGGTTTGGTTCCTTCTGAGGGCCATTCTCTTTTTCCAGTTCAAGCCGGCGCATGCTTTGTTTGGCGACTCGGTGATGGTCTTCCTAAGCGGTTTCCATCGCGACCTCTTCGTGGCTTTGCTCTTTACGCTGCCCCTGCTAGCCTGGATGTATCTTGTGCCCAATCGGTGGTTCACCAAGCCCTGGCACCGCATTCTTTTTACCGGGGCGTGTTTTGTCTTCGGGTTTGGCCACATCTTTCTCCTGTTCGTCGAGTATTTCTTCTTTGCCGAATTCAAATCCCGATTCAACACCGTTGCGGTGGACTACCTCCTCTTCCCCTACGAGGTCTTCGTCAATATCTGGGAATCCTACCACGTGGCCATTGTGCTGATGATCTGTTTTGTGCTGACCAGCGCCTGGGCGTTCTTCGCCTGGCGCCTCTTCCGGCGAAAGATGTGGGAGCGTCCGTTTAGGGCGTGGACGCGGTTCGGGATCGTGGCCGGCGCCACGGTGGTAGCGGTGCTGTTGGCGCGGACAGTTAACCTGAAAGGCGCACACATCAGCGAGGATCGCACCATGAACCAGCTCGCCTCCAACGACGCCCTCTGTTTTTTCGACGCCGCCTGGACTCACGACCTGGACTACAAGCCCTTCTACAAAACCATGTCCCTGCCGGAGGCCTACCGCCGCACGCGCGCGCTCCTGGCCGAACCGGACACCAAATTCACCGATCCAGGCGAGTCGCTCCGGCGCACGGTGGCCGGCGACCCGACCCGCCCGCGCCTCAACGTTGTCATCCTCCTGGAAGAAAGCCTTGGCTCCGAATTCTGGGGCAGCCTCGGGCGCCAGGGCGGGACCCTCACGCCCCACCTGGACAAGGTCGCCGAGCGGCAGGGGATGCTCTTCACCAACATTTATGCCTGCGGCAACCGTACAGTGCGCGGCATGGAAGGCGTGCTTTCGTCATTCCCGCCGCTGCCGGGCGATTCCATTGTCCGGCGTGACATGTCCAGTGATGTCGAGACCGTGGCGCGGGTGCTCAAGCGCGACGGCTATTCGACTTTCTTCTTGTATGGTGGACGCGGCATTTTCGACGACATGCGCTCCTTCTCGCTGAAGAACGGCTACGACCGGTTCATCGAAGAGAAGGATTTCACCAACATCACCTTCAAAACGATCTGGGGCGCCTGTGATGAAGACCTCTACCGGCGCGGCATCGAGGAAATGCGCGCCCTTTCCGACAAGGGCAAGCCCTTCTTCGCCACCCTGCTTACCGTTTCCAACCACCAGCCCTATACCTATCCCAAGGGGCGTATCCCGGAGGATCCGGACAGGCATTGGCGCATCTACGCCGTTCAATACGCCGATTACGCCTTGGGCCAATTCTTCCGCGCGGCGGAAAAGCAGCCGTTTTGGACCAACACCGTCTTTGCCGTTGTAGCCGATCATGGCGCGCGCGTTTACGGCTCGCAAGACATCCCCATCCACTCTTACGAAATCCCGCTTCTAATCGTCGGCCCGGCGGTGGTTAAGGCCCCGAGCCGGATTGGCACGCTCGGCAGCTCGCTGGACGTCTCCCCTACCATCCTGGGTTTGATTGGCCGGCCCTATACCACCATGTTTTTCGGGCACAACCTCTTGGACATCCCGCCACAGGACGGACGCGCCTTCCTCAACCACGACCGCGACATCGGCATGCTCATGCATAACCGCATGGCGGTGCTTGGGCTGGAGAAAACGCTCGAAGTCTATCAAGGCAATCCCAAGAAAGTCAAAATGACCTTGGTCCCCAGGCCCGATGCGTCTGACGTCGAGCTGGAAAAGAACGCCATCGCGGTTTTCCAGGTCGCCAACGACGTTTACACTCATTACCGCTATCGCATCGATTCCGCTCCCCCAATCACATCCGTCTCGGCCGCCGCCCCTGGCCATCACCCTTCAACCCTCGCCGGTGCCAACCCTTAGCTAGAGCCTGTCCCAGGGTCTTGACGAATATACAACATATTGTGTTCCTGAGAGGCCGAAAACCTCAACAGCTTGTGGTGCGTCAAGTAGTTTGGGACAGGCTCTAGCTAGACCTTGCCCGCAAACGACTTGACGTGACCGCGGCTCCGACCGTCCCTAACGGGGTCAGCTAATGAGCCAGATCAGTTGACGCCGGGCCACAAACGGGCCATATTCGGCCCATGAAGGCCAATTATTTCAAAATCCGGGCGGACCCGAGGCTGTCCCTCGTCGTGGCTGAAGCGATGGAGAAGACCGGTCTCGGTCAAGGAGATGTTCTCCGCCTCGGCTCGCTGCGCGGAGTGCCGGAAATCACCGCAGCTCTACTAGACGACACTGTCCCGCCTCGGCTTCCGGAGCGGGAACTGCGACGACGCATTGAGGCCCTCCGTTTCCGCAACCGGTTGGCGCCCGAGGAATCGGCGCCGCTTCGCCGGAAAGGTCGGAAGTGATCGTTGTGGACAACAGCGTCATCTGCGGCTTTGTCATTTCGTCGGACGCCTACCATACTGATGCGCTGGCCTGCCGGGATCGAGATCCGGAGTGGCACGCTCCGTTTCTATCGCGCACGGAATTCCGCAGCGTGGCGGCCGGATACCTCCGCCGGGGTGAGCCAGTGGCGACGCTCATGGCGGCGGGAGCACTGGCAACGCTGAGTGTTGTTCCGCACCACCTAACCGATGCAGAGGTGCTCTCCGTCCTCAGCGCCAGTACCCTTTCGGCTTACGACGCCGAATATGTGGCACTGGCCCAGCGGCTTAGGTGCAAGCTTGTTACGACGGACAGCGAAGTCCTGAGGTGCTATCCTGGTCTCGCCGTCCGCTTGGCTGGTTACGCGGCGGGGTTTTAGGCCGA
Organism: bacterium; assembly: GCA_021784555.1. GTDB lineage: Bacteria > Verrucomicrobiota > Verrucomicrobiia > Limisphaerales > UBA8199 > JAJYHY01. The sequence goes on from JAJYHY010000205.1 coordinate 11,176, forward strand.
CCGGTCGATGGGGCAACTTCCTCGTCATTCAGCGCTCCGCCGCGCGCGACCCCAACCCTCGACGAGCTTGCGCTACACCAATGGCCTCAAAGAGCTTCGTGCGCGCCGCACAGTCCTTCACGATGCGGCTGATAGCGTTGGTAGCATAGGAGGGGTCAAACCATACCTTGGTTCATTTTTAGGGGGCTTTGCCCTTGACGGTTGCGAAGGGTGAGCCTATCACCGCTCCATGCCTCGCAAGCTGCGCATCCAATACCGTGGCGCGATGTATCACGTGATGAGCCGAGGTGACCGTGGCGAGCGCGTTTACCTGGACGATGTTGACCGGCACGATTTCATCAAGGCTTTGGCCGAGGCCTGTCAAAAAGACCGGCCTTGCCCCGTGAGATAGCCCCTGGTGAGGTGACAGGAGCGCGACAAATCTTTATCTCACGGGGTGAACAAGTGCATGCGTACTGCCTGATGCCCAACCACTATCACTTGGTGCTGGAGACTCCGGAACCCAATCTGGTGGCCGGGATGGCTTGGCCGCAGAGCACTTATACGATCCGGCTCAGCGGATGCAAAGGCGGCGCACTCAGGAAACCGATCCGGACCTCTATGAGCCGCTGCGCGGGGGTGGTGTTTTGGCAGCGAGAGCTTTCGGCAAGAGATGCCGCGGCGAGCGGAGGGCAGCCTGGGCGGGAGTCACGCCGGGGAATTGCACCGGCAGGCCGCTGAGGCCAAGGACGAGAGGATCATTGCTGAAGAGCTGGAGCGGAGGGGCTGGCGCGAAGCTGATTTATTGGCGCGGCGCAAGAAAGACCCGGTAAAGCTGGCCATTGCTGCACGGCTGCGACGCGAGACCACCCTCTCGCTCAAGGCCATCGCCGCCAGACTATGCCTTGGAACTTCGAAATCGGCCAACGGCAAGCTGCACGAGTTTATGAAAGGCGGAGGTCAACACGACCCTCCTGGCCATTCTCAAGACGCTTTTAAGCTGGAAACCCATGAAGCAGAATGAACCAAGGTATGGTTTGACCCCATGCACGAGCCGCCGCCCGCGGATGATCCATTGTTGGTCCACGGACCAGGACTTCACCGGGCGGCGCGGTGCGACGCCAGCCCCAAATTCAGCTTACAGCAACTTTTTTTTCGCCCCCTTACCCTTCAACCCCGTGAACGGTTACCTTCCCTTGTGCTCCAGGTGCAGGACCTTCACCCTGGGACAGGTTCTGGCAACCTCTCGGGCCGCCGCCAGCGTCCCGTCCGCCGAGCCGTTGTCGGCGATCACGATCTCGATGTCGCAGCGGAAGGCGCCCGCCAGAAAACCGTCCAATGCGTGAACGCTCGCGGCCAATTGCGCCTTCTCGTCATAGGCCGGCAGAGTTATACTGACGCAAACCATATCACTCACAATTATCTCGTACTTGCACCGGCAAAGGGCTCCCGCGAGGCACCCATGCTTCGATGCCACAGAGACGAGCGCCCGAGGCGTATCTGCCCGTCCTCGTGAAGGAGCGCGGTCCGAGTACGAAGCACCATTTGTAGTCGGACAGTGTGTTCAAGCGCTGCACGGGGGAGCAGCCGCTGCGCCGACCCCAGCCCAAAGTGCGGCCACCGTCGCCGCACGGATCACATGTCACGGTCTGTGGATAGGTCTGACCGAGGACCTTGTCGTAGAAAGCGCACTCGTATTGCCAGGACGCCTGACCGCTGCGCGTGCCGCCGAACACACAGCCCGCCTCGCGACCGTAGTGCGCAGTGTATGGTACCACTCGCGCGCCGTAGCCTCAGGACTCCTGATCCCGTGGAAAAAGGCTGGAGCGTTTCCTGACACCACCTGTCGTGATTTCGTGAAAAATGCGCTCGATAATCAATGGGTTAGAACCGTGGTGGTGTCAGGAAATTTCCACGACAGCGAAATGAGCGTGCCGGGGATCAGGAGTCCTGAGCCTGGCGTGATCTCGATCAGCCACTCACCGTTGCGGACGTGAACGCGGAAGAGCGCGGTCGCGGTCGCGTTCACCTTTGTTCCCCCAAGTACCAGTCGGCGCTCAAACGGTCGGACGCTTGATATGCGCGATCGCACCGACGTCCACCTCGCGCCACCTGCCTCCCGGTCCCCCGCGCCCGCGGCCACAACAGGCACCAGCAACCGATCGGGCTGCGGTGTCCTCGCGACGCGCGCAACCCGCTCAGCACCCGACGGTGTACTGCGTCGTACACGGGTAACCCGGAGTGCTCGGGCCGGGGCCCATCGGCAGACAGTACCAGCCGACGGGCCAGAAAGTGTATTCCACGACGCCGGCCGTGACCGTGCAAGAGTCGGTGTCAGGCGTGGTCCAACAGTTGAGGTATTGATACCCGCTTTGGCAGCCCCATTTGACGGCGCAGTTAGTGATCGTGCATGGCGAGCCGATGTCGGTCCCTCCCCCCGATCCGTCGGGCCCGCAATAGCCGTTATTCTTGTCGGCGTAGTAGCAGTCCGCCAGAGCCACCGCAAGGGGGGCGAAGGCGGCGAGGGCTATGGCGATCCTAACGTTCATGCGCAGCCTTAGCCAGCGTCTCAGTATTACTTTCATGAGTGTTTATACTCCTTTGTTTGGGGTTTTTTCGGTTTAGTTTTCAGACGATACCAGAGTACAGCCGTGCCGAATGGCAATAGCAGTATTACCAGCATTAGCAACCTAATCGGGGTCATTCTCCCGGTTTGCGGAGCGAGGAGCGCTCGCCTAACCTCGGCGTCGAGGGTTGATTTGGGTGAGTGTGCCAAGAGCATCAGAACAAATGGATCGTTCTCAGGGAGCCATCGGTTGGTGGCGGCGTAGCGCAGCGAGGGGTGGCCTCCGGCCATGAAGCGCCTGTCTGTCACGAAGTACATCCCACCTGTCAGCGCGGGGGGAATTTTCGGCATGACGCAGCGGGAGATATTTGTCACCGTGCAGCGGTATCGGTAACCTACCAGGAGCTTGTTTCCTGCCGGAAGGAACGTCGTCGTGTCAACCTCCGTTGGCAACAGCACGCCGCCGAAATTGGTGGTCGCCCTCCAGTTGACCACGGTGTTTGTGTACAGGGTATCGAAGGGCGGAGAGAAATGCACTCTCGCCACACCGCCTCTGGACGTCCGCGCGAGCGTGTAGCCAGCGGACGTGAAGATAAGAGACCGCAGGTTGGGGTGATCTCGGTTTGTTATCCACTTGTAGGAACACGCAAAAGCGGGGTTGTAAAAGATCCCCAGGTCCACCGGAACAAGGGCTTTCGCCTTTCCGGTCGGAGGCCCGAAAGCGCAGCCGGAGGCCATAGCCAGCCAGATATGCTGCAGCACGGGCTCGTTGGGCGGCGGGTAAAGCCCCGGAACTATGGAGATGTGCCCCCGGGGCAGCTGGTTGCTGACCGAGGAGTAACTAGCCCCCCACGCGATTTCTGCGGCGGACTTGCTCTGGAAGTCGATAGCGTACACGTTCGTGCCGTCGCTAGCAGCGGACACACGGACGGTGTCGAGAGCCTTGTTCGTAAGGGAGGCGACATCGAAGTGTTCGATGAGCCAGTCGCAGCCCCTGACTCGAACTCTGAAAGTGTGAGTCGAAGACCAGGAGGCGTTCGATGCCCCCGCAAAAAGCCAGTAGGTGTATAGGCCTTCCTCGGATATGCCTTGGCCTCCGCTGGCGGCGGACCCGCCGAATAGGAGCGCCGAGGCCGCCAAGCCTGCCAGGGCTGCGCCGAGGGATTGTTGCGGATGTGCGAGTTTCATGGCTTTGGGGCCTGGTGTGAACCGCCGTGCAATCGCTCGATAAGCAAGCAAGCGATGGCCACCACCAAAAAGGCAACCAGAAGCCAACCTGCCAGACGCTGCGTTTCGCCGGGTGGTAGATGCAGCCAATCTGAGGCCCGGCCCAAGCACGGGCAGGGTGTGGGGGCTGGCAACAAGGCGAGCCCGCAACGGTACAGGAGGAAGCTTGCACAGAGCGCAAGCAAGCCCCGTGGGGCCGCGCGAGCCGTCGGCCAAATTAGCACTACAGCGACAATTGGCACTTGCGCTCCTGGGCGGGGTGGCTTAGAGTGGCTGGCATAGTTGAATGGCGCTGGGCCGGAGATAATCGAAGCGCGGATCATTCGCGGGCGAAGGATCGACGC
>JAJYHY010000618.1 GCA_021784555.1 bacterium
GGGTCAACTCGTTTCCTGGTCCGGCCACCAGAAGGCGCTGTTCGAGCCGATCCCGCTCCTGACCACCTGGGATGACCGGGACCCGTCGGCCGCGGGGAAGCGGATCTCGATTTTTTTCACCAGCCACTTCTTCCTGGCGTCTATTGAGGAGTATATGCGCGAAATACAGAGCCAGGATCGCGAGGTTGCGCCGGGCAGTCCGGCGAGCTCACGGAGCAATGAATGGTTTTTCAACGTCAGCCTGGTAATGCTGGTTCTAACCGCGCTTTGCAGAAACCGCGCCCACAAGCCGTTCCTAGCCCCGTCAGGCGGTCTCTGCCCTATCCGTGCGCTCCGTGTAATCCGTGGTCAGATACAATTAACGATGAACCGAGACCAAGAGGGGTTGCGGTCCACGCTCCGGTGGCTGTTAGCCGGAGTGCCGGCCGTGCTGTACTGGCGCGTGGCGCAGAACGGCTTCCTCAACTACGATGACGCCAGGTTCGTGGTTCTCAACCCCCATATTTATACCGGCTTGAGCCCGGTGAACCTGAAATGGGCCTTTACGACGCTGAATGGCGGGGTTACGTCCTACCAGCCGCTGGTCTGGCTCTCGCACGAGTTGGATTGCCAGTTGTTTGGGTTGAAAGCCGGGGAGCAGCATCTGACCAACGTTTGGCTCCACGCGGTTAACGCGGTCCTGCTCTTCACCCTCCTGGACAAGCTGACGGCCAAGTGGTGGCGGCCCTGTTCCCTCACCCTTTTGTTTTTATGATTTAGCGCCGGGTCAGGAGCGTACCGGTGAGCAGCCCCACAAGGAACGCGATACCGACCGATTCGTAAGGATGCTCGCGAATCGCCTGGTCGGTCGCCTTTGCCGCGGCGCGGGAGCGCTCTTCAAGCTGATCGCAAGTGACCTTAGCCTGGGCGATGGCATCTGAAAGCCGCGAGCGAGCCGCCTTCGCCTTCTCGCTCATATCTCCCGCGGTCGCTTTGATGAGTTCTTCCGCATCGTGAGCCAGGGCGCGGAGGTCCTCCTTCACTTTTTCGGTCCGGTTATTGCCCTGAGGGGCCGGTGTCTCCATCGGTGTCTCCATGGGTGTATCCATAAGATCCTCTTTCCATTAAACGACGTCCTGGGCAGCTCTGTTGCTGGAGCGAGCCGGCCACGGCCAGACCCCGTTCGCAGGTTCCCAGCGTCCGATCCAATATTCTCCCGGGCGTGGCGGGCGTCAATCACCCTGTTGAAGATTCCTGGGGCGCCGCCAATCGCCCCACAAACAAGACCACACCGGCGCTCCTATCACGAATGAAAAAAAGGAAGGGGTGGTCGGCGCGAAAGACAGGCGGTGGCGGCGGCCTGTGAGCCGGTACGGCAAGCACTGAAAAATGGGCTGTTGTAGCGGCGGCGACCTCGGTGCCCTCCTCCCCGACTTCAACTCGCGCCTTGTGCGACACCGCAGAGACAAAAAGGTCGGCGGCGCCATCGATGCCGGAAAAGTCCGCTTTCCTTGAAAAGGCATCGGGCATCCCCATTTTGGCCAACTGCGGCGCCAGTTCCAAGGCGACATCCAACTTAAACCTGGGCAGGAACAGATTCACTTTCCTGGCGTTCATCGCCCTCAGGCAGTTCGCCAGAAACGCCGGGGTGAGCTCAGACTCCAGCCCCTCCAGGCTCTGACCCTGTTTTGGCAGGAGGATGAGCATTGCCAGCTGGTCTCCAGCATAAGGGAGTTCAACGGCCTGGAACTGGTTGTCTTCGGTGTAGGGGATTGTGTCCAGGTGATGCATCATCCGCACCTGGACCTGGCGCCCGCTGGAGACGAAGAACGGCTGGGGTTTCGTTTCGCTTTTGGGGAAGGTGCTCGCCCAGGCGCCTTTGAAATAGATGGCGTTGGCAATCACCAGCCGCGTCGCGTCATTTAAACTCCCCGGCCCGAGCATGTTCGGGATCTTGCCTTCGGTACGTTCCCGGATCCAGCGGTTGATGGCCTGGATGGCGGAAGCGGACGAAGTCTTGAAATCCACTTGGTTGAGGTTTGCGTGGTATTGGGTGCGGGCCAGTTCCAGGAATGCCGGCAGAAAGGGATGGCCCTCCTGGGTCCAGAACGCGTTGGCGATGCGCAACTCGACGCCAGGCTCCTGAGCCTGGTCAAGAGCTTGCTGAACCTGCCCGACGGCGGCGTTGAGGGTCTGTTGGCCGGGTGGAAGGTGGAGGACCTCCGCCATTTGTTTGCGAGTCTCTCCCGAGGCGCCGCTGCAGGAGAGGGCCAGGCAGGTCGAGATGCTATAGGGAGAAAAGAACAGGTTCCCCGGTCGAGTCTTGAGGCGGGCGTAAAGGTCAAGCGCAAACCGGGTGTCTGCGCGCGCCAACTGAGCCGACGGCGGTTCAGATGCCGGCCCTGCTACCGCTGCCGTTGGAGTTGTCATAAGCAATGCGCTCAAGCCGAACGCTGTGACGCAAAACCGTAACCAAATATTGAGTTCGCCCGCCATGCGGATTTGTCCTTTTCGATCACTGCCCCTCCTTGCTCAAGGCGCTGGTGCGGCAACTTCAGTTCTACATTTTAGAATTCGTCCGTAAGTTCGCCGTGCTTGTGCTCCGGATTTGGAATCAACCTCTGATTTCGGCAGTCCACAACCCAATCGAGGTCTTCGAGCGGGATTTGGCCGACAACGTTCGGCAGCGAATCGGGAAGCTCGACAACATCGAACCGGCCGGTCCGGCCTAGGATTTCCAGGGACACCAGCGAAAAAACCCTCCGGACCTCCGAACGGGCGGACATAGTGCGCGACGTGATCTGGCCGATAGGGCGAAGCCCGAGTTGCTGAATCAGGGAAGCCCTCAGGTATAGCTTCACTGCGCCCGTATCGACAAGGGCGTCGGTTTCGAGTCTTCTGGGTTCTTCTTTTCGCGCGCCGATGGCCCGCAACTCGGTGTCCAGCCAGTTCTCGGCTCGGATTGGCGTCGTCACTCTTCCCATCTCGCCATGCATACTATTAGAATACCCGCAATGAGGGAAGCGGCAACAGGAATACGTCGCCTCACAACAATTCCCATTTTGACCCAGGCCCAGGA
>JAJYHY010000206.1 GCA_021784555.1 bacterium
AGTCCTCGATAAGGCGCAGGGTGACCGATTCTTGGAGTTGGGTCTCGCTGGGAGCCCCGCCAATGGCGCAATCCTAGAGATGAACTGACATGGAGCCAGTTAAGCACGGGAGCGGCAGGATGTTCCGCACAAACTGTCAACCATTGCGGCACAACAACTTCCAGGAAACCCTGTCACCCGCCGTGGCCAGTGGATTCGGCCGATTCAGAAACCACTTTGCCAATGACGCCGAGCCAGCGTACCATCCTCCTTATGCGAAACAAAAGCCGCCACCCGGTGTTTAAGGCACTAGCGTCCAAATGAATGGATGTCTTTTACGTTTGCTTCGTGCCCTGCTGGTGCCGGCCCTTTTATCGAGTGCCGCACCGGCGTTGCGTGCCAATACCCTCCAATGGCACTCTAAGCAGAACCAAATCACCGCCGACATCAGAGGCGGCGCCCTCTCCAGTGTCCTCGAGCAGATCGCCTCGGCCACCGGCTGGAAGGTTTACGTCGAACCGGGCGCCTCACACACGGTCTCAGCCCGGTTCAAGGACCTCCCCCAAGGCCAAGCCCTTCACCTGCTGCTGGGCAATTTGAATTTCGCCCTCGTTCCCAGCACCAATTCGGTTTGGAGCCTCTTTGTTTTTCGCACCTCGGTGGCCAGCGCCACCCAACTCGTCAGTCCCTACAAGCAAGCCGGCAAGCGAATACCAAACGAGCTGGTCGTGGTGCTCAAGCCCGGCGCCAATATAGATGAACTGGCGCGGTTGCTCGGCGCAAAAGTCATCGGGCGCATCGGCAAACTCAATGCCTACCGCCTGCAGTTCAAGGACGAATTCGCCGCGGATGCCGCCCGCGCGAAGCTCGCCTCCAATCCCGACGTCGCCTTGGCGGACAACAATTACTCTATCGATGCGCCCGTAAGCCCGGGCGCCTTGCACCCTGGAGGATTGCCCCCGCCGCCTCAATTACAACTCAAACCGCCCAACGACAAAGGCCGCATCATCATTGGTCTCATCGATACGGCCGTGCAGCCTCTCGGGGGCAATCTCGACAGCTTCCTGCTCAAGCCGCTCTCGGTTGCCGGCCCCGCTCAACTGAACCCTTCCACTCCCTCTCACGGAACGGCGATGGCGGAAACCATCCTGCGCAGCATCCAAGACATGACCCAGGGCAACACTTCGGTGCAAATCCTGCCGGTGGATGTCTATGGCGCCAATCCGAGCACCAGCACCTTTGAGGTCGCCAATGGAATTATCCAGGCCGTCAACGCCGGCGCCAACGTGCTCAACTTGAGCCTCGGCAGCGAGGCGGACAGCCCCTTCCTCCATGACGTGATCAAGCAAGTCAGCCAGAATAATATCCCGATTTTCGCCGCCGCCGGCAATCAGCCCGTCACTACTCCCATGTACCCTGCGGCGTATCCGGAAGTCATGGCCGTCACCGCGCTCAATGGCGGCCAAATTGCCGATTACGCCAACCGCGGCAGTTTCGTCTCGCTCGGTGCCCCAGGCACCAGCGTGGTTTATTACGATAATCAGCCTTATTACGCCATCGGCACCTCCACCGCTACCGCCTTGACTAGCGGCATCGCCGCCGGTTTTATGGACGCAACCCACGACAATACCCAGCAGATGGAGAACTTCATCAAGAGCAACTTCGGCCTGCAAAACCTGCCGGCAGCGCATTAAACCGCTCCAGGATGAGGCGCAATGCTAGCCTTCAGAGGCCAAAGGCCTTGATCATACCAGTGAAGCAACGAATGAACTGGGCGCCGAAACTGCGGCTAAGTGCGGTACGCCGACCAGTCCAGGCCGGGGATGCCAGAGAAATCCTTGTCCGCAGTAAGCAGACGCATCCGGTTACCTATGGCGGACGCGGCCATTAGAGCATCGGGTAGGCTCAGGCTCCTGCCGGCGCGGCTCTGCCGGTAGCGCAGTTGCGCCGCCTTCGTAGCGTGGCGATAGGAAATCGGGGCCAACTGCACCGTGGCCCCCAATATACGGGCCCTGAGCGGCGTCACCCCACGCGAGAGAAACTCGGCAAGAGAGACGGTGTTCACGTGGATGCGTTGGCTCTCAAAGAGTCTGGCGGCCGGCCCAATCTTGCGCCGCAGGATTTCCCGCTCGAGGCGGATGAGCCAGTTGGCGTCAGCGAGGAGACGCATGTTTCTTCGTGACCCGAGGTCTTATCCCGCGCCTAATCAATCTGATGTCCTCCAAGTCGCCCGCCAACACCATCTTCTTCTTGATCACTTCCGAAAGACTCTCCCTCGGAAGCTGATGGCTCTTAAGGATGTCGTAAGCTTCTTTGTCGATGCTGATGGTCTTGTTTGCCATGCAACGAAAAGTGCATAAAACTGCTAGCAATTCAAGGATTCTTGCGCCTAAAACATGGCGCGCGCGATCTTCCGCGGCGGTTGGCCGAGTAACGCTCCTCTGGGCCTGGCAGACGAGTGCGCCTGTTTCCTGTCGTTCGATTTAGTTCATCCGCCGACCTCCGCCCTGGCCTCGGCGGCCAGGGGCGTGCTTAGGTAGCGTTCTCCGGTTGAAGGAGCTATTGTAACAATCAGCTTCCCTTGGTTCTCGGGACGTTTTGCCACTTCAATCGCCGCCCAGACATTCGCGCCCGAGGAGATGCCGGCCAGGATGCCCTCCTCCTTGGCCAGGCGCCGGGCCATGACAAACGCGTCGTCGTTGGTCACTTGCACGCAATCGACGATCTGCGGCTTGCCGGCGGAATCTTTCAGATGGAGGTTGGTGGGAATGAAGCCGGCGCCGGCGCCCTGAATCTTGTGCGAACCCGGCTTTAAAGGCTGGCCGGCGAGACATTGGGAGATGACCGGGGAATCCTTTGGCTCGACCGCGATGGCCTGAAATGAGGGTTTGCGCGCTTTGATCACCTCGCAAACACCGGTAATCGTGCCTCCGGTGCCCACCGCCGCCACCAGAATATCGACTTTGCCATCGGTATCGTCCCAAATCTCCTCAGCGGTGGTCTTGCGATGGATTTCCGGGTTGGCCGGGTTCTCAAACTGTTGCGGGATCCAAGCGTTCGGGGTTTCCTTGGCTAGTTGCTCCGCCCTGGCGATAGCCCCTTTCATTCCCTCGCTTCCAGGGGTCAGGACGACTTTTGCGCCCAGCATGGCCAGCAGCGTCCGCCGCTCCAGCGACATGGTGTCGGGCATGGTCAAAATGAGCTTGTATCCTTTGGCGGCGGCCACAAAGGCTACAGCAATACCGGTGTTGCCGCTGGTCGGCTCGATAAGGACGGTGTCCGGCTTGAGGATGCCGCGCCGTTCGGCATCCTCGATCATCGACATGCCGATCCGGTCCTTGACACTGCCCAGCGGATTGAAGAACTCGCATTTGAGCAGGACGGTCGCCGGCAGACCGGCGGTGACTTTGTTCAAGCGGACCAACGGAGTGCGCCCGACCGTTTCGACAATATTGTTATAAATTCGTCCCATAGATAGCATTTGCCTTTCTAAGAATGTTTCGTTCCTTGCATGCAGTGTATCGACTCACAATGTTGGCCAGGTACGGCCTCGGAGCAAGCGCAATTTGCTATTCCAAGTGGCTGATGAGCATTTCAACCGTCCGCTCGACGGCGCCGAGGTTCTCATGCACGACCGCGAGCGCGTTGCGGCCCAACTCCTGGCGCCGTTGCTCGTCCGCCAAAAGCTCGCCCAAAACTCTTTCCAACTCCGCCGCGTCCCGCGCCTGCACCGCCCCATCCTTGGCTAGAAAGCTCCGGACAACTCCTGGAAAATTCTGCATGTTCGGCCCAAAGACGATTGCCTTGCCCAGAGCCGCCGGTTCGATTGGATTTTGCCCTCCCTGCGCAGTGAGGCTTTTTCCCACGAAAATCACCGTTGCGTGGTTGTAAAAGTGTTTGAGCTCGCCGGTGGTGTTAACCAGCAGACAGTCCAGTTCCCCTTCCCGGAATTGGCTCCGGCTCATGACCTCGGTCCGATACGCGAATCTGACTCCCCGCGCCTCCAGTTCGCGCCCCACTTCCCGGCCTCGTTCAAAGTGCCTTGGCACCAAGACCAAAAACAAGCCGGGAAATCGCTCCCGCAAGCGGAGGAATTGCTCGGCCAGCAGGGCCTCCTCCCCGGCATGCGTGCTGCCTCCCACCAGGACGCGCGCCTCCGGACTCACGCCCAGTTGTCTGAACAGGGCCGGAACATCCAGCGGCCGACGCTCGTCCAGCTTTGCCGCGTCGAATTTCATGCTTCCCATGACCCGTACCGCTTCAGGGCGGCAGCCAATGGCCCGCAGCCGCTCGGCATCCGCCTCGTTCTGCGCGCCCACTCCGGCAAGAGAGGCGAAGATTGGACGGAACAGAAACCCGAATCGCTTATAGCCACGCCAGGAACGTTCGGAGAGCCGTGCGTTGACCAGAAAAACAGGCGTTCCCCGTTCGCGGGCGCGCCACAGGAAGTTCGGCCAGATTTCGCCCTCGGCCAGCACCACGGCCTTCGGTTTAATCGTGGAAAGGGCGCGCACGACCCAGGCCCGGCGATCGATGGGAAAGTAGATCTTGCTGATATGAGTCGGCAACCTGCGGCGTAATTCCCCCATGCCCGTGCTGGTGGTCGTGGAAACGACAATCTTCACGTTGGGCAGCCGCGCCTCGATGGCCTGGATGAGCTGAGTACATAGGTTGACCTCCCCGACACTCACCGCATGAATCCAGAGCACATGCCGGTTCGTCAGGGCCTGCTTGAGCTTGGTGTCGTACCGGCCAGACCTTTGGCCAAAGCCTTCCCGCCAGTTGCCTCGCCGCGACATCCGCATGAGGTAATACGGCGCCGACAACACCAACAGGATCGTGAATAGAATGTCGTAAAGAGTTCGCAGCATCGCTCCAGTTCCAGGAACCTTGCCTCTCAAGGCCACGCACGGATCCCGATCCGTGCGGGCCTTGGCCGGAGCGGAGACCTCGTTGGAAAGTCTCCGCCGGGCGCTGGCTCTCCATCACCTTGCCTGGACGCCACAAGTCAATCCCCCCGCAGGGTACTCACTCCATTTATTAACAACCCGGCGCGGTCTGCAAAGTAAATTTCTCGCGTTTTGGCGATAATCTGGACCCGTTGTCAGGGATGCGCCGGATGGACGCTCCTGCTCTTGCTCCTAGCCTTCGGCCAACATTGGAGCAAGAGCACGAAACCCCACGTCGCTTGCCGCCAAAACGTGCGTAAATCTCTTGCCGAATGCCTTCAAAATGCTGCCAACTCTCTGCTCCGCTCCCGAATCTGCTTTTGGCGTTCAGCCTGGGCCAAGGCCGCCGCCGCTTTCTCTTCAAAGAGAACCGGGAAGAGCAGCAGCGGAAAGGCCGTGCTCCACGCTAAGGCGGCGGCCTCATTGGCGGCGCGCCGCACCTGAACACTCGATTCGATGTCCTCCGCTTTCATGAGATGGCGGCCCACCAACCGGCCCTTGAGTTGTTCAAACTCCGTCTCGCGCCGGCCCCGAAGCGAGGCCGGCACCACCGGTTTGAGTGCGAACCGAGTTTCAGGCCCAAACACTGCGGGCACTCGTCTTTGCTCAGTTTTCATTCTCTTTGCCTTTCGTTTGCGCCGCCCCAGAGGCGGCGCGGGGTCAACAGAACCAACAAAAAAACCCGCGATTGACTGGCAATCGCGGGTCTCTTGAAATCTGTTGTCTCGGCTAGAACGGTCCTCCCACGATGCCGGAGCGGCTGCCGCAACGGTGCCAAACGGACATCTGTCCATCGGCGCACTGGCGGCTTACGCACACTTTAATCGCGGTATTCATGTTCTAACTTTCAACAATAGACGCCAAATCCTGCCAGACGTCAACAAGAAAGAGCGGTCATGCGCTCTGGAGCGCATCCCGCCGGTGCCCACAGGCACTGCCGGAATGCGTTCGGCCATGAGTGAGCCGCTCTTTTGCCCTTGGCAGGGAACTGCCCCAGAGTAACATTGGAACCATGCATGCACAGGCAATCAAAGATGTGGCTGAAGGCCGGCCATTTCGGCCCTTTACCATCCGCCTCAGCAGCGGCGCCGAGTACACGTTCGCCGAGCCGAGAAATTTCGGCGCGCCGAAGAACTATCGGGAGATCTTCTATTTCGGCGACTCTGACTGGGTGTCGATTGACATCGACAACGTCGTAGAGGTCACCCGCAAGTAACTTGCCTGGCGGGGCAGAGGTCCGGTTCGTGGCGGGCAGAGGGGGTCATGAAGAAATACTGGCACGTCGTCAACGTTGGCATCCAGAACAACTTGGCCTACCGGTTCAATTTCCTGGCCCGGACGGTTTTCGGGCTGGTCCCGCTCATTGCCATCCTCTACGTGTGGCGGACAATCTACCAGGGCAACGGCCGAGGCTCCAGCATCGGCAGCTACTCGCTGGCGCAGATGATCTCCTACTACCTGATCATCACCCTGGTCGATGCCCTGACCGCAGTGACGCAGGATGATTGGGAGATCGCCACCGACATCAAGGACGGCAACATCAGCCAGTTCCTGCTCAAGCCCATCGATTACCTCGCCTATCGGCTCTGTCTGTTCTTTTCGGCGCGCCTGGCTTACCTGGCCGTCGCGGCGGCGCCGCTGGCGCTCTTTATGCTCACTCTACACAAATACTTTGTGGCCCCGCGGAGTTGGCTGGCGTTTGGGTGCTTCCTGTTCTCCATCGGACTGACGGCCCTGCTCCAGTTCTTCATCTCCTACACCATGGCCATGCTCGCCTTCTGGGTGCTGGAGGTTTCCACTTTCATTTTCATCCTGTTCGCCTTTGAGTATCTGGCCAGCGGCCACTTGTTCCCCTTGGACATCCTCCCGCACCGCCTCCAGCAGGTGCTCGCTTACACGCCGTTCCCCTACCAACTCTATTTCCCCGCCAGCGTGTATATGGGCAAGTCCGCTGGCCCGGAACTGATTCGCGGGCTGCTCATCCAGGCGGGATGGGTCTTAGCCGCCTACGGCCTGGCCCGGCTGGTCTGGCGGCGTGGCATCCGCCACTATTCGGCCGTTGGAGTATAGTCGGCCGTGAACGAGCGCAAGTCATCCTTTCGGCCGTTGCGCTACCTGGGCGTCTATGGCGCGCTGTGCAAGAACTCGGTGACGCGCGAGATGATCTTCAAGGCCAATTTTGTCCTCTGGATCATCGTCGAGCTGCTTTGGTTCGCCTTGCAGCTCTGCTTCATCGGCGTGCTGTATCTGCACACAAACCACATCGGCACGTGGACAAAATGGCAGGTGGTCCTCCTCGTCGGAGGGAGCCAATTCATTCAGCAGCTCTTCCAGGCGTTTTTCCTGACCAACTGCACGAACCTCTCCGAGCTCGTCCGCAATGGCAAACTCGATTTCCTGCTTCTGCTGCCCGTCAATACGCGCTTTGTGGTGTCATTCCGGCAGCTCGACCTGGGGGCGTTTGTCAGCGCCGCCTCCGCCCTGGCAGTGATGGTGTATGCGACGCACCAACTCCACCTCCTTCCAAGCGCCATGCAGGTCTTTGGATTCCTGGTCCTCTGTTTTGCCGGCATTGCCATCCATTATTCGCTCATGTTCCTGCTGGCGGCGATTAGCTTCTGGACCGTTCGCGCCCAGGGCATTGTCTGGGGTTACTACAACCTCTTCAACATCGCGCGGCTGCCCGATGACGCCTTTCGTGGCTTATTCAAGCTCGTTTTCACTTTCGCCATCCCCATGCTGCTTGTTTCGAACGTCCCCGTGCGTGTGTTGGCGGACAAGCTGGGCTCCCCCAAGCCGGTGCTCTTGCTCTTTGGTATGGCAATCGTTTGCTTCACCATTTCTGAATGGGGCTGGCGCGCCTCCCTCCGCCACTACACCAGCGCCAGCTCGTGAGGGAGGCTGGACGAGCCTCAAGCCGCGAGTACCTCAGCGATCTGGAAGCAGAAACGGCCCACCACTCCCATACCTCTGCCCCTGGACAAACTCGATTCCCCCCGCAACGAACTCCGCAACCGCAACCATGTCCTTCGCAAGCACCAGGAGCGCCTCCTCCTCCATCCGGGCATCCTGGCCCCTCAAAGTACCCCAGCAGATCAGGATTCGGAAAACGCTGCTTTATCACCTTCCCCCCGAGCGCGCTTATACTCTCGATCACGCTCGGATTCGCGCGCACCAGCAGGGGAGGACTCTCCCCCGAGGACCCGGTCGATTCCGCTTCGTTTTTTCTTGCTGACCCGAATTGGACGGGTCTTATCTAAAGCCCTCTTCCAATTCTTGTCAACACCTTCTCGAAACTTTTTCACAAACCAAATCCCCTGTGAGAGCACATTCTGTTCCCACAGATTCCGTGTCTTAATCTCGGCCCCCACACGAGAAAGAACAACTGTTTATATCGTTAAAGTAGAGATCTACCCCGGTGCCCTGTCTCAACATCAGAAATGGGCTCTCAGGCAACACCGAAAAAACCGGCGGCAATTCCGCCAAGGGCTTGACCGCCAAAGTCCACCAAGGCACGCCGATTGCCACAGTGGCCCTAACCGGGCGGGTTTTTTATTGCCCCAGGGGAATTTATGGCTTACGGGCTGGCTGCAACGATTCGAGCCGGCGCCATGCTTGATGCTTGTAGCCGCCGGGTCGGTCGAGCGTTTATAGGGCATTTCGGGGGGGCTCGGCTGAAAGCATAAATCAATCTCTATCGAAAAACCCCTTTAAAGATGGTCGGGGCGGTGAGATTCGAACTCACGACCTCTTGTACCCGAAACAAGCGCGCTAGCCAGGCTACGCTACGCCCCGAACCACAATTTTGTTGGGCAATTTGCGGATTTTTGACTGGCCGTTTGACAATCTGATACCGCTTTCTAGTACTGCCTGCATGAACGCAAAGCAGACCAGACCGCGCCAGGAGGCTGGCTCCCAGTCAGAGTGGCAAAAGACACCATACTCAAATTTAGTCCGATATGTTCCAACGAGGACGTACTTTGCCCGATTACGGATAAAAGGCAAGTTGATTCGGCGCATTCTTAGAGCCTGTTTTAAAATTGGCCGGGGCTGCTCTTGGCCCTTGCCACCGCCCGTAAAGGGTTTATTCTGCAAACATGCGGCTGAATGGGTTCATGTTGTTGGTTGTGGCGCTCTGGTCGATCGTTCCAGTTGCCGGGCGCGGCCAGGATTGGCGCACGCAGCGTAGGATTTTTCTTGAAACGCGGGCAAAGGCGGAGGCGGGGAACGCGCAAGCGCAGTTCTCTTTGGGCGGCCTTTACGCTACCGGCAAAGGTGTAAAGCGAGATTCGCGCAGGGCCGTCGAATGGTATCGGAAAGCGGCCGAGCAAGGATTGGCCGGGGCGCAGTATGCCCTGGCACTGGATTACCTGCACGGCAATGGAGTCGATGCCGACCAGGCCAAAGGCGCGAGTTGGTTGCGAAAGGCGGCGGACCAGGGCATGGCGTCGGCGCAACTGGAACTGGGCTACTGTTACTCGGAGGGGCGCGGTTTGGACGAGGACGATGTTGAAGCGGCCAGGTGGTATCGTCGAGCGGCGCAGCAAGCCAACCCGAATGCCCAATACCGGCTCGGAGTGTGCTATCTGACTGGAACAGGTGTCGCGAAGGACACCGCCGAGGGCATCAAGTGGGTCCGGGTGGCTGCCGAGCAGGGATTCGGGTTGGCGCAGGAAAAGCTTGGCGTGTGTTACGAGAGGGGCCAGGGCCTGAGCACGGATTACCTGGAGGCTTACAAATGGCTGAACCTGGCCGCCGGCCAGGCCGGGGAGGAATCCTGGGATGCCAAAGTCGAGCTAGCAAAGGTTGAGTCTCACCTGACTCCGGCGCAGGTTGCCGAGGCCCAACAATGGGACAGCAACTTCAGGCCCGCTCAAAACCGCTCATTGCAACCTGGCTTGACCTCGGCGGGTTCCGCGGAGGCGCCCGGGGCATCGGGTTCCCCGCGCGTGACTGGCGCCGCCTTGGCCGCTGAGCCCCAGTCGGGATTTGTGGATGTGAAAGCCGTCGAGGAGAGCGGCGACATCTTCGTGGATGGGGCGTTTGTGGGCAACAGCCCAGCGAAGGTCAGGCTCGGCGCCGGCAAGCACACTATCGAGATCAGGAAGCCCGGTTTTAAGGCCTACAAGAGGCAAATCATGGTCACGGCCGGCTCGGAGTTGACCCTGCGCCCGGCGCTCGAAAAGGAGTAACCGACATTTTGGCGGTGCTTTTGGCGTGGGACGGTCAATTCAAGCCGGGTCCTTGCCCATTCCCGCGTAGTCTTTCTGGTTTTTGAATTGGAGAAATGGATGGTCCGAGGGGTCATGCTTGGGGTGAAATGGCCGATGCCTGGAGTTCGAGAGTCCTGTTTGACGCGACAATAAAATACGCGGCCGCGTATTTTATTGTCGCGGCTCAACGCCCAGCCCCGAGAGGAATGCATCCAGTCGGCCGCCGCCGCATGGCCCTTGCCGGGGCGCGGAGGAAATTTTCAATTGCAATCTTCTCGCCCTGCCGTTTAGATGAACGGCATGGCCCGCGCCTACCTATTCGAGTGCTCTCGTTGCAGCTACCGTGTGGCGGTAGCCGGTGGCGTTGACCGCGGGGCGCATTGCTTCGTCCAGACCATCCATTGCCGGGATTGCAAGATCCTGGTGGATGTTCCCACTCGCCTGCGCGTTGCCGACCACGAAGTCCACCAACCCTACCGGCTCTGGCCCAGAAATATGCTGACCATCCCTCGCGCGATTGAACCGTCCGCGCGCGTTCCGTGGCAAAACCGGCTGGCGTTTGGGGCTTCTTTCAAATGGAAGTGGATCAATGTCAGGGTTCGCTGCCCGGTCTCCGGCCTTCACCGCGTAGAGAACTGGCAGGAGCCGGGCCGTTGCCCTCGTTGCGGCACACACCTGGAGCGGGCCTTGACACCCTACCGCACCTGGGATTGACAGCAGTTGCAATGAAGACGCGTGCCAGGGTCTGATTAAATGTGCCGGGCACGGAAGGCGCCTGGGTCAGTCCTGCCGCTTCTTCCGGCGCTTGCCTTGCTTCACTGCGGAAAACTGCGGATTGATTAGAGTTCGCGCAGATTATGAAACGATCTCTCGGTGCAAAAACCCTCATATCCAACTCCAGTCCTGGTCGTCGGGACATACGACAAAGACGGCAGGCCTAAGGTTATGACCGCCTCCTGGGCGGGCATCTGCTGCTCCCAACCGCCGTGCGTCGCGGTCTCTCTGCGCTCAGGCCTCTCATCTATGCGCCGGACACACAGGCATGCCATGGCGTGGGCAAATGCATCGAGAAAGTGTTCTCCGCCGGAAAGAGCATCTGACGGTCCCGCCTGGCGGTGATGGGAAGCGATGAAGCTGGAGGAAAAGCTTCCCGCCTCCTTACCCGGGCTTCCCCGCCGACCTCTCTCTCAGGAGTGTTTTGACCCAGGCGGCCTCCTCAGCCGCAAGAGCCGGGTTGAGTTTGGCGCCGTAGTCGAGACGATCATAACGTCCGGTGGCGTAGGCCTGGTCCAAAACCACCTGGAGGTCAAGGGTCACCCGGCTCTCGCTCTGGCGCAACGGGATGGGCAATAGGGGCAGGCGTTGACGCAAGGGCATCGGATAGAGCTCCCGCCGGTTCCGCTGCCAGCCGGGGCTGATGCATGCCAAGTAGTCTCCGCGATGTCGGGGCGGGATGGCACGCTCCGGCAAGGCCAGCACCCGTTGCCCCGCGCGGACGAGGTCGATCCCCACCAAGCTGGAGTCAGACTGCAGTACCTGGTGCTGCTATGGGTCCATGCCCGGAAAAGGGCTCTTCATAAGACGAGATTAGTCTTCCCAGCGGTCTCAGGCAAGGGAGCCATTACTTTCCAGTCCCAGAATCGTCATCGTGGCGGTGGGCCTGCGGCATTTCTCATTGGGCGTTTGGCAATCACCATCGTTCCTTGCCAATGCCTAATGCACGATGCCTAATGCCCAATGAGACTGCGGCTTCCTACGGAGATAAAAACGCTCCGCGGCCCCGGCGATTCGATTATGCCGCGCCTCCTGCCATCCCGGTTGCGCCACCACTCACGCTCATCGGCGGGGATGCCATACCCTGCCCGCCCTTGCGCGATCGGAGATGAAGTGGCAGCCTTGACAGCGTGCCTGCTGAATGGATGGCATGGAGGCTCGCCGCGGCCGAGTGCCAGGCCAGCCAAGGCCATGCGAAAAGGGTCGATCGGGCTCGCTTCATCGGCCACTTTATCGAAAAGGCAGCAAGAATTCGACGAAGTGGCCGGTAAAGTGACCGATGAAGGGCCAAGAGAATGACTCTTTTCGGATAGCCTCCGGGCAGGACGGATGCCTGCTGGAACGCGGTTTTACCCTGTGGCGGACCTTTAGAGAGATGGAAACTAGTTTGTGGATAGCACCGTTCGGGTTGTTACTGGCGGCAATTGCCCTGGGGCCGCTCCTCTTTTCGGAGTGGTGGGGCCGGCATTATGCGAAGGTGGCCCTGGGGCTGGGAGCGCTGACCCTGATGGCATCCGTGGTGAAGGGCATTGCCGGGGCGGTGGAGGCGACCCCATCCGGCGCCGGTTTCGCCGCCCTGATGCAGCATTTTCTCACGGCCCCCTCCCAGGAGCGATTGATGCACACCGCGATCGAGTATGTGAGTTTTATCTCTCTGATCGGGTCATTGTTTGTGATTTCGGGCGGCATTCATATTAACGTCAAAGGAGAAGCGACGCCCGCGTCCAACGTCCTCTACCTTCTCATCGGCGCGTTGGTTTCCAACGTGCTGGGCACGACCGGCGCCGCGATGCTGATGATCCGCCCTTGGCTGCGGATGAACAAGTACCGGCTTACGGCCCACCACGTGGTCTTCTTCATCTTTATCGTCGCCAACGTCGGCGGCTGCCTGACTCCTGTCGGCGACCCGCCGCTCTTTTTGGGTTACCTCAAAGGGGTGCCCTTCTGGTGGGTGGCGGAACACTGCTGGCCGGCCTGGCTGGTGGGGGTGGGCACGCTGCTGGCGATTTTCTACATGCTGGATTGGCTCAACTTCAGGCGGGCGCCCAAGCAGGTGCGGGAGGTCGAAACCGCCCATGAACAGTGGCGATTCCAGGGCTTGGCCAATCTCCTTTTTTTGGGAGTTGTCCTGGGCGCGGTGTTTATCAACCGGCCATTATTTCTCCGCGAGGCGATTATGTTCCTGGCCTCCGCGGCGTCCTATTACACCACGCGGCGTTCCGTGCATGAGGCCAACGACTTCAACTTTCATCCCATTAAAGAGGTGGTGATCCTTTTCGCCGGGATTTTTGCCACCATGATTCCAGCCTTGGAATGGCTGGAAACCAGCGCCTCGCGGTTTGGCCACCCCACGCCTACCCTCTTTTTTTGGGCCAGCGGCAGCCTGTCGAGTGTGCTGGACAACGCGCCGACCTACCTGAGCTTCCTCAGCGCTCAAATCGGCGCTCTGGCCAAGCCCGAAACGACCGCCGCGGTCCTGGCTTACCTGAAACTCCACGGCCCGAACCTGGGCGCCGCCGCCGCCAGCCCTTATAGCGCGCACATCCACCAAGCGGTGGCCGCCCTCAAGAAGTACCATCCCAACGAACTGATGGGGGCTGGACTCACACCCGAGCACGTCGAGATGGCGTTGGTGCTGGCGCATCCGATTTATCTCAAGGCCATCAGTATTGCGTCGGTCTTCTTCGGCGCAAACACTTATATCGGCAACGGCCCCAATTTCCTCGTCAAGTCAATTGCCGAGCACCAGAAGGTCCGCATACCCGGCTTCATCGGTTACATCGTCAAGTTTACCCTCCCCTTCCTGGCGCCGACGCTCCTGCTCACCTGGTGGCTGTTGTTCCGATGAAAGGAGTGAAGAGCGGAGCCTTTACAAGCGAGGCGCGCGGCTACATTGTCCTTGAGACATGCGTTTTAGCTTTGCACTCATCGTCGTGGCCGGCTTGGCCCCGGCAATCGGCTCCGCCGCGCGCCAGAAGGCGCTTCAGCCCACCCGCGAATCGCTCGCGCCGCCGCAGCCCTACGTCCGTATCTCCACGAAGGATTCAAACCTGGTTCAGTTGCAAATCGCCGTGCGGCAGTTTGTGCCTGCTCATGGCCACGGCCCATCCGTATGGCTGGCCGGCGTTTCGCACATCGGGGAATCGAGTTATTATGCGGCCCTGCAACGGTTCCTGGACGCCCGAACCCTGGTGCTGTACGAGGGCATCGGTGGGGCCGCCGCGCACACCTCCGGCCAGGCACACCAACCGTCTTCGCCGGCATCCGTGGACAACGAAGAACACGCTCCCCGCGCCAGGGATGATTACGGCTCGCTGCAAACCGCTATGGCCACTTCCCTGGGTTTGGTCTTCCAGCTCGATGCCATCGACTACTCGCGACCCAACTTTCGCAACAGCGACCTGACCATCGAGGAGCTGCGCAACCTGCTCGCCAAAGCGCCCGCCGACCCGGACAAGGCCGGCGCCGCCCAAGGGTTCGAGACCTTGCTGCAAGCGATGCAGGGCGGGACGTTCATGAACACGATTCTGAAGTTGGGCCTGGGCTTTTTGGGGGCCAGCCAGAAACTCCAGGCCATGGGGCGCCTGGCCATGATCGAGGTCCTGGGCCAGATTCAAGGCGACCCCTCGCAACTCCACGGCCTGCCGCCACAAATGGAAGACTTGCTCTCCGTCCTGCTGCAGAGACGGAACCAAAAGGTCTTTCACGATCTCAACGCCAACCTCCGCGACCTGGGCTCAAACGATTCCATCGCCGTCTTTTTCGGCACCGGCCACATGCCGGACCTGGAGAGGCGGCTTCGCTCCGACCTGCACTATCGGCCCGGACGCCAGATGTGGCTGACCGCCTTTTCTGTCAATCTGGCCAAGACCGGCATCACTCCCGCCGAAGTCCAGTTCATTCGCAACCTCGTGCGCAGCCAGCTCCAGCAACTCCAAGCGCCCGCCCGGACGCGGCAGCCGTCCTCGAAATGAACGGCCAGTCCAAAGCCCTTCCTCTTCGCCGGTCTGGAGGCCAGTTTCGCTTCTAAGAATCCCACGGATTGCGCGGGTGGGGCCACTAACAGTCCCGCAGCACACGGCGGGTGACAGGGTTCCCTGGAACTTGTTGTGCCGCAATGGTTGACAGTTTGTGCGGAACATCCTGCCGCTCCCGTGCTTAACTGGCTCCATGTCAGTTCATCCCTAGGATTGCGCCATTGGCGGGGCTCCCAGCGAGACCCAACTCCAAGAATCGGTCACCCTGCGCCTTATCGAGGACTCGGA
>JAJYHY010000207.1 GCA_021784555.1 bacterium
GCAAGCGAAAACGAAAATGCCCTGTGAAAACGAAAACGCCCCCGGCACCCCTAACTTCCTAAGCAGTCGAACCTTGCAACCAAACCATCAATTGACCTTCCGAAATTGCTGCCCGATGTCTTCAGCGAGAGCGGGCTTGACTGAGGTTCAGACCCAGATGACTCTTTGGCCAGCTTTTATGATTATTACGACTCAACGCCGATTGGCGCCAGGAGGGGGCGTGGTCGCTCTCACCTTCATCACGAGCTTTTTGACCGTCGGCACGGCGGTTCGGGCCGCCGTACCGCCCCCGCAACGGCTGCTTCCCGATAGCACCTTGATCATGGTTACTGTGCCGGATTGCGCCAGAATGGGCGCGATCTGGAAGAGAACGCCGGACGTGCAGTGGTGGCGCGACCCCTCAATGAGGGCTTTTAAGGAGCATTTTCTGTCCAAGTGCCACCAGAATCTCATTGAACCGCTCAACCGCGAATTGGGGGTGGACTTGGGCGATTACGCGCGCCTGGTTCGAGGGCAATTGACGTTTGCCCTCGCCAATGAAGGGGAACCGGGCGACGAGACGCCCGCGCTGGGACTCATCCTGCTGTTGGACGCCAAGGACAAGGCCGGCGCGCTAAAGTCAGACCTCGAGGCCCTCCGCCGGAAATGGGTCGATTCCGGCAAACCGATTCGCACCGAGAACATTCGCGGGTTCGAGTTCTCCGTGATTAATACCTCCGATACGGCTGTGCCGGAGACGCTCCGGGGCTTCCTGCCTCACTCGCTGCAATACCGCGAATTGGGCAAAAAGAAAGCCAGGACAGCCTCGGCGCAGGACCGGCTCTTTATCGGCCAAGTCGATTCCCTGCTGGTCGTGGCCGATTCGATGAAACTGGCGCAAAGGGTCGTCGCCCAACTCAATGGCGGCCAAATGCCGTGCCTCGCCGACAACCCCGCTTTCAATTCCGATTACCAGCGGCTTTTCCGGAACTCGCCGTTGTATGGCTGGGTCAATACCAAGGCCTGTTTAGACCTGGTCCGCGCGCAGTTGTCCCGGCAGCCGGAAGGTTCCCAGGCGGCGAACCCACTTCTGGACGTCAAGCCCGAACAGGTCCTGAGGGCGACCGGGTTGAACGGGCTCAAAACCGCCGCCTTCGCGCTGCAGACGTCACAGGAAGGGACAACCTTCGAGTTTTTCCTGGGCGTGCCCGAATCGGAGCGCGCGGGCCTCTTCAAGATTCTTGCCGGAGAGCCGAAGGGGGCCAACGTGCCGGCATTCGTGCCGGCTACGGCGGTGAAGTTTGAGCGATGGCGGATAGACGGTCAGAAGGCTTGGAAGACCTTCGTGAGCATGCTCGCCGGCATCTCGCCCGAGTACCCTAAAGGCATCAATTTCATGCTGGACGCGGCGAATATGGCCGGCCGGCAAAAAGACCCGGATTTTGACGTTCGCAGGACCCTCATCGGCAATCTCGGCGACGATATCATCACCTACGAGAAGGCGCCCGCCTCTCCTGGCGATACGGCATCGGCGCCCTCACTCTTCCTCCTCGGTTCGCCCGCCCCGGAACAACTGGCGGCGGCGCTCAAGAGTGTCCTGGCTTTCGTTGCCGTTCAGTCGGGCCCGGCGGCCGAGCGTGATTTCCTCGGGCATACCATCTACTCCGTTCCTCTGCCCTCGGTGCCGCTGCCGATGGCCGGGGCGGGCGCCGCGCCAACAACGACGCCGAAGGCCCCTCGAACGCTCAGCTACGCCGCCAGCGGCGGGTACGTGGCTTTCTCAACCGATGCCGCCACCCTGGAGGAATTCCTCCGCAGTGGTGAAGGTCAAGGCACGGCCCTGCGCGACGTCTCCGGCCTGGTTGAGGCCGCCCAAAAGGTCCGGGGCCCCGATACGAGCTTATTTGGCTACCAGAACCAGGCGGAAGCGATGCGCGTTCTCTTTGACGGCCTCAAGCAAAACCCGTCCAGGAGCGCTGGCCTCTCCAGCCTGAACCTGCTCTGGGGTCATCTGCCCGGGATGACCCCGCCAAAACACAGCGTCAAGGACTGGTGCGATTTCTCCCTGCTGCCTTCATTTGACCAGGTGGCCAAGTACTTCTACTTCAGCGTGTATGGCGGGAGCGCGGGGATGGACGGGTTGAGCTTGAAGGTCTATGCGCCGACCCCGCCGGCCTTGAGGTAAACTGGGTAACGGGGTGGCAATTGGCGCGGGGGCGTGGTAAATAGAATCGGTGTTAGACGCAGTCGAAAAAGCGGGAGAAGACTCGACGCCCGTTCCGGGGCCGTTCGGGCGGTTTTACTTGCAGGAGCTGATCAACAGCGGAGGCATGGCCGATATTTGGCTGGCCACGGACGAGAAGAACAAGCCCTACGCCTTGCGGCGCCTGCATGAGCGGCTACGGTACAATTTGCTGGCCCGGCGGCGATTCTGGCGTGGATGCGAGATCCTCCAGCGGATTAGCGACCACCAAGGGATCATCGGCTATGTGGAACATGGGAAGATCAAGGGGCATCCTTACCTTCTCATGGAGTACATCGAGGCATCGAACCTGAAAACCCTTTATGCGCGCCATGACCCTGTGTTGCTGGAGAACGTCGCCCAAATTCTAATCGATATGGCCGTGGCTCTCGAGCACATGCATGACAACGGCTTTATGCACCTGGATTTCAAACCGGAGAACGTCCTGGTGACGCCGAATGCCGGCGTGCGGCTGGTCGATTTTGATTTGGCGCAGCCGATCCCGGAAAAACCCGCCAAGCTATCGAAGAAGAATCCCGGCACCCCCGCCTACATGGCGCCCGAGCAGTTGCTCGGCCAGCCGATTTCCCAGCAAGTCGATATGTTCTCTTTCGGGGTTGCCGCCTACGAGCTGCTCACCAGCCAGAAACCCTTTCCCGGCGAGACTGCGGCGGAGATCCTCAGGAGGCAACTGGATCGAGCCGAGTTCGTCGAGCCGCGTGAGCTCAACCCAGACGTGCCCCTCAAGCTGGAGAAGGTCATCCTGCGCTGTCTGCAGAATGATCCCGGGCGGCGCTACCCGATCATGGGGGTGATGGTTCGAGAGCTGCAGGCGGCCCTGTATGTGTAGCACGTTCGCGGCGTTTATTCCTTGCCGTCAAGGAAAGGATGGGCCTATGATTTCCTTGTGGATAAGGAAAGGCTGAAATACGTCCTGCGTGAGAGTGAGTAGTTGCCGCTGCCTTTGATGTATCCGCGATATATCTGGCAGGACCGCCCCGGACGGATATACATCTGCGCAATATGAGCGACGCGGAATTGAGAGAACTGATTGCGCAAAACGCCGTTGCTATCGGACGGACAGCGAGGACCGTCAAAGACCTTGCCGCGCAGGTTGGGGGTCTGGGCAACAAGTTTGGCGGCTTTACGGAAGGATTGGCGCTGCCGTCCCTTTCCAAGATTCTGAGCGAGCGATTTCATGCCGAGGTCATCGCGCCGAGGGTTTGGGCCCGCAAAGGCGGCAAGGCCCTGGAGATCGACGTGCTTGCATATTCCAACGGCACTCGCCAGGAGGCCTATGTCGTTGAGGTTAAGAGTCATCTGGACGAAGAGGCCCTGGCTCAGATCAAGAACACATTGAACCTCTTTCCGAAGGTCTTTCCTGAACACCGCTCTAAAGAGCTGTACGGCATTCTGGCCGCTGTCCAGATTTCCGAAAGTGTCGCCAAGCGGACGATCAAGGCGGGGATTTACGTCGCCCGCGTCTCGGACGACATTTTCCGGCTCCGGGTTCCAGCGGGGTTCAGACCGCATTCCTTCAAGCGGTCTGGGAGCCAAGGGGGTGGATAACCGTGACTCTGGGGGCGTCCGGTCGCGTAAACGGCTACATTGGTTCTTCGCTGTTTTCGGATTCAGCCAAGGTCCTTGTGACAGAGCCGCGTGTCACGAACGTGGACCCCCTCCCTGACGAGGTCCTCGATCGCTACTACTGGCGCCCCGAACGTGACGAGGTGGGAGTGGACCGTCTCATAAAGGCGCAAGCGACGGGGGGCCGGGAATGAAAGCTCGGGGGGATGATTCAGGGCCTGGCGGTCGCCGGCCTCTGAGCAATCATCTCGCGCCATCATCCCCGTTTCACTCGGGCGTAAGCTTTGCCTCGTTCAGCCAGCTTCGACGTTTTCCCACCAGGCCATTGGTTCGTGCCCGCCGAAGCGATCCGGTATATCTTTGGCTGGCGGCAAGGCGGAATTCGCTCAGCAGCTTGTGCCTGGCAAACGAGCCGAAAAACAGGTCCGTCCCCAACCCAAACGCCAGCCAGATGAACTCATACGAGTTTGGCCCAGGCTCAAAGCCCCCGGTCATGCCGGTCAGCGTCGTGCCCAAGGCAGCCACGCCCATTCCGACCCAAGGCAGGACAAGTATTCGCGCAATCGTCGAGCCGGCGACCCGGTTGGCCTTCTTCGCCGTCAACCCCTGCCACATTCCCACCCAATACATCGCCGCCAGGTCGGCGCCAAACATGACCATCGCCCCGGTCCAGAACAGGAACCAAGACCTCCGTTCCGAGTCTGGCATACCCGCGTCGGGGGCTGTCGCCCGCATAAACACCAGAAACAGCGCCAGCACCAGGAGCGCCGGGCCGAGGAATTGGCGCTGAAGGGCCAACCTCTGGCCCCGCAAAATATCGCGCACGCTCAGCGGCGTAGAGAGGAGCAACTCCAAGGCGCCCTGTTCCCGGTCCAGGGCGAATTGGCGGCCCGCCTCGGAAGCGAACCAGACCTTGACCAGGGCGTTTAGAACCAGCGCGGTTACAATGTACACACCGGGATTGAGCCATTCGCGGCGCAGCTTGACCAAGCCATACACCCACCCGCAGGCCAACAGGCCCAGAACCATTCTTACCAGCAGCGACTTGAGCCGGTCCCGCGCCGCCAGCCAATAGCAGGCATTGACGTTGAGCAGGTCCCTCCGGAAGGCATGCCGTTCTTCCGCGTCTCCGTAGCACCAACGCTGCCATCGCTCTTGCCACCGGCGCTTCCCCTGCCCCGCCGGCCTGTCTTGCCAGGCCCGCGGCGCAACCGCGCACGCCAGGGAAAGCGCCGCCCAGCCAAGACCGTGAATGACGGCCAGCGATCCCCAGAATTCGAGTGAGGCAACCTTGTAAGTTGCCGGGTTGAGGGCCGCGCCGAAGCTGAACCCGGGACTCGCGATGTAGAAGTACGTTTCCGCTGTGGCCGGAAGCCCCCGATAGTGGAGCCACGCACCCACGGCCGGCAGCAGCGCCGTTAACGTCAGTATCAGGCCAAAGGTCATTAAGGCGGCTTTCCGTGACGAGCGGCTCATGGCGGAGACAGCGATGCCCAAAGACAAAGAGAAAAAGAGCGTATCAAAAGCCACCAGCGCCATTCGTCCCACCTGGGCCGAGCTCACCCCGCCTATCAACAGCGGGATACAAAGCATCGGCGCCACCGCCAGCACGCCATACACCGAGTTGAGCGAGGTCGCCGCCAGCTTCCCCAAAACCACGTCATAACCCTTGAGGTCGGTCAAGAATAACAGGCCAAGCGTCCCCTCGCGCTTTTCAACGCTCAGGCAGTCCGAGGTCGAGCGCACCCCGCTCAGGAGACAAAACAAGACCGCGCTGCCGCCCAGCAGACCCAGCAACGCCGTCGAAATGTCGTGGGGTGGCGAGTTGCCTTGCATCATGAGATAGAGCCAGGCACCGATGGACAGAATCCACAATACGGCCCCTGCCCGCAGCAGATACGTGCTGCGCTTCCGAGCCGCAACTCGGAGTTCCCGGCCGACGATGGGCAGGAGGGTCATGATGATTTGCGATTTGCGATTTTAGATTTGCGATTGAAGAGCGGCGCTTCCTGCCTGCAGACTGTTGCCATTTTGTTCGTGGCATGAAAAAATGTCAGGGCTGAGAGGCAGGCTACTGGCAACCACTGGTCAGCGCGAATTTGCGGTGTTTGAGGCTCCGATGCAATCGCCAGCCGAAGAAGGCGGCGATGGCGATTCGGAACAACGTGGCGATGCCTTGGACATCCTCCGGGCCGGCTATGCTCATGCCCGGAGGGGGCGGAGCTCCGTTCCAAACGCTGAACAGGAGCCAGGCAATTCCGTCCGGCACCAGGACGGCAAAGGGAAGCAAGAGGCCCACGATAATCGTGCGAATGAAGGCGCTTATGAAACTGGCCTGCGCCAGCGAATAGTAGAGGCCGACAATGGGGATCGTCAGGAAGGTCACCGCATAGGATACGAGCGAGTTGCTCAACCAGGGCAGGAGCGAAACCCCCATTCCATAGCTCGGTCCTGGGCGAATGCCACGGTAAGTCCAATACACGACCGGCGGCGGTCTAAGCCCTGTAGATAGGTTCGCCGCCCCCGCCAGCGAGCCGCAATAGGCCCAAACCACCAACAGTATTAGAATGGCTGGCATGAACTGTGTCCATAACCCGCGCAACCTGCCGCCGATAATTTGCGATTCCCGCAGCGGTGCCACCAGCAGCAACTCCAGAACGCCGTTCTCGCGTTCACGGCGGAAACTGCCCGCCGCACTCGCCGCAATGGTACCGATCAGCAGGTAGGCTATCACCGCCTCGATGTTGCGCAGAGTTTGGTCGTAAGGCTGAAAGCTCACACTCAGGGTCGAATAGGTGGAAACGATGACCGCGATCCCGAACCAACTCCACGAGACCAACCGACCCGACCACGTCCGCCGCTCCAGCCAGCCGATGGGGTTATGGCTCAATTCCCAGCGCATCCATCGCCGGAGCGCATCGCGGAAGAACATGGGGGTGCAAAATGCCTTGTTCAACCACTGCGCGCACGCCGAAGGGCCGGTGTCGCGCCGGCATCCCTTCACCCGCTGCGCCGCGAACACCACCGCCAGAACGAGGAGCAGCAGGGACACCGCCGCCAGGGCTCCAAAATCGCAGAGCACCCTGGCGGGGCTGGGTGCGCGCGGGAGGCTGCCCAGGACCTGTCTCCAGCAATCGCCCCAGTCGGTGGCCAGCCAGAAGCCGCCCTGCAGCATATCCTTGAACCGGACCAACCCCGGCAGCGTGGTGAAGAAGGCGACCAGCACCGCGCCCAGAGCGGTCATCCACGCCAGGGCCAGACCCACACTCAAACAAGCCGACAGCACCACGGCCCGGGTCCGGACTCGGGACTCAGCCGAAGCGGCTAGACCGGCGCTAACGGCAAGGCAGAGCGAGCTGAAATTCACCAGCACCGACAGCACGACCTCGCCCCAACTCACACCGCCCGCCATCAGCGGAATCGCCAGGGCCGGGATGGCCGCGACCCAAAGGCTGACGGCGCGAAGGCCATGGGCGATGCCCTTGGACACGACGATGTCTCCCGAACTGAGTGGCGTTAGAAACAGAAGAGGGAGTGTGCCCTGGCGCTTTTCAGAACTGATGGAGTCCGCGACGAGGAAGGGCGCCAGAGTCCAGATCGAGACCAGCAGAACGCAATGAAGGCAGACGAATAACTGGTTGCCGGTGCTCAGCGCAAAGCCTGCCTGGCTGCCATAGAACACGGAGAACGCCAGCAGCGCGCCCACCGCCACCAGGCGCGCCCAGTAGGTAACGGGCTGGCGAGCGGTGACACGCAATTCCCGTTCAAGGACGGCGGCGACATTCATGCGTCGGGCGAGTTCATGATTGAGAGGGCCTCAGTTCCAGATCCGAGTCGGTCAGGCTGCGCGCCAGCAGAGAGGTGAAGGCCTCCGTCCGTTCCATCTCGGAAGAGAGGCCGCGTTTGCCCAGCCCGATTAGCCAGAGGAAAAACGCCAGCAGCATAACGTTGGAAACGAAGGGCGCGAACGGGAAGGACCAATGCCACAGGTTCCACAGCCGCAGCCAGGCCGTAGGCGGCCCGAACACGTTGATCTGTGAAGGGAACAAGATGAGCAAGGCCAGATCCAGCAGATAGGGAATCCCGAACGCCAGGCTCACCGTCCAAACCACCGCCGACGCCGTCCCGCGCGCCCGCAGTCCCAGCCACAATCCCACGCGGCAGAGGGCGAGCGCGCCAAGGAAGGTGTCGGCCATGCAGAGGAGCCACCACAGTTCGAGGGAAGGGGCGGCCGCGCTTCTTGGGGAGGACACCGCCGTCACTTCCTGGAGCCACATCGGCAGTTGCATCACCAAAACGACCCAGGGGAAAAGCCGCTTCAGCATCCGCCACTGCTCGGAAATCAGCCGCGCCGCGCCCATGGGTGTCGTGAGAAGCAATTCCAATTCCCGCGTGCGGCGCGCCTCAACGAGGGAGCGGCTGGCCACCCAGGCGATTATCGCCGCTCCGAGCAGGCCCGAGGCCGCGCCCACTGGCCACGCCGAGAGCCAGGAGGCAGCGAACCCGGGGATTCCACCGGAACCGCGGACCAGCCTCACCCACCCGCTGAAAGCCAAACCGATTGTGCCCAGCGCCCACACCCCGCCGTTGACTCTTTGCCGTTCTACAAGCCACTCGATCGGGTCTGCCTCCCCGCCCTGCCAGCGCCGGGCTCGTGCCATCGGCGAGATATCGGGGGCGCTCCCTTGCCTTGCCCTGCCCGACGGCGTCTTCTCTCTTTCGCAGAGGGAGCGGCGCAGGCTGAAATTGGCGCGAATCAGTAGCGCCCACCCCGCGAGGTTCACCAGTCCAAAAGAAATCCAGAAGAGCCAGGGCGAGGCTCGATAGGCTGCGTCCCGCGCGCACAGGACCTGGACTAACGGGCTGGGCAGCGACAACAGAGGCGGCCACAATTCCTTGAGCAAGAATCCCTGAAGCAGAACCGGCCCAAGCAGCATCGCCCCTGCCACCGCCAACGCCCCGCGCACGGCCTTGAACCGGTCTGGCCGCGCCGCCGAGGCGCACAACCCGGCGGCCTGCGCGAAGAAAAGCGTATTGATCAGGGCCAAACCGATTCGAAACGTCTCCCCGCCCGTGACTCCTCCGGCCAGAACGGGAAACATGAGCACCGGCAGCAGCGCCAATAGCGCGCCCAGGCTGCTAATCCCTACGGAGCCAAGTTTGCCTGTCAGCACGTCGGCGCCTCGCACCCGCGTGAGGAACAGGAGTTCCAGAGTGCCCTCCCGCCGCTCGCCGCTGATGCTGTCCGCCGTCAGGAGGCACGCCCCGCAGCAGAGCAAGAAGCCCGCGGCAACAATCGCGTTGAACGAAAACCTCCCCGCTGCGCCCGGCGTGCCTGAAGTGGAGAGCGCAAGTTGGGGCAGACAGATCAAGACACCGAGCAACCCGACGGCGAGACGGGTCCAGTACGTCGCCTTGGCCCGTGCCCGTGTTCGCAGTTCCCTATCGATGATGGGCAAAAAGGTCAAAGCGCGCCCTCATTGAATCAGCAGTTCTCATTTTGGTCGCCGGAAAACGAAAGCGGCGGTCCGCACCGCACTCCAAAGGCTCCGCCAAACCCCGCGCGAATGGCAGAACAAGGCGCGAGAGTGATCCCGGTGCGCCTCATTGTGTATCCCCCTTCGTTACCCGCATGAAGACCTCCTCCAGGCCAATTTCGTCCTCACGCAGCCCGGTCAATTTAGCGCCGCCGCGCACGAGCACGTCGGCCACGATACTGTGATCAGTCTCATGGTTCGCCAGAGTCACCTTGATCTCGCCGTCTAGGGTCGCGACCTCCGAGACCTCGCTCCGCGTCTTGAGCAGTTCAATGGCCCGCTCCGGCTCGCTGGAGACGCGCACCCAGACGACACGGCCCTGGGCCATCTGGTCGCGAACGCCTTGGACCGGGCCGATGTAGATCAATTTGCCTTTTTCAATGATGGCGACGCGATTGCACAAGGTCTGAAGCTCGCTCAGGATGTGGGAGGAGATGATGATGGTCTTGCCCATGCGCTGAAGTTCCTGGAGGATCGCCATCATCTCGATCCGCGCCCGCGGGTCCAGACCGCTGGCCGGTTCGTCCAGGAGCAGCAGGCTGGGGTCGTGAATGAGCACGCGCGCCAGACCCAGCCGTTGTTGCATGCCGCGGCTCAGCGCTCCGATCAGCGCGCCCTTCTTCTCGGTCAAACCCACCAGTTCCAGCACGTCGTTGACCGTCTTCTCCCGCTGGGCGGTGGGAATCTTGTAGCAGGCGCCGAAGAAATCGAGGTACTCGGTCACTTCCATGTCCTTGTACACGCCGAAGAAGTCGGGCATGTAGCCGATGACGTGCCGAACGGAGTCGGCGTCGCGCACGACATCGTGACCGAGGATCTGCGCCGTGCCGGCCGATGGGGCGAGGAACGTGGCCAGGATGCGCAAGGTGGTGGTCTTGCCGGCCCCGTTGGAGCCGATGAAGCCGAAGAGATCGCCCTTGTTAACGGTCAGGTTGAGGCCGTAAAGGGCGGCGATATTGCCATACATGCGCGTCAGGCCAATGGTCTGAACGGCAGGAATGGGAGGAAGGGCGTCATTATTCATAGGCTGAATCAACGGACAGTTAAGGGTTCCTGCTCTTGCTCCTTGTCGTTATTCATATTCTGATTCATTGAACGGTCAGCGGCATCCGCCACAAGGTGTTGCGATGGTGGCGCCGCGGAGTGAACTGGTTCATTGGTTTAACCGGCGAATAATCCGCATCCCACGCAAACAGCACCGCCCCGCCTCGCTCGACGAACGAGGTCATATCCAGGCCGGGCGGCGAAATGAAGCCGTAGCCATAATTGCCCGGCGAACCCAGTTCCGAAAGGAACGAAGCGGCCACCGTTGTGTTGGGCATGTCACCTATCTGGCGCTGGCGTGTCGAGCCGAACGCCCTCTGCCGGGCTTGAACCGCGCCCTGGAAACTTCCCCCATATTGCGTCACAAATTCCCGCAGTGGCATCCCATCTCCATTAGCAACATCCTTCTCGATCATCCCATTTCTCACCAGATCGCCCAGATCTATCACGCGGTTGTCCACCACGAGCTTCAGGTTCTCAAGCTTCCGGCTCGTTCGGTTGACGACCTTGACGTGCCAGCCTCCATCCCGGCGCGTTAGACTCGTTGTCAGGGGCGCGGCACCGGTCTGCAACCAATCGCTCTCGAACAGTTCCGGGAGCCAGACTGGCACGAAGATCTGCGCTTCATACGTGTCGCCATCCAGCGCCACCAATGTCCGGTTATC
Organism: bacterium; assembly: GCA_021784555.1. GTDB lineage: Bacteria > Verrucomicrobiota > Verrucomicrobiia > Limisphaerales > UBA8199 > JAJYHY01. The sequence goes on from JAJYHY010000207.1 coordinate 11,055, forward strand.
CGACTGCGCGCTGCCCCGCCAGGAGGGATAAAACTCACCGCGCACCGCGGCGTAATCCTCCTGGCCGCGAAGCGGGTATCTCTGGTTCGCGGGCGAATAAACCGAGGCGTAGGTGCGGCCCCGGAGTTCCACCCGCGGGCCGTTGCCGAGGACATCGACCAGGTGCAATTCGTTCCATTCCGAATCTCCGGCGCGCAGTTTGTAACCGATGCCATAGATCAGCAGCGAGAACAGCACGACGTAGCACGGGAAGGTGATCCAGGTCAGCATTGGCCGGCCGATCTTCTTGAGCCAGTATTGATCAAAGGGGCCGATGACCACCAGGTACACAATCAGGAGCAGGAGCAGCCATTCAATGGGCAGGGTATGCACCTGTCTGGAATCTATCATTGCCCCAAAGACACCGTCGCTGCTCCATCCCCCGCCCCACCCCACGTTCTTCGTCACATACAAGGCCCTGGGCACATCCATTATTTTCGCCCAGAAACTCGGCAGATTCTTCCAGGACAGGAACGGCTCCCGCTCGGGGCTGAACGTCAAGAGGGTGACGCGGCCCCGGCCACGGCTAGCCGCAACCACCAGGGGCGTGTCCCCCGCCGAGACTTCAACGCTGCCTTCGCGCACCTTGCCAACCGCAACCTCGAGGTCGGCGCTTCGGAATGCGGGGTCCGCTTCCAGGTCCACAAAGGGTCCCACCCCGAGCCCGCCCGAGGCCGGAGGCGTCGGCGAAACAGAGCGGGGTCCGCGGTTAGCCCACGGGCCGAATCGCCTGGGCACGGGAGGAGTGAAAGTGCCGAGATTGGCGGGGCTCCGGGTATTGAAAAGCCAGTCGTCCAGTTCAGAACCGTGTTTGATCGTGCGAATGTCGGATAACTCGCACGGGAGCAGATTCCTTAACCACCTCGTCGCGTTGATGTCCGTGAGCTGATCCACCCCAACGACCAAATGGCCGCCGGCTTCGACCCAGGCCAGAATCGCGTCCGCCTGATGTGGATTGAGTTGCGTCGCCCGCTCTGAGCTCAAATAGAGCGACTTCATCCCCTGCATCGTCAACGGATTGTCCGGAAAAATTGGCGGAAGCAGTCGGGCCACAACCGGTCGCAAGTCGCTTTGCGGGTCTGAAATGGGCTTAACCACCGGCGTTCCATCGGCGGTTCGAGCCAAAGCTCCGATGATTGGGGTTTGAGTGGAAACCACCTTTCTCGACCCTATCCCGATTTGCTCGGAACGCACCTTGCCACGTGCGTCGAGCAACTTCACGTCCCAATTCCCGGCGCCCGGATCGGAAAAGACCGGGATTTCAAACCGCTTCAGCGTCCCGGTCGGCAACTCGACCTTCATCCGGTAACTCGCTCCGGCGCCGAGGTTTCCAGGAGTGACCTCCACCGTCGCCGTGAAGGTTGGGCCGTCGTTCTTGGCTTCGCACACGACCGGGAACCAACTCACCTGCGGGATGACGCCATCGTAGCCGGCAAAGACATCGAATTGCAAATCAGCCACCGCGCCCTGGGCATACGCCACCAAGACCGCTGCCAAAACTGCTATTCTTAATCCTCGCCCCACCATCATTCAGCCTCGCAGTAACAGAATCGCCCTTCCTTATAGCGAACGCCGGCTCGATTGGCAATGCCAAATTTAGAACGGTGGGAACCAGGGGTTCGGAAACAGAGAAGTTGCGCGCCGCAGTGCTTTCCTGCAGTGGGCAGCGGTCTTCGTCCTGGGTGCGGTCGCGGCGGTAATGCTGTTGGTTTTCGATGCTCCAGTGCCCGCGGGAGATTTGGCAGGAGCTGCTCGGCTTTGGCCAGCGCGGCGGGCTGGTTGCCCTTTAAGAACAGGAAGAATTGGGCGCCGTTGAACTGGGTCAGTTGGCGGCAGTTGGCTTCGACGGTGTGGGCGGCGTCGGCGGTGATACAGGCGCCGGCCAGATCCATCTTGGGCAGGTGGAGGGCGACGGCGTTTTCTTCGTTGGTGTCGCGGCCCCGCAGCCGAGATCAACGACCACTACCTCACCAGTTCTCGGGTTTCTTTGGGAGTTGGTCATAAAGGACTTCCGGGGAAGGCCCGAGATTGTCCCACGCTTCCTGGAGCGTTTCGTAGGGCTGCGGGACGGGCCGAGCCGCGGGCAGGCCGTATGCAATCAGGTCGCGGAACAAGTCCGCCAGCGATTTCTAACGTCGCTTCGCTTCCTTGACCAAGTTGTCGTAGTCGGTCTGGTCAACCCGAACAGGGTAGGGGATGGTCTTCATGCATACCATGTGAGCACAGCAAGCCCTCGTTGCAAGAGCTTTCCTGCGGGAATTTCGGAAGCCAACGTGGACTCCAGCCAGAGGGCAATTGCCTCCGGCCAGGGGGTTGCGCGAGCGCAAACGGATCAACCGGCATGGCGACGGCGCCTCATCCCGCCCTGCTTGAGCGCGATGGCTGGCGAGCGGCCGATGACGTGAACCGTCTTAACGGTTTGCGCTGACAACGGTGAAAAACTGTTGAAACTATCTCAGCAGCGTGCCCGGCGGGGGGGCCGGCTTGAACACCATGATGCTGAGAGGCGGCAGGGTGAATTCCGCGGAGCAAGGCTGGCCGTGGCATTTGTAGTCGCTGGTGGTTACGCCGCCGAGGTTGCCGACGTTGCTGCCGCCATAAACCGCCGCGTCGCTATTGAGGACCTCGCGCCAGTTGCCTGAACTGGGCAGCCCGACGCGGTACTTTTGGCGAACGACCGGCGTCAGGTTGAGAATGGCCACCAATTGGCTGCGGCCCTCGGCATCCTGGCGGCAAAAGGAGAGAATGCTATTGGCGTGGTCGGAGGTATCAATCCAGTAGAATCCGGCCGGGTCATAGTCGGCCCGCCAGAGCGCTTTCTCCTCCGCATAAAGCCGGTTCAGGTCCTGCACAAACCGTTGCAGGCCCTTGTGGTATGGCCCCGCTTCCAGGAGCCGCCAATCCGCTTCGCCGTTGGCATTCCATTCGCTGCTCTGGCCCAATTCGCCGCCCATGAACAAGAGCATCTTGCCGGGGAAGGTCCACTGGTAACCAAGGAGCGCGCGCAGGTTCGCGAAACGACGCCAGTCGTCGCCGGGCATGCGGCCCAGGAGCGAGCTTTTGCCATGCACCACCTCGTCGTGGGAGAGCGGGAGGATGAAGTTTTCGTGGTGATGGTAGAGCATGGCGAAAGTAAGGTCGTTCTGGTGGTATCTGCGGTGGATAGGGTCCCGGCGGAAGTACTCCAGCGTGTCGTGCATCCAGCCCATATTCCACTTGAAGGAGAAGCCCAGACCGCCCAAGTACGGGGGACGCGTCACCTGGGGCCAGGCAGTCGATTCCTCCGCAATGGTCACTACACCCGGAAACTCCGTGTGGGCGAGATGATTGAACTGCCGCAGGAATTCGATGGCCTCCAGGTTCTCACGTCCGCCGTATTGGTTGGGAATCCATTCCCCCTCGCGGCGTGAGTAGTCCAGGTAGAGCATCGAAGCGACGGCATCGACTCGCAGCCCGTCGATGTGGAAACGGTCGCACCAGAACAGCGCGTTGGCCGTAAGGAAATTCCGTACCTCGTGCCGTCCGTAATTGAAGATGAGTGTGCCCCAGTCCTTGTGGGCGCCGCGGCGCGGGTCTTCGTGTTCGTACAGGGCAGTGCCGTCAAAGCGGGCCAGGGCCCAGTCATCGCGCGGGAAATGGGCGGGGACCCAATCGATGATGACGCCGATGCCGGCCTGGTGGAGGGCATTGACCAGAAACTGAAGGTCTTCCGGAGTTCCGTAGCGGCTGGTCGGCGCGTAGAAGCCCGTCACCTGGTAGCCCCAGGAAGGGTAAAACGCATGCTCGGCTACAGGGAGAAACTCGACGTGGGTAAAGCCCATCTCTTTGAGATACTTGATCAGGGGCTCGGCCAGTTCGCGGTAGCCGAACGATTCGCCCATCGACTTCTTGCGCCACGACCCCAAATGCATCTCATAAATGCTCATCGCCGAACGCAAGGGGTCGCGCCGCCGGCGCTCGCTCAGCCAGGCCTCGTCCTGCCACTGAAACCGGCGGATGTTCCAGACGATGGAGGCGTTCTTGGGCGGTTTCTCGAAGAAGAACCCGTAAGGATCGGTCTTCAACCGGATCTGGTCGTTCGCATC
>JAJYHY010000619.1 GCA_021784555.1 bacterium
GCGGATCCTCTATCAGGTGGACCCGCGCAGGAGCGAGGTCCACCTCCTGGCCGTTCGCCACCGCCGAGAAGTGTACCGATGATGACAGGTAAATTCGACAGCCGGTGGACGAAAAAGAAAAAAAAGCTTTCTGACCTCAGAACTCATCCCCCCTCCCGGTCAGTCTTCACCCCACAGGTTTCATCCCTCACCCCTCTCTTTGTTCCTGTCCGAAAAGTGATCGCGCACCGTCCCTATTTGGTTGAAAGGAGAAAAGGGACGTTGAGAGCCTGTTTTGAAACTGGCAGCGCGACCGTCTCGGTTGCGGTTTCAAGCACCGTCTCGGTGCGCTTTGGGGTGGAAAAAGGCGCGGCGGGACGCCGGCAAAACCCGCAGGCGGGGACGCCTGCGCCACATTCTCAAAACAGGCTCTAAGGCGGCAAAGCGGACTGGATTGTGATTCTGCGTGTCATGGGACCGGGGTAGCAAAGGCGCGGGAGTTATCAATACTAAGAAACCGACCCCTTTACGACCGCTTTAAGGCATAATGAGTACTCGGTTCTGGCCCGCCCGCGACAAAAGCCTTGAAAGTGAGCGCTGCTCCGGTTAGTTTGGAGAGGATGAAAACGGCTCGAAAAGGCTTAAGCGGACCAGTGAAGAAGCACCGCCGCTACTCGGCAAAGGCCCGTGTCAAGAGCGGATCCAACGGCCGTGTGGACGTGATCAGCCCCGCAACCGCTTCCGAAATCCAAAGGACGCTCGGAATTGGCAAAACCCAATTGCGGAACGTTCTGCGCGCGTTTGAGGCGGCTGGGGTAACCCTCTGACCCGACCCTGCATCGCTTGAGAACCCGGCAAGAGCTTCGGAGACGCAGCGTATTCCTTAATCTCCCGTTCGACAAATCCTACGAACACCTCTTTGTGGCCATGATTAGCGCCATCGTCACCCTCGGCCGCACTCCTCGTTGCGTCCTTGAGGTCCCGGAGCAAGGAGATGGGCGCCTCGCGCGACTATTCAATCTGATGCGCTCATGCCCGGTTTCCCTCCACGACCTTAGCCGCGTTAGTCTGCCTGTTCGCTTTAATATGCCCTTCGAACTGGGCATCGCCTTTGCCCTGCGCCGAATAGTGACGGGTCACAAATCCGTTCTCCTGGAAGCCAAGCGACATCGACTTCAGAGGACGCTGAGCGACCTGAACGGATTCGATCCCGGCATCCACGGAGCAACGTCGATAGGCATGATCTCGTGTGTCTTGTCCAGCCTGGGCAAGCCCGGGAGAAACCCAGAGTTGCGTCAGATCGAAGGGATTCGGCGCAAGATCTGGAAAGCTGTCCCCGCCATCAAGCTGAACCACGGCCGTGCGGCTATTTATTCCCGAGCGGTTTTCAAGGAGATCGTTCAAGCCGCCATTCTCTTGGCCGGGAAGGAAAACCTGATAGCCGGCTAACCGGCTACCAGAGCTTTTTCAGCGGAGCGCTGCGGTGGGGGGGCGGGCGGCCCGGCAATCCTGACCTTCTACGGGTCGCTCTTGCGCCGCGCCGCCTGCTTCGCGGCTGTCCAACGCGGCGCGCGCAAGGACGTGAACAGCAAGTGATCGGACACACCATTATTCATGTCCGACCATTCCCCCGCTCCAGTTGTCAGTCGTCCCAATGACAAGATGTGACCCCACTGCTTTAAGCTCCCTTTATGATTCGAGACCACGATCGAGTCCGCCAATGGTTGAAAGCAGGAGAGGGGCGCCAAGAGCCTGTTTTGAAACTGGCAGTGCGACCGTCTCGGTTACAGTTTCAAGCACCGTCTCGGTGCGTTTTGGGGGCGGAAGGGCACGGCGGGACGCCGACAAAACCCGCGGGCGAGGACGCCTGCGCCACGTTTCCAAAACCGGCTCTAAGGCGGCAGAGGGGACAGCCCAGCCGACGCCATGCCCGTCCGCGCAGGATTCGCGTTTTCCTGAAGCTCCGGGGATTTGTCCCGGCGCGTGCAAGCCCGAGGTTGGGAGATGAAGGATTCCTCCTACCGGTGACGCCGTGAGGCCGCTGGGATTGGCCGCTCCAATGCAGAGCCCAGCGGCGGGCTTCAGTCCGTTCGGGCCCCGGGCCGAGCGGATGGCGTGCAACAGGAAGGTTGGCCAAAGAGGGCTCGGTTCGTAGTATCGTTAACTAGCAGAGGGGTCGGTTCCTCGTCGCCGTGGCTCATGACGGGCAAATGGCCCCAGGATACTGGATTCTGATTCTGCGTGTCATGGGACCAAGGCAGCAAGGGCACGAGAGTTATCAATACTAAGAACCGACCCCTTTACGGCGTCAGGCCTGCGTCACGCGCGATGGCGCCCATCGTATAAGGGTCAACGGGATTTGCTCGGGGAATGACCAGGCGTGTTTCTCCGTTTGAGATAATGACATGGCCGCTCTGCCGGACAATCTGATAGCCGAGCTTCTTGAGGGCGCGAACGGCATCCCGGTGGTGAACGCCGGAGATCCTTGGCATATCAAATCGTGACTTCGGCCTCGCTGACCTTAAAAGCAGTCGCCTCATCGGCCTCGGCCGCCAGCCATTCGCGAATCGCCTCGCGAATGTTGTTCAGCGCCTCCTCCCGCGTGCGGCCTTGCGAATGGCATCCCCGAAGGGCCGGACAACTCACCGACACGCCCTCATCGTGTTCAATTAGAGTAACGCGATAATTTGCCATCGCACCCAACCTAATGGCGCCGCGTCGCCAGCGCAAGCGCATTCCCCCGTTTTCGCGCGCGATCTATGTGATGGAAGCGCGGCTGCGGCAGTTCATCCACGGCGATGAGCGCGAGCCCTTGTTGAATCCGGCTTTTCTCTTGGCTCAGCGCCTGGGTGAAGAAAGAACCCTCACCAAGAGAACGCGGATGAAGAATATTTTAGCCTCATGGAAACCGAAGCTCCCGCCCCAGTGTGACTTGAGCGTGGAGGATGTGCAAACCGTTGCACGGGAACTGAACGAGTTTGTCGGTCTGTTTCGCCCGACCTTTGGGCGGAGCGAACCGGCGGCCCTGTGCCATCTGTTCGAGGGGCAATGGATTGCTTGCGATTGCTTTCAA
>JAJYHY010000620.1 GCA_021784555.1 bacterium
CGGACTGCGGCCTCCTCAGCGCCGATTTGGCGGCTGGAATCCGGCGAGTCAACGGCGTAAAGAAACTGGGCGTTAGGCTGGGCGACTGGCTGACGGCCGAACAAGGCGCCGCGCTCCGGCAAGCTCCGGATGCGCAGCGGCTCAAGGGCCAGCGTGGCCGAGCCCTGCTATCTCTTCTGCTGGCGTGTGGGCTCCGGCGTCACGAGGTAGCCGAATTGACTATCGATCACCTGCAGCAGCACGAGGGACATTGGGTGATCGTAGACCTGAACGGCAAAGGCGGTCACGTACGGACGGTCCGGGTTCCAGACTGGGTCCATGGAGAACTCAGCACCTGGATCGAAGCTGCGGACATCAAAACCGGAAAGTTGCTTCGTCGCGTCAGTAGTGCTGGCAAGCCCTGGGGAGAGGAGGTCACCGAGAAACTCACCTGGCACGTCGTTAAGGAATTCGCCGCGAAGACCGGAGTGAACAACCTCGCGCCGCACGACCTGCTCCGGACCTGCGCCCGCTTGTGCCGCGCCGCCGGCGGCGAACTGGAACAGATCCAGTTCCTCCTGGGGCACATGTCGGTGCAAACGACAGAGCGTTATCATGGCTGTACCCAGCCGATCGCTTCGGCAGTGAACGACAAGATCGGAATCGAACCCGCATCCTGAGGCACGTTTCTGGAAGGGTTGGGGACGATCCACTCGAAGCCGGCATGGGGGAGGTGCGGGCGTTTGTCCGAAGCAATTTATGTCAGCATCGTGTTGGTGCGCCCTCTATGACCTATTCGGCGTCATCGCTCTCGCCCTCTCCCTTTTCGAAACGTTTGAGTCCTAGGACGTCGCTGAGGCCGGGGTGGACCCGGAAGCGCGCAGAAGTCTTATCGAACGCAGTTCGCGGCTCTTTGTGGTCATGTTCGGACCGTCCCAGTCCCGTTCTGGATTGCCGATGCACTTCAAAAGTGGATGGCGGCTGCGGACATCACCGATGGCCCGATCTTCCGCGCGATCAACAAAGCGGGGCGCATTGCCGCGCACGGTTTCAGTCCCAAGGTGATCTGGGGTGTTGTCAAGCAGGCGTCCTCCGCTTGCAACCTGGGCAAAGTCGCGCCTCATGACCTTCGTCGCACATGCGGCCGCCTCTGCCACGAACGTGGTGGCGAGTTGGAGCAGATCCAATTCTTGCTCGGGCACGTGAGCGTCCAGACGACGGAGCGCTATTTGGGATGCAAACAGCGGCTCCGCGACGCCGTCAACGATTCAATCGGGATCGAGCCTGCGCCGATTGAACCCTGATGCTGGCCGCTTAGCGGTACTAATCCGGTCAACTCCTAAGTCACTTTACCGTGAGAATCTGGTCACCAGTCAGAGCCATTAATTCGATGTCAGTATCGGCAAACGTCGCCGCTGCGTTCGCCAACGTCTCAGCCGCCCAAGCTTTTGATGTGGCTAGCACAAACCGCCCAGCACCGAGCAACGACGCCGCCTCCTTGTACTTTGCGAGACTGCGGCGCTCCCGCTTTCCGCCGCCCTCGATCTTCTCGGTAGTTTTCGCCTCGCCGATCGTGACAGTGCCCTCGCATATACAACACAGGTCAATCTCAATGAACGGATGGTCCGCCTCGCCCTTCCAAAGCTCCATTTTATCGACATATGAGAAACGACGGCTCTTTCTTCGTAAGGAGTCCAGCGTTAACAAGCGCACATGCATACCATTCCGAAGACCCTGACATGCCATCTCATCGAGTTTGTAATACCAGACGGGCTCGGGTTCCTTAAGGGACTGCGGGCTGAGTATTGTTTGTCGTCGTCCGCATCTCTTGCAGTCGAAATCGTCGGCAAGGTCGCGCACTGAAAACCAGGCCGCTGTGCGGCAATATTGACACTTTAGAAGTGTGCCCCGCTGTAAGACTCCACATCTCAGAAGGCGATCTATGAACTCTACTCCTTCCGCTGCATTTCCGAGAATTGCGCTAATATCGGCGAGGCGCAGGTAGCGTCTACCGTCCGAGGCAAGGTACTTCCCGACTGCTTCCGTGTTCCTGTCCTTACGGTATTCGCTCAGGACTGCAAAATACCGATGTTCGCGAAGCAGAGCAGCCGCGTATTCCAGGCCACCCATCTTCAGCACAAGATCGCGCGTGAAGAAGCCTTTGTCCGAGAGCCTACTCGTTAACGCTGCCGTTTCCGCAAGTCGTCGAAAAACGCTTTCTGCGCTTGGGACGTTGAGATTGGGTCGGACGAGGATCGTGTCGACGTCGCCGCCGAAGTACGCGACATTCGGACAGAAATAGCAGAGGCCCTGCCTACCCGAACGAGCGCCTTGGCTGCCAAGAGTGGGATGAGCGATAAGCCACTCGCCTAATGCTGGATGGCGAGGGTACGCCAGCCCATCTATTCTCAACTCTGTGATCCAGCGGAACTCGTACGGAGTGATCGTCGTGAATCCCTTCGGCTTCGGGGTCGGGAAAAATCCAACCGTTTTTCCTTCGATAACGTGTTGCGTCGTTGGAACTCCGAAATTATCTATGTTGAAGACTGCTCTCGGCTGGGCTAAGGCGGTCCCTATCCCTTGGACGAACCGCCCTGCTTTGATCTGGCCGGATCGCACGATGTCAGCCAAGTGATCTCTGATGGCTTCAACCTCCGGTTGGCTTAGGGAATAACTTAGAAACTCGACGTTCCTGCTCCGAACAAGGCCAACGTTGTTGTGAAGGGCTTTTGCAAAGAGAGCCGCATATCGCTCCCATGGCTCAAATACGGGAGGATTGCCTGGTACCCGGGAACGTGCGACCTTGTTGGCCTCGATCCAATCCGGCAGAAGCCAGCACACACCAGGTCGCATCCGCGACAAGCTGAAATACAACGCAAAATCCTGCGGCGCTGCCCCCACTACGACAACAGCAGGAAGTTTCCGAGTCTTCTCATCGAGGGAGCGGTACTTGCCCAGCCCTGTCAGTGTGAAGCGGAAGGGGCTGTTGTTGATAAAGGGGAGCTCGGTGCGGTTGTCGAAGTCCAACTGCGCGTCGATCAACGAAAAGACGTCGG
>JAJYHY010000621.1:0-365 GCA_021784555.1 bacterium
CCCCCAGGCCAGACCGGTCCGCCGCAACCGCTGTGGGGTGGCGCCGCTAGACTCCTCGGCGCCCGCTTCACACCACAGGGCCGCTTTGATTCCATCTATCTCGCTTACGACCCCATTACGGCGTTGGTCGAGGTCTCCGCTCTGATCCTTTTGCCCAACGGCCCGGTTCCTGCTTGTAGTCCGCCGTGGGTAATCGTTACTGTGGATGGAGTAATGAACGATGTCCTTGATCTCACCGACCCCGCCACGCTTGCCGCCCTCGGCACGAACGCCCAGGAGATCACTGGCACTTGGGTCAGCGCTCCACACCCGCCCACGCAACTCCTCGGCCTCACGGCCTACGATTCAGGCCGCATCACCGGCAT
>JAJYHY010000621.1:375-3007 GCA_021784555.1 bacterium
CTCCGCTAAGCACCCCGGCGGCGTCAACCTCATCGTCTTCCCCGACCGAATACTGGGCGCCGCGGGCAGCTTCCTCCGCGTTTGCGATCCGCACCACAACCTCGGCCAGCACATTGGCCCGTGAGCAGCCGGAGTCATCGGTCGGGCCGAACTGGCGGCCTTCGCCCGATTTCGGCGCCGGTGCAGGTCTTGTGGCCCGGCGAAGCACATCCGCTCACCGCAGTCGCCTCCTCCTCCCTGAATGAGCACCACATCCGATAACACTCAACAACCGCCGGCTCTCGCCGAGTCACCGCCCCTGGCGCCCGCTGGCCGCTGGCGGCCGGTGCTGGCTTTGCTCCTGCTCTCTCCCGCGATTGGTGAATTGCTCTCCGGTTCCTCGCCTCCGCTGCAATTCTTCAACCCGGTCTTCCTCTTGCTTTTGGTCGGCCTTTACGGCTGCGGCGCCCTGCTGGTGCGCGAGACGGTCGCTCGCCGCCACCTGGCCTCCGCTGGCCTGCTCCTGCTGGGCGCGGCTTATGGCATCATTGAGGAGGGCCTGACTTGCAAGAGCTTCTTCAATCCAAACTGGACGGATACCGGGTTTCTGAGTGTTTATGGCCGCGCCTGGGGCGTGAACTGGGTCTGGGCCTTCGGCCTGACGGTCTATCATGCGACCGTCTCCATCACGGCGCCCATTTTCCTCACCGAAGCCTTGTTCCCGCGCCACGCCCAGGCACCCTGGCTTCGGCGCCGCGGCTGCATTATTGCCGCGGCCTCCCTCGCCCTCGTCGTCATCCTGGGATTTCTCGGCTTCGATAACCGCCAGTTCCATCTCACCGAGGTCAAGGCCCCACTCGCCCTGGCCCGCAGGCTTGACGCGCCTACAGACCCGCTTGCCCGGTTCATGGCCGCTCAACTCACGTCCAAGAGCCGGGCGCTGGTCCACACGGCGGCGACCAAGCAAAGCGCCTCGGTCGAACTGCGCCACGCCCTTCAGGACGAACTGAACCGCCTGCTGCCGCGCTCGGACCTTTACAGTTCAAACCGGTTTGCCTCTATACCGCTTCCCGAGCAACTTAGGCAACAAGCCGCGCGACCACTCCACGGCGACAAGCTGGTCGCCTTGAACCGCACCCTTCTCGAACATGCATTCCCCGTGACTCTGGCCACTCGCCCGGTTTATCCCTTTCGACCCTCCTGGTGGCTAACCGCTGGTTGCGCTCTTGTGGTGTTGGGTCTGATCCTCCTCGCCCTGCGTCAAACGCGCACGCCCGCACTCGCCAGAGTTGCCCGGAAACCGTGGCTGAAAGGTGTCGGCTTCACGGTCACCTTCGCGCTGGTTGGGTTTGTCCTGCCCTCGCTGGTCGAACACGGCCTGCGCTTCCCGGCGGCGCTCGATTGCGGCCTCTGGTGCATCGTGGCGGCGGCGCTCGCTCACCTCCTCAACAAGATCGACGCCGCTCCCGACAGGCTCTGGCGTCGCGGCTTATGGGCCCTGGGGGTCATCACACCTTGGGTGCTCTTCGCGACCCTCCTGGGGGTCTTTGTCCGAATGATCGGCGCCAAGAGTTTCTCTGGGATGCCTATAGTCGCGCTGGCCTTTGCCCTCGCCATCCTCACCCTTGGACTCAAGTGGAACAGGAGGCTGGAGCGTAGCGAACGTGCCGCCTCTTGGACTACCGCTCCCAACGGAGCCGGTAAAAGCGCCCGCGAGAGTTCGTCCACCGTGGATCGCTAAAGTAGAACGTGTCGTTGCTGAGCCTGTTGGTCCCTATTGGTTCCCAGCGCGGCTCGCTCATATCCGGGCACGCCTCCACGACAACGCTCATCCCCTCCGCCCACCTGACGCTGAATCCGAATCCGTTCGTGCGGAGACCAAAGTCGCTATCACTTGTCTCCATGACTGGCTTCCATAACGCTGTCGGACGACCAGCGAACGCCGCGCCCCATCCCGCTGCTCCCGGTAGGTAATAGATGACGGCATTCGTGGCACCCAGCAACGCCTCTGAACCCGCGTTGGGAGCATTGCCTCGGAAGTACAACCGTTCGAGGTTGGGACACTCGAAAAAGGCCCGCTCTCCAATGTCCGTCAGACTGGCCGGCATGGTTGCCTCAACCAGGCTCTCGCACCGAGTGAACGCGTAGTCGCCGAGATTGGTCACGCCCTCGGGAATTGTCACGCTGGCCAGACGCTCGCACAAGGAAAAGGCATAGCTCCCAATGTCGGTAACCCCATCGGGAAGCTGCACGGCGGCCAGAGTGCGGCACCCTCCGAACAGATTGTCCGCTATTCGGGTTACTCCCGTTGGGATAGCCACTGTGGTCAGCTTCGGACAGTTAGCAAAGGCCCCATCCATCATTTCCGTTACGCCGTTTCTTACGACCACGTTAGTGAGGTTCGCGCAGCCGCTAAAGACGTACTCCTGAATGATGCGGACGCTGTCTGGCAGGATCACGCTCGTTAGCCCGGCACACCCCTCGAATGCAAAGTCGCCAATGCCCGCCACACCCGCCGGCACGATGTATACGTTACACGGGTAAGATTGTTACTTTTTTAAACGTCTGGAACTTCCAACTCAGCAACTTGATCAACTCCTGCTTGCTCTGCCTGTGCCCTTCACTCATGCGTTGGAGGATGGCGCTCTTCATG
>JAJYHY010000622.1 GCA_021784555.1 bacterium
CCTTGAGCTACCCCGAAGCGGCACAAATGCTCCGCCATTACGGGGAGACAGATCGGGCCGGCATCTATTTCCCGGTCGGAGGAATTCCGGCCTACCTGGCGCGTTTTGCGGAAGGCCGGTCGCTTCACCGCGCCATCATGGAAGAGTTCTGCTCCGAGTTGAAGTTTCTTGGCAGGGCTGAGACAGCGAACCGACCTTTCCAGGTACGGGGTCTGCCCCCATCTGATCGCTTTGGCGTCTGAGGGGGACTTGAGGGGCTCCAAAGATAATGCTTGCGTAGATGGGCTGGCGCGCTTTGCAGAGAGTGCATTGCTTACCGGCGCTGATGCCGGGAATGCATGCTGCACCTGGCAGGCTCATCGACGGCGCCAATCGTATAATGCCCGCCCGAGGGACAACGGAGTTTGCCGTGCAAATACGGTTTCAGGTCTTCCATCGTTGGCGCCGCGTCGCCCGGCTTGTTGTTGTCCTGGGCCCATTGTTTTTTGGCGTTGTCGATTCTGCGCAGATTCGACAGGCAGGCGGTGCGTTGGGCCGACGCTTTGGCCTTTGCGATGGCTGGCATAGCGATAGCCGCCGCCACGGCGGCGGGAACGACGGCCGCAACGGCCAACAGCTTGCCCGGGCCTTGATTGCCATTGCCGACACAGAACCAGCCTTCGCCGGTGTTGGCGCCGACCGAATAACCAAAGTTGGCGCTGGGCGAACTGAGCAGGGGAATTGCCACCGCCCGCGGGTTAGGGCCATGCGGGCCATGCGAGAGCAGCGGCAGCGCTTTTCGTTCAAGCTCGAGAATCGTCTTTCCCAGGCGCCCGCTGCAAAAGGTGAAATCATTTCCCTCGGTGGGAATATCCTTTGCCAAATGCTTGAACTCGTCCGTGGAGCGGATGCCCGGTTTCTGGCCGTCTCGGACCGCCAGGGCTTCCTTAATGAGGTGGTCGCTGGAGGCCAGGAAGAGATAGCCCTCGCTCTGGGCGATGGTCGGACGCAACTCAATAGGCAGGGGCAGCGGGATGGCAACGGTGCGCATCTTGAGGTTCGGTTTATCCACCTTGACCACGCCCTGCGGCATCTTTGCCTCCAGTTCCTGGTCGATGCGATCAAAGATGGTGCTGTCGTTGACCTTGACCACCAGCATCAGGGCCGGTTCGGGAATCTGAAGCGGCTCCTTCGTCGGCAGCGGCAGCGGAATCATCGTGGATTCGTCCAGGGTGAGGACCAGCCCGAACTCGCCGCCCAGCGAGCCGAGCGCATGGTCCAACGTCAGGCCCGTGGCCTCTTCGAACTTCTCCGGCAAGGTCTCCATCAGCCCCTCGGCCTGCGGAAACCCGGATTCATCGGCCTGCTTCTGAATCACCGACCAGAGCAGCGGCAGGTTCAAGTCCGAAAACATCGCCAGGGCGGTGTTGCTGGGAAGCAAATCGAGGGCGCCGAGGAAATGTGGGTTCGTCCCGCACAGCTTCCAGAGAAAACCCTGGCCCTGGCCCGGATAATGATGGACGAACAGTTTGTTATGGTAAAAACCCTTCTCAAGCTGGATCGAACTCATCCCCACGCCGCTCACGTCCTCCACACCGCTCCGCGTAATGAGGTTTGTAATGACGCCAAATATGCGGCTGATCTTCTCCCGCTGCTCGTCGCCAACGTTCGACATGGCGAGGCACAACTGCTGGAACTGGGCGACCTTCTCCGAGAGCTTGCCAAGCATTTGCTTTGTGCTCAAATACAGGTACAGGTCGCCACCGGCATCCAGGCGGGAGGTAACCTCTTTGAAGCTGTTCTTTTCCGCGGAGACGATTGGGTCTCTCGCGCCGGGGGCGGCGTTGCAGGTCTGGGGGCCAATAAGGCTGAGACACAGGCCGGCAAGCGCCAGGCTCACGTAACCGAGCAGGTTGGTCTTCTTCATAAAACAAGAGTCAAGTTGATCCATTCCAAGCGTTTCCCAATTCAAGCGCGTTTTGGCCAATTTGTAAAGTCAAATCGCGCCGGATAACCTGCCGGGGCCTCTATCCCGATAGCACCCCCGGCCCTGCCAATCCGGCACTCGAAACCCAAAATCAAGCTTGTCCCGCTCCTGACCTGTGGCATTAAAGTACCGGCATGGCGCACGCGCAATTCGTTCATCTTCACTTGCATACCGAGTATTCCCTCCTCGACGGCGCGTGCCGTCTGGACCGCCTCATGGAGAAGGCGCACAAGCTGAAGTTCCCCGCCATGGCCGTCACCGATCATGGCGTGCTTTACGGGGGCATCGACTTCTACCGCGCTGCCCGCGAGCAGGGCATCAAACCCATCATAGGCTGCGAAGTGTATGTCGCCCCAGGCAGCCGATTCGAAAAGAAAACCAGTTCAGGCGGGCGGGATGTCTATAACCATCTTGTGCTCCTGGCCAAGGACGAGGCGGGCTACAAGAACCTCATTCGCCTGGTGACCGCCGCCCACCTGGAGGGCTATTACTACAAGCCCAGAATCGACAAGGAATTGCTCGCCGCCCACAAAGAGGGCCTGATCGCCTTGTCCGGCTGTTTGGCGAGCGAAATCCCGGAAGCCATCATCAAGGACCAACCGGATAAGGCGCGAGACGTTGTCGATTGGTTTAAGCAGACCCTCGGCCCGGAAAACTTCTACTTGGAACTCCAGAACCACGATATTCCCGAACAAGCCAGGGTGAACCGCTCCCTTATTGAATGGGCCAAAGAGTTCGATCTGAAGCTGGTTGCCACCAACGACGTTCATTACATCGAGCGCGCCCACTCCCATGCCCATGATTGCCTCATCTGCATTGGCACGCAGTCCCAGCTCCATGACGAAAAGCGGATGCGCTACGCCCAGGAGCAGTTCTATCTCCGTTCGGCCGAGGAAATGACGGAGCGGTTCGCCGAGGTCCCTGAAGCGGTGCAAAACACGCTCGAGGTGGCCGAGAAATGCAATCTGGAAATCGAATTTGGCAAGCTGCATTACCCGGTGTTTGATCCGCCCGACAATACCTGCTGCTTCGGCC
>JAJYHY010000208.1 GCA_021784555.1 bacterium
CCGATCTACGGACGGAAGGTCCCGATGACCGAGACAAGCCCGGCGTCCACGAGATCCTGGATCACTGCTTCAATGTTTTTGTAGGCGGCAGGCGCCTCTTCGTAGAGCAGGTCGCGGTCTCCGCAAACTACGCGGCTGCCCAGCAAAGTTCGTACGAGCAACTCCTTTCCGAATCGCTCGCGCATGCGCAGACGCGCCTCGCTCCGAGCCCACTTGCGGCCGGCACCGTGGGCCAGCGACCAGGCCCGGCTTTCGCCGTCGCCCAGCGGCTTGACCAGGTAGCTGAGTGAACCGCGGGACCCCGGGATGACCACCCCTTCCTCTTCGGCAACGACAGCTCCCTTCCGGTGAACCCAAACGGTTTCTCCTTCGAGTTCCCGGGGAGTGATGCTTTTGTGGCAGCCGTCCCAGAGCAGATCGGCTTCGGCTCCGAGTGCCTGAGCGAATCGCTCCGCCAGGAGCTTGCGGTTGACCTTGGCCCAGCGCACGGCGAGATCATGGCCCTGCAGGTAAGCCGCAGCCGTGAACGACTCCGCATCCGAACCGCTGGCCTGATGCTCGGCGACATAGTCACGGAGGACGGTTTTCCCCAACCCACGCGAACCACTGTGGACCAGCACAACCAGTTGCTGCTTGCCCAGGCCAAGCTTCTTGAACTCGCGGGCGTTCAGGATTTCCTGAACCGCCTGGAGTTCGGCGAAGTGGTTTCCGCCCCCGAGAGTGCCCAGAGCTTCGTCGAAGTCCGTGGACTCGAGTTCTTCTTTGGCGAGAACCTTGCTGATGTCGTCGGTCCAGACGTGCTCAAGATCGAACGGGATCTGGGCCCAGCGGTCGAGCTTCACGTCCCGCCGGACGAGGTCCGTTTTGAACAGCGCCATACCGCAGCCGATATCCCCACCGATGAGGTGGGGATAGACGAGGCCTTCGGTTACGAACGCCGCACCGGCTGCACCGCCTTTGCCCGGGTGCAGATCCGGGAAACCGACGGCCAGGTGCATACCGTCCAGCTTGGAGGTAGCATAGAGCTGGCGGAGAGCCTCGCCTTCAATCCAACTCCTGGCAGAAGCGAAAAGGCGCACATTGGTCTCGGTCAGAGTGTTCATGCTTCCTTTCATGCCCGCGGGAGCGGGATTGGTTTCTGGTTATGTGGTCCCCGAGGTTGGTATCGCGCCAACGTCTCCTCCTCTTCAGGGAGGCGCCAATCTGCCTCAGCTACTCGGGGTTCGTCTTCGCGCTTCGCGCTACGACGCAATGAATTGGCTCGCCGAGCCGAAGTTCGGCAAGCAAAGGCTGGTCGTCCCGGCAAGTAATGCTCCTGCGTCTTCCGGTTATCAGCCGGGTGCTCTGCTTTTGAGCTACAGGACGAATGAACTGGTTCAAAACCGAGACAGTACCCAGTAGTACATGGCCTTGAGCATGGCCTGTCGAAGGTCAGAGGATTCACTCTCGGGCGGAGCAGACTCCGGTTTGCCGCTGTCGCTCTCCATTTCTGCAACGGCCTGTTGGCCGGCGGAATCAGCACTGCTGCCTTCGGCGCTTCCCGGATAGTGTTCAGTTTTCACGTGAGCCTCGGCTGTGGACCGGCCCGGTTGGGCGGAACACCAGGTTCAGCTTCGGTCCCGGTCGGATTCGAATGATACGACCTGGTTGGTAGCTCTTACAAAAGAGCAACTGACTGTGATAGCGAATGACTGGTTTCATAGTGGTCCCCTGGGGTTGGATTGTGGTAAATGGCGGAAGGCCCGGGTAACGCTCCCGGCTCCGAAGTTCGGACCCTGTTTTCGAGACAGGTGCAGCCAGCTTATATCTGCCTGCCTTCCATAAATTGGCTGCCAGGGTTGGACTCGCACCAACACCGAACGGCTTAACAGGCCGCCGTGCTACTTTGACACTACCTGGCAATGGTTAATTGGCGCTGCCGGCAGGAGTTGCACCTGCATTGGTTCGTTTAGAAGACGAACGCCTCGTCTATTTCGGCCACGGCAGCGTAAGAAGTGGAGTAATGGAGTCGTGGAGTAATGGATTGATGGGGTAGGATCAAACTGCTTCTGAGCATGAAACCCAGCGCTCCATCACTCCATCACCCCATTTCGAAATGGTCGGAGCAGCAGGATTTCCACCTGCGACCTCCCGGTCCCAAGCCGGGCGCTCTGAATACTGAGCTACGCTCCGAGAAAATGGCGGACCCGAAGGGAGTTGCACCCTCAACCCTCCCGCAGACAACGGGGCGCTCTGCCAATTGAGCTACGGATCCGAAGAAATGGTGGGAGGTGCTGGTAACGCTCCAGTCGTCACTTCCGACAGTTGTTAAAGACACCGGTTTTACAGACCGGCAGCCGGAACACCTCCCAAATTGGTAGCGGGGGTGGGAGTCGCACCCACGGAGGCAGAGTTTATGAGGCTCGCCTGAATCTCATTCTCCCCGCGGTGAAATGGTGGAGTCGGCGGATAACGCTCCCGTCGGGCACCTCGGTCGGGGCGAATTACCGTGCCGCCTGCCTCGCTAAATCCAAGTCCACGTTCATATCCAAGATGGGCGGCGTACTGGAGGAAGCGGATGAGTCTGGATACTGGGTCGAACTGTTGGTGGACTCCGGGAAAGGTGACCAGCAAAAAGCGGCCCCACTGCTGAACGAGGCAAGGGAACTGGTCGCCATTGCCATCTCATCCATCAATACTGCCAAGCGCAACTCCGGACCCAAGGAATGATCCGGAGGACGCTGGAAAATTGAGGGCCGGAAGGATTTTGCACTATTCATTTTTCACTGTGCATTTAACACTCCCGGCCCGCGCCATTTCAACAAAGAACAAACACCTCTTGCTATCTGGTTAGATACCAACCCACGGTTTCACGGTGGCTCTTTCGGTGTTTTGGGGCACACCTCCTGCGAAGCCCTTAGATTGTAAAATCCGGCTTAAATCATCTGGCGCGCATCGGTTGCGACCCGCCCTTACCTGGGCTGGCGGAGAACCTCGGCTCTCCCGCGCCGCTTTATGTTTTCTGCCTGATGACATCCTCTAGATGCCGCTTTTGTTTCGTATCGCAGTGCGGTGCCTTTCGTTGTCGAGTTTCTTTTCAGTTCCGCATGGGTAAACAAAAAACCCTGCTTCCTTTCGGGTAAGCAGGGTCGAGAAATCCTTTGTTTGGTTCGGTTACCTGCTTGCCCAGACTCTATCCATATTCGCTTCGGGTTTCTGGCCACGATACGCCCTGGATAGGCCGAGGTTGAACACACTACCCCGGCTTGAGCCTGTATGACGTGCTCCAAATGTCTTTGGAGCGGCCGTCAGCGGCCAAGTCGAGACTAATATGTTCACGCAAATTTTCATCGAACGCGCGTATTGTTTATCACAAGTACGCTATCCTTGTCCACTTATATTTTTAGGGGGATGTGTATTTTAAATTCAAATATCTGGATTAGATGATATGACCGAGGCAGGCGGGAGCGGCGAGCTGTCCGTGAGCCGTTGAAGTCAGTTCGTTACCGCGCCGGGCTTGACGCGCTTCAACGCCGCCTGCCTGTCGAGCACCGCCAGCAACGTATAATAGTTGTCCACCAGGAAACCTTCGTAGCCGTAACAGCCGCCGTCCCAGGTCTTCCAATCTTTGCTCATGCCGTCGGGACCTCGGCCCTGAAATCCTCCTTCGTCAAACCCCTTCAGCATTGGAAACAGCATCCGGTCCGCCTCTTGAATCCGCCCCAAGTCGTAGAGGGCGGCGAGGGTGAAATAGGCATAACAAGCGGTTGCGCCACCGTTCTCATATTTTTGGAATCCGTCGGTGTTGTCCGCCCGTTTGCCGCCGCCGAAGCGCGGGTTATGGTCCACGTAATCTTTCCTGGCCACGGGGATGAGATTGCCCGGCAATCCGAGGTCGAATCGGGTGTAGCCGACTTGTCGCATCTTGGCCAGCAAACGGTCCATGATTTGGCCGGCTTTGGCTTTGGGGACCAGTCCGTAGTGGATGGCGATGCCATTGACCCAAAGGAAATAGTAATCGTGGAGTTGGCCATCGGCGCTGCGCCAGCCGGCCAGGACGCCCGTCGCAGGGTCATAGAAAGTCTTGAAATAGGCGGCTTTGAGCTTCTGGGCGGCGGTACGGTAGCGGGCCTGGTCGGCGCCATGGTTTGATTGCCGGGCCAATCTTGCCATGCCGCGCAACGCGCGATACGCCAGGGCATTGGCGTAGGCATCCTCATGGCCGAAGCCAATTGTGTCCCACCAGTTGGCCGGACGATACTTGATCTTCTCGGGCCAGGAACCGGAGTTGCCGCTCAGGGTGTATTCAATCAGGCCGTTGCCTTCGTGATCGGTGGAGAGCATTTTGTCGGTCCAGGTCTTGATGTGGTCGTAGTTTGCGGCCAGCCAGGCGGTGTCTTTGGCGCCCTGGACGTAATCCTCGGCGGCAATCAGGAGGGAGGGCAGAGTATCCGCCGAGTATTCAGGGAACGAGCCATGCCCCGGCATGCCGTAGGCCTTGGCCCCGCCGATAATCCGGTCCAACGTCTGGCGTACCATATCCAGCGCCGTAAGGCCCCTGGCCAGCGGCGGCGTGCGGTCGGCGATGTCGGCGTATTCATAATAACAGAAGGCGCACGTGTCGCTGGTCACGTGGTTGGCCAAAGTCAGCCACCGCGGGCTGAGCTGAAAGATGTTGAGCCAATCCCGCCGGAAGGCGTCAAAGCGTGGGTCAGAGCCGATGTTCGCGAGCTTGGGATGAATCGCGACCACCCGCCACCGGTAGGTGATGTCCGGTCGCTCGCGTGTCGCACCGGGCAAACTCATCTGAACGACTTTGGCCTGGTCGGCGCTGGCCTTAAAGCCGAGCGGCCCCATCGGCTTCGGCTCGCCTGAAATGCGGAATGATCCCCGGTCTGGAAAATGCATGATGGCCGGAAGCTGGATTGAGCCGTCCGAATTCATCAGCCCTAGCAGTGTTACGTGGCAAAGATTGTTGTCCGCATTAACCGTCAGCGGTTCCGGCGGGTCAGCCGCCGACCAATGCGATTCAAGAATGATTTCCTTTGACCTGACCTCAATCGACCAGCGAGGCCGTTCTGAATCGGGCGCGCCGGCGCGGCGATATTCCACCCGCCGCCCATGGACCTCGGCGTATGTTGGCGCGCAGGGTTTGGCGGGTGGCTCCATCGTCACCAGCGGAAACCGCTCTTTACCCAAACTGTCAACCGACAGGCCCTCAAAGCCCGGATAATCCAGCGAGACTTTTGCGTCTATGTAAGCCGTCGTGATGCGCGCCGCGCGCCCGGCGCGTGTTGAGGGCTCGGGGGTGGCAGCGGCGGATTCCGCGGCAAAGGCGCTCGCGGCCAGAAGACCGCACAAAATTGCGGCAGTTCGTGATCTCATGGGCCCTCGTGATACGCAGAGCCCAAGAAGGGGTCAAGCCTCGATGTTGCCAACAGATGGCCCGGTCGTCCCTCGCGACCGCTGGCGCCAGGACGCCCTGGGGGAGATTCACCATGCCCGGGTGCTTGAGCATGCTGGCAATTGAGCGCTGCAGCCTTGACAGTTTGGCCTCGAACTTGCTTGCTCGGAGGTGAAGTCGCAATGCACGCATGAGGGTTGAACGAGCAAGAGAGTTGATTGAGAGGTGCGCCCAGGAGATGAGCGCTCGCTACAAGAGAGTGGTCTTTGATGAGTGGGCCGTGGTTGCCTTGGGCGGCGGACGCGGGCGCCTCCTGAGCTACATGGGGCCGCGTCGAGAAGGCTTCAAACGGAACTTCATGGCGGACGCGGGCGCCCTCCGGGAGGGCTTGCTGGAAAAGGAGCATAATATCGGGGATTTCGAATTCGCGCGGCACGGAGTAGGCACAGGTTTCGAGGCCTTCATGGTCCTCGGAGCAGGAATCTATCTCATTTGCAACCACACTGTCCAAGCGATGGACACCATCGCGAAGGACCCGCTCTGGCTGACCGCCCAAGTGCCGTTCGTGGAGTTGAGTGACCGATTCCGCGACGACCCCGTTGTCCGGGGCGAGGCTCACGGCCAGTGACAACGTCGTAGCGCAGTCCCCATGAACCTACTCCTGCCTCAAGGCTTCTCGTCTTGCCAGGCGAACTGGCCGCTGGCCACTTTCCAGTCCAAGCCGAAGAAGCCGGCGGCTCGGACTCCATCGATGCCCCGCGTGAGCATGGAGGTATCGACCACCAGGCAGTCGGGAAACCCGGCCCCTGAAAGGAAATAGGGCATCCGATTGGCCAGGCGCAGACCTGGCAGACCCGAGCCGGAAACGACGCCAACTAGCGCCCGGTCGCTCCGCGGATTGGGCTGGAGGAACAGGCAAGCCAGGTTGTCACCGGAGATTTCATGGCTGCCGATGCGCACGCTCCCGCGATGGACCTGAACCGGGCTGGAGGCCAGTAGAATCGGCCAGGCGGCGTTGAAATCCGCATTGCCGTAGAGGATGGCATTGCGCGGGCCCCTGCCACCTCTTGTGCTGCCGGAGTTTTCCTCGGCGCCACGCATCCGCCGGAGATACGCGCTATCCGACATCAAAGCCACCGACCCGTTTCCACGATACCAGAACGTTTCCTCGTCGTATCGCGCCTTGTCCAGTGCCCAGGCGTTCTCCTCGGGTGTGCCGTGGGTGCCATAGACGAAGACCACGTGGTTCTTGAAGGCCTCCCGGAACGGGCCTGACCGGAGCGGGTTCTTGTCCGAGGCCGGGAAAGAGGATTCAAGCTGCCAACGGCCGCCCTCTCGCCCCACCAGCAGCCCAGGATAGGGGTGCGAGGCCATCGGTTTCGGCCATGGAATGCTTTCAATCTTCTGGCCGTCGAGTTCCAAGCTGACCGCCCCTCCCGGCGTGAGCGAGGGCAAACCGAGCCAGAGCCGGGCGACATTCGTCGTCGTGCCAACCAGGCGGCGCTTTCCAGGGTCGCACCGGATGTCCACCGCGCTGGGCAGCAACTGGCGCTCTTGGGCGAGGATTGTCACCCAGTGCGAGTGGGAGGTGACGGCGGGATTAACGGTGGTGAAGCGAATGCGCCTGAGGCTCTCGTCGGAGGGGATAACGTGATGAGCAAAGAAATCGAACATCGGCGCCCAATCCACACAATCGGCGCCCGGTTCATCGGAGAGGTCCCACCAATGCCGGACGCCGGGCTGCTCGTGATAGACGAAATCGTGATGGAACCGGGCCAGGACATTGGTCATGTGCCGGGCTTCGGTGACCGGCACATTGTCATCCTCGCTGCCGTGGAGGATGTAGATGCCTTCCTGGAGATAGTTGGTGGCCATGGACAACGTGTCGCTGGAAGCGGCGGCGCGGCGCAGCATTTGGGCCATGACACTCGTTGCCGGCGGCGCGTTCCGGGAGACGTAGGTGGTGAAGCTAATCCAGCCCGCGCTCGGCCCGATGGCGGCAAAGCGGTCAGGGTAGAGCACCCCCAATTGCCAGACGCCGTGCCCGCCCATGGAGTGGCCAGTGAGATAAATACGGCTGGGGTCGGGATGATACCGCGCCTCGGCTAGCGCCAACACCTCCAGGGCATCCCAGCGGCCCCATTCTTCCCAATCAAAGCCATAGGGGCGCCGGTTGGTGGGGCAGACGATTTGGCCCCATTTCTTCGGCGAATAGGCCCTGGCCTGGCCAATCGCCTCCACACTCGCCCCGTGCAGGGACAAGAAGAGCGCGGGAGGGTGCGCGCCGGTATGGACGTCCGGGGAAGGGTTCACTGCGTAGTATTGGACACTCTCGTCAATCGAGCTCAGAAAGGTGCGCTTGTACGGCTCATCGGGTCTGCGGACCTGGAGTGCTATCCGCGAGCGGACCTGCTCCCGCCGGCCCCTGGAATGCAAAGTGGCCTCAATCTCCACCGGACATTCGCCGGTCGCCTCGACGTGAGGCCGATGAACCAGGAATGGCGCCTTTCGCATTCCCAGAGGCGGGATGCTGACCCAGTGCGCGGGGGAACTGTTGGTCAGGGCGCGGAGCGACACCTGCGCGAAATTGGTCGTAGCGTTGAGCAGCACCACCGCGCACCAGACCGGCTCCGACTCGCCCAAAATGAGGTCCGGCAGCGTGCGGTCGCCGGGCGCGATGACCAGCGGTCCGCTGGGTGTCGTGAGCTTGGCCCGGAGCCGTCCGCGCGCGCATTGAAAGAGGAAATCATTCGTTCCCCGGTGGAGCAGAACCGGCAGTTCCACGTAGCCGGCGGAATAAGTGTCGCCGGCTCGAATCTCGCCGTTCACATAGACCAGGTTGTCTCCGGCGGCTTCGAGGACCATGACCCGCTGAATCGGACTGAACACCGGCCAATAAACATATCCGCCTCGCGGGGCCGACCGGCCCAAAACGCCCTCCTTGTTGGCCACGGCGGCCTCCCACGTGCGCGTCACGCCGTTCGGGGCCTGAATCGTCTCGCCCGCGGACGGGGCATGCCATGTCCCGGAAACGATCCGGGCTTCCAGCGCGTCAGTATGGATGGCCGAACGCCCGGCGTGGCCCAGGCTGCGAATCACCAAGACATCCCGCATAGGAATCTCCGCTGGCCCCGCGGTGCTCTGGGCAGCGCGGCAGCCCAAACCGGCAAACCAAAGGCCAGCGCCAAGGAAAAGCGCGAGGATAATGTTAGACGCGGCGTGAGACCTACGACACGCCGGGTTCTGGGAACGGCTCAGAAAAGACATGTCCGCGATTCTACCGGCGCGCTTGTCGTAATCCAGCCGGAATTCGCTCTGCCAGGCGCAATGGGGTCCGTGGAAAACGCCTTCGGCAGGTTGGAGGTTGAGATCGGCGCCGGCGGTTGATAATGTATCGATATGCCTCGTGAGAGCCAAAGTCGGTTCGTTCAAAAGAAGACTTGTGGAGGAATCTCCATGAAAAGGGTGCTGTCGGTCTTTGTATTAAGCGCTGTCCTGCTGAGGTGTGGATGGCCAAGCCCGGCGGAAGCGGTCGAGTCCCGGATTGTCGTCTGGGGAGCAAATTCATACGGCGAGGGCAATGTGCCCGAGGGACTGAACGATGCCATTGCTATCTCGGCCGGCTATTACCAAGGCTTGGCCGTGAGGGCTAACGGCACGGTCGTCGTTTGGGGGTGGTATTACAACGGATTGAACTGGCTTCCGTATCCAAGTCCGCCCGCCGGCCTGTCGAATGTGGTGGCCGTCTCCGCCGGGGGTTATTATCACAGCCTGGCCTTGAGAGCGGACGGGACGGTCGTGGCCTGGGGGCCTTTCAACGGCAGCGGCGCCCTGAACGTGCCCAAGGGGCTGACCAATGTCATCGCTATCTGCAGCCGCTCCTCTCACAGCCTTGCCTTGCGAGCCGACGGTACGGTCGTGGCCTGGGGGGAAGGTTTCGAGCGGAGCGTTCCGCGTGACCTGACCAACGCCATCGCCATCGCGACGGGCGATGCACACTGCCTGGCCCTCAAGGCGGATGGAACGGTGGTTTCGTGGGGAACGCTGTCCAACGTGCCTCCCCAATTGACCGATGTCGTAGCCATTGCCGCCGCCGGCGCCACCAGCGCCGCTGTGCAGGCCGATGGAAGCGTGCTCTGCTGGGACGCCAATTCGACATACGTGCCCGCGGGGGTGAGCAATGTCGTCTCCATTGAGGGCGGAAGCTACCATTACGTCGCACGAGAGGCGGACGGCACCGTAGCCGCCTGGACGGTGCCGTTCGGGATCGGCCCCCAAGACATAGTGGAGGTGCCTGCAGGGCTGAGGAATGTCGTTGCAGTGTCCGCCTCTGTGGAGAACAGCATGGCCCTGGTGAAGCTGCCTGTCCCGCTCCTGCCCGCCATTTCGGGCATCGGCCTCAATCCTGGAACAGAGGTGTCCACCAACGCCGCCGCCGGGGGGTTTTACGGATACGATGAGGCCGCTCTCGACCTCCTTCGGACCAACGGCATGTACGGCTGGACCTTCTATCTCAAAAAGCCCGTTACTCTCACTGGCTTCGGCTGGTATGACGCCGGCTCGGACGGCCTGGCGCAGCCGCACCAAATCGGCTTATGGCAGGACGCCTCCGGCCAGACCGCGCCGCCTTACATCACTCCTTCTAACGCGACTCTGGTCACCTCAATCACCCTTCCACAGGGAACCAACGCCCCTTTGAGCGGCCCTTGGAGGAGGGTCGATTTCTTGACCACGATCACCCTCCCACCGGGCGGTTACGCCCTGGCCGGAGACTATTCGCCTGATCACCCCGAGACCGTCAAACTGGTCCGGAACGATGTCGAAGGCTTCGCTGCGCTGCCGCTTGATGCACGGATGGAGCTTGGCGAGCCCTCCCAATCGACGGGAGCGTTCGGATGCCCAAACACCTTCCTGCCAGTTTCAGGGGCCGACCTTGGCCCGATGCTCTTTGTGGAACCGGAGAACACTTCCACCAACAACCACATCCCCGGGACATTCACGAACCTCGATTTCGAAATGGCTGACATCCCCAATCCAGTCGATCCCTTCGCCGCCCTTTCCATCACTAACGCGCTCCCGTACTGGACGGCGGATGCCGATGGGCTTCCCTCAGGGCTTGTGGTTTATGACGGGGGTCCGCTGGATGGCTCCGCGGTTGGCCTTTACTACCAGTCGGCCCTTTTCGGAAACTACTCCGCCTTCCTTCAGGACGATTACACCGTCGGGACCGGCGCGGACCTGGAGCAGACCGGCCTCATCCCCTCGGACGCGAGGTCCATTCGGTTCTTCACCACCAGCTTGCCCTTCCAGCGCGGCTCCGACCCGGACGCCGGGCCGCAGGGTTACGGCCTTTCTCTGTTGGTCAACGGACAAGCAATCGACTACAGCCCTATTGAAGAAAGCACCAACTGGATACTATGGAGCGCGGACGTGTCGCCGTTCGCCGCCACGGCTTCTGAAGTCCGCTTCTGGCTCCGCACACCCTATCCTACCAATCCCCCGGCTCCGTGGGACGTTGTGACGATAGTCACTCTGGACAACATTTCCTTTACCCTCGAGGCAACCGTTCCGCTGATCAGGGAGGGGCCCCACCGCCACTCCACGTTTAAGGGCGCGCTGGTCCGCTTCAACGTCACGACTCGCGGTGAGGGACCCTTCAGCTACCAGTGGCAGTTCAACGGTACGGACTTGCCCGGGGCAACCGGCAGAAGCCTGGTTCTAACCAACGTCCAACCGGAGCAAGCCGGCAACTACGCGGTGGTGGCGAGCAACGCCCTGGGCAGCGCCAGAAGCCAGGCGCCCCTGACCATCAATTCCATCGCGCTCTGGGGATCAGACCTATCCGGGGGTGATTGGCGGAACGCGATGCCCGAGGGGCTTTCCAACGTGGTGGCAATTACCGCCGGTGACGCCTATTCCATGGCCCTGCAGTCGGATGGAGCCGTGGTCCTGTGGGGGTTCAATCGGCCCACTCCGCCCTTCTGGCTCTCGAATGTCGTGGGGATTGCCGCCGGCCCGGACCACTGTCTTGCGCTCCGGGCGGATGGCCGCGTCATCACTTGGGGATGGGGACTCCACACCGGTTCGGATGGCGCGGCATTCGTTGCCGGGCTTCATGACGCAGTGGCCGTAGCTGCCGGAACCCGTTCCAGCCTGGCATTGACCTCCAGCGGAGCCCTCATGGTCTGGACGAACCTTTACATCGGCAGTGGGTTGACGACCTACAAAACCGGGGACTTTGTGGCGATTGCTGCCAGCGGCAATCATCGACTGGCACTGCGTTCGGACGGAACCGTGCTGGCCTGGGGAAGCAATTCGTACGGAGAGAGCACGCCGCCGCCCGATCTCACGAACGCGGTCGGCATCGCCTGCGGCCCCTCCGACAGCCTGGCCCTGCGGGCTGACGGGACAGTGGTGGGCTGGGGAGACGATCGCTTTGGTCAAACCGATGCGCCTCCAGGTCTGTCGAATGTTGTTTCCATCGCCGCCGGCTTCTATCACAGCCTTGCGCTGAAAGCCGATGGAACCGTGGTGGGCTGGGGTGCCGTCGGGATCACGAATGGCGCTCCGCCCTTTGTTACTGACCAGTTCGGTCAAGCCGTTCCACCCACCGGTCTGAGCGACGTGCTCGCCATCGCCGCCGCGGGGGATCACAGCCTCGCCCTGATTGGCGACGCTCCTCCCCTGCTTCGGGTGCCGCTGTTGAATCCCTCTCGAGGCACCAATGGCTTTACGGTCTCCATTCCAACGCAGAGTGGCCGCGTTTACCGCCTGGAGTATAAGGACTCGCTTGCCCAGCCGGCCTGGACCCCTCTGCCACTCGTCGCCGGGACGGGACGCGATGTCACCCTCACCGACCCCTCGGCGACAGCTCAGCAGAGATTCTATCGTGCAAGACGGTGGTAAAACGCGTCGAAATCCGCCCTGCCTTCTTCCTTAACCCGTTACAAAACCCGTTTCCGCCGGTGACTTTCGCGGTTTGGGCCTCCTCGCAGTCAGTATTAGTAACTCTGTTCCGAGGAAATCGAGGCTAGGGGCTCCTGCGGGCGAGCGGCATTTTTTCTGTCGGATTTGCCCCATCGGCGGGGATATACTGGTAAATATGACGGCGAACGACCTGGACTTGCTGAGAGAGTTCGCGCGGGAGAATTCACAGGACGCCTTCACGGAAATCGTCCGGCGCCACCTGGGCTTGGTTTATTCCGCCGCGTTGCGCCAGGTCCGTTCCCCGCCGCTGGCCGAGGAAATCGCCCAATCGGTTTTCGCCGACTTGGCGCGCGAGGCTGGCCGGTTGAAGCCAGACACAGTTTTGACCGCGTGGCTTTACACCGTGACCCGGCGGACGGCGCTGAACGTCGCGCGTGGTGAGGCGCGTCGTCGGCTTCGGGAGCAGATAGCCGTGGAGATGAACAGCATGAACGCGAGCGCCGACGACTGGACACACATTGAACCGCTGCTGGACGACGCCATGGCCGCGCTCGACGAGACCGACCGCACCGCCGTTCTGCTCCGCTACTTTGAGAACAAGAGCCTCCGCGAAGTCGGCGAGGTGCTGGGGGCCAGCGAAGACGCGGCCCAAAAGCGCGTTAGCCGGGCTGTGAAGCGGTTGCGCGACTA
Source organism: bacterium (assembly GCA_021784555.1). GTDB lineage: Bacteria > Verrucomicrobiota > Verrucomicrobiia > Limisphaerales > UBA8199 > JAJYHY01. The sequence goes on from JAJYHY010000208.1 coordinate 13,001, forward strand.
TTTCTCGAAACGGGACGTGGCCGTCGGCGCGGGCGCGCTGGCGGTTCTGCTTTCCGCCCATGCCGCCCAGTCAGCGCCGACGGGAGTGGCGAGGGCGATTAGCGCCGCGGCTGCCTGTGCCCGAGGTGTGATTTCGAGCTCAACTCCAACCGCAATTGCCGCAACTAAAACCATTGCTATGACTGTTCTGGAAAAGACCATTATCGGGGCGGCGCTCGTCGCCGCCGTTGGAATAGGAGTCTATGAAGCCCATCGCGCCTCGGAACTGCGCGCGCAAAACCAGGCTCTCCGGCAGCACCAAGCGGTGCTGGCCGGAGAAATCCGGCAACTGCAAGGCGAGAGGGATGACGCCACCAATCGGCTGGCCCGGTTGCTCGCGACAAATCTGCGATCTCCGTCCGGCTCAAATGAGGGCGAGCTTCTGAGACTACGCGGAGAGGTGGCGCGACTGCGAAACGACCAGGGCGACCCAACGGCTGTGGAAGAGAAGGGCTGGTTGGACCGGGTCCGTCAGCTTCAATTATGGGCGGAGCAGAATCCGGGCGCAACAATTCCTGAATTTCAGTTTCTCACCAAGCAGGATTGGCTCAATGCCGCCCGCCCGGAACTGAACAGCAAGACCGATTATCGCCGGGCCATGAGCCGCCTGCGGGACGCGGCAGAGGGCAAGTTTGGGCACATGTTCCAAGAAGCAGTAAAGAAGTACATGGACGCCAACAACGGAGAATTCCCCACCGATCTCAGCCAACTGCAGCCCGACTTTGCTTCGCCGGTGGACGAGGCGGTCTTGCAGCGATGGGAGATTGTCCCGGCAACAACGGTGCCCAACGTTGGGGTCGGCAGTTCCACGATCGTGACCGAAAAAGCGCCGGTGGATGATTTGCTGGATAATCGACAGATATTTGGTCCGAACGGCGGCATGGGCAGTACGGACTGGTTGGAGCTGGAAACCCGCAATGTCTTGCAGCCGGTTTACCAGGCATACGCCCACGCCCATAACGGAGATCGGACCAAGTTCACCCCTTCGGACCTTCTGAGCTTTGCCAACACGGAGGAACAGCGGGCGGCTGTCCAAAAGTTGATCGAACGACAGCAGTTGAGTTCCGCGCCGTAGGCCCGGCGTTGGCACGCGGAGGTGTGCCAGCCCGGTGAGCGGCCGCGTGAAGCGGACCCGGTCGAGGTAGACGTCCGATCTCGCTCGCGCAACCGCTCTGCCAAGCCGTCCGACCACTCGCCCTCGGAGCGCCCTGCTCCTCCCCAGAGCGGCGCCTTCCACTTCTCGCCTCACCCCCCAGGCGCGCAGCTATTAGTTACCGTATTCTTAAACCGCCCAGTCCGGCAAAAAATCACAAACGCAAATCCCGAATAAGGTCCTCGACGCTGCTGAACGATTTCACTCCTTTCTCTCTATCCATTTCCGCGCTTATCCCCTCCCACAATGCCAGCTTCTCCTTTTTTTTCGCCTCATCGCGGAGCTTTTTGCTGGTTTTCACTACAATCGTAGTTTCGTCCATACTGGAATACTACTTTCTGGTTGAGCCGGGTCTGCGGCAATATTAAGGGTGATGGGCGGACCAATGACGGTTCAGGAATTGCTCCGGCAGTTTGTCAATTGCCGGTCGGAGAGCGCGTTTGAAACGTGCGCATCTCAGAATCTTGTGTGGTGCCTCATCTCTCATTAACACCCTGCTTCAGCGGGGTGTAACCCGGAACTAAACCGCCTTCAATTGTTTCAACAGTTTTCTTTTAGGGCAGATTGACTAGACAGGGGCTACTTGAAGCGGAAATCCAGCCTGAAGTTGTAGGGCCAGGGGATGCGGGGATCGACCTTTTGCCTTCGAGTTGCGTACGGGTGTTGTTTAGCGAGGCTTGGCCTCAGAGCTCCCAACGAGGCCCCTTCCAGATTGAATTCCTTTGTCCC
>JAJYHY010000209.1 GCA_021784555.1 bacterium
TCTCCAACCTGGAATCCCAAATCGCAGCGGATTCGGCCCAATGGACCAGTCAGTTCCAAGCCATGGAGCAGGCCCAGTTTCAAGTCAACCAAGAGCTGACCTATCTCTCCGAGCAGGTGAGCAGCGGCGCGCTTTAGACGGCGGTTCAGAGTTATGCAACTATTCACGTACCTCAGCGCCGCAGGCACTTCCGATAATAGCCCAACGTTTCAACGTCGGGTGTGCGTACGGAATGGGCTAAGTCCCGGCAGGGAGGGCCGACGCCCTAACCACGATCCCTGTTCGCAGCCGCTTCAGCCGTCCCGGTCGGGACTTATGGCTGTTTGTCCATCCTCCCCAACGTTGAAACGTTGGGCTATTATCGCATGTCCCTCCGGGACAAAGGGGTGGCGCTGGCGCGAGCCAATCGATCCCTCTAACTCAAAACGCGCGACATCGGGACGTTCCGAAGCCCGCCGCCTCTTATTAGCACCGCGGCTTCAGCCCGGTGAACACCGGCCCGGAACGCCCTCAGCCGTTTCAACGGCTTCTCGCCCGCTGGCCCAATCTGGCGCGTGTCGATTTAGTGGCGCCGGTTTAGTAGCTGACGAGCCCAGTGGCTGCACCCGCGCATACCGGATTACTTCCAAGCCACGCTCTAATTCATTATGAAGTACTTTTGTTTTTCCAAATGCCCACCCGGCCCATCCCATGCCCCCTGGCCCAGCCGGAGTATAGCCGCGATCATAGCCATGCTCGCCCTGGCGCAGGCCGGATGCCGCATGGTAGGTCACCAGCCGATCTGCCTCACCGCTCCTTACCGTCCCACCAACGTCTATTCTGGCCAGGACACCTTGCCAGTGAATCTGGTGCGTGTGGCCGTGTTGCCGTTGACCTGCAACGGGCCGCAGACCTCCATGGTCGCAGGCCGGCAAGAACTGGACCCCCTCCTCATTGCCCAGCTCATTGCCACCAAAAAGTTCGAAGTCATCCCCGTCTCCGCCGCCGAGTTGCAACGTCAGACCGGGCGCGCTTACTGGACGGGCGCGGAGACCCTGCCCTCGGACTTCTTTGCCACACTCAGAAAGACATACGGTTGCGATGCCGTGTTGTTTTGCGAGTTAACGGAATTCCGGCCCTATCAACCGTTGGCCGTCGGTTGGCGATTGAGGCTGGTCAACGCCCGCGACCGCCGTATCCTCTGGGCTTGCGACGAGCAGTTTGACGCCGGAGAACCAGCCGTTATCGCCGGAGCGCTTCGCTATCAGCGCCAGAATCAGGACCAACCGGATGATGATTCCGCCGGCTGGCTCGCCCTTAATTCGCCCCGTTGGTTTGGACAGTACACCCTGGCCGAAGTGTTGAGCACGCTGCCCCGGCGCCGATAGAGTGCTTGAACTTCAAAACAGAGCACTAAAGTCCCGGCGCCTAGAGCCGACATTTGAGAAGAGCAAGATTTACGAATAAGCCACGCCAAAAACCGATGCAAATACAACTCAACCCCTTTCGCCCCACCGGCTCACCAGTCCGCCCGCCGCCGCCCCCAAGCCGCTCCGCGCCGCCCTTGCAGGCCGTGTCACCCGGAGCTACTAACTCGCTCCGGAGCGCGCTCGACCAACTGCCCCTGTCTCGTCCGGAAGAGGTGGACCGTGCCCGCGCCCTCATTTCGGATGCTGCTTATCCGACGGACCAGGTCTTGAACGTCGTGGCGGGTCTGCTGGCCCAGAATCTCCAATAGCTGTCGCTCACTCACACCATGCCTACGATTCAACCTTGGAACGCCTACCGCCAGGTCGCCGCCCAAACCGCCCCACCTGGCCAGTTGATTCTCATGCTCTACGACGGCGCGCTCCGCTTTCTGGAGCGCGGGCTGTCGGGATTCTCGTTCACCGATCCCGGCGAATTCAACTCCACTATTCACAACAATTTCCGGCGCTCGCAGGACATCCTTCGCGAACTCAATCGCGCCCTGGACGTGGAGCGAGGAGGCGAACTCGCCGCCACCTTGCGCCGTTTATACGAATATTTCGACCGGCGAATTCAAGAGAGCAACATGCGCAAACGCTCCGATGCCGCCAAGGAAGTCCTCGGCCACCTAACCGTCCTCCGTGACGCCTGGGCTGCCATGTTGAGTCGTCCGGTAGCCGCCAAGTCACTTAGTAGCCATGAGCACGAGTATAGCGGGCTTTCCGCCGCGCCGCGCCTCTCTCCAATCGCAAATCGCAAATCGCAAATCATGAATCCTTCACCGGACTTGCGGTCCAGAGCGCCTAATGAATGCTGATCGTGCCTTGCGGGAAAGCTACAACGAATGGCGCCGCCTCTCCGAGGCTGAGGGCGATGCCATTTGCGCCGGCAACTGGATGTTGGTCTTCGCTTGCCAAGGCGCTCTTCGCCGGCTTCAGCCCCTCATTACCCATCGGAAGGGCGAGGCCTGGCAGGAGTGGGCGCGGACGGGCCTGAACTGCCAGGAAAAAGAAAAAGAGCTGAGCCAGATCGTCACGTCGCTAATCGAGTTGGAACGTCGCAACCGCTGCCTGCTGGAAACGCGCCGACGGGCCGCTCAAACCGAGTTAGCGAGGTTGGATGAGGCCGGCCTGGCGCTGCGGCGCATCCAGCACAGTTACGCCGCGGCTCCAGCCGCGTCGCCGAGCAGTCGCATCTGAGCCACGCCATGCGCGCTTCGACCAAAAAGCTTTCGCTGGCGCTCATCGTGAAGAACGAAGATCGCTGCCTGGCTCGATGTCTCCGGAGCGTGCGGGCTATCGTTGATGAAATCGTGGTGGTGGACACCGGTTCTACGGACAACACCGTGAATGTTGCGCGCCAGTCCGATGCGCGCGTCAGTGCTTATGCTTGGGACGACGACTTTGCGGCCGCCAGAAACCACGCCATCGCACAGACGACCGGCGATTGGATCCTGATGCTCGATGCCGATGAACACGCCAGCGAGTCCCTCTCAGCGGAGATCGCCGCCTTTGTCCGCCAGGGCCCAGCCGTCGGGAGACTCCGAATCGTCAGCGACTTTCGTCGCGGCGGCCAGATTCTGCGGTCGCAGAGTTTTGTCTCGCGGCTCTTTCCCCGCGGCGCGCGCTTCCAAGGCCGCATCCACGAGCAATTGGTTTCCCCCCTCCCGCGAGTTAATCTGAACGGCGAATTGTGGCACGATGGCTACCTGGCAGTCGATAAGAGCGGCAGGAACCTGCGATTATTGCGTCGCGAGCTGGAGCACCGGCCCGCCAACGCCTATCTTTGGTTCCAACTGGCGGTCGAGCACAATTCTCTGAACCAAGCGCAAGAGGCCTTCGCTTGTTTGGAACGGGTTCTCCGATTAATCAAGCCGACCGACGCCTTCGCCCGCAACGTTGTGGTCGATTACCTCTACGCGGCCATGGCGTTGAAGCGGTTTGAAAATGGACTCAGGGTCTTGGCCAGCGCCGGAGAGTGGCTCGACGACTTTCCCGACTATTATCTTGCCAGCGGCCTGTTCTACCTGCACCTGGTCCGAAGCAATCCGGCCAAATACATTGTTCATCTGCCCAAAATCGAGCAGAGCTTCCAACGTTGTCTGGCCCTGGGAGACACCGACCAGTACCGGAGCGTAAGAGGCACCGGCTCGTTTCTGGCGAGTTACAACCTCGGCACGTTCTATCTGGTCCTGGGCAATACGCCCGATGCACGGCGCTGTTTCGAAACGGCGGCCCGGCAGGGCTATGAACCCGCGGCCACGATGCTGGAGAGATTGGCGACAGGCGCCTCTTGACCACACCAGCTAGCGAGCCGGCGCTCAGACCACTTGTTCTTGTCAGCGGCAATTGAGAATTGAGAATTCAGAATTGAGCATCTCAAATTGAGCCCCCCTTCGGAGGGTCCTCGGCAGGACGGCACAGGTTCGATTTCGCAGGGGAGGCGGATGTGCCCTCAATTTACAATTCTCAATTCTCAATTAATCTCCGCGCCTCTGATGGAGCCATTACGAGATCAGGCGAGCTTGACTTATTTACAATACGTTTTGCCATTCAAGGACTCTAGCGAGAGGGCTTCAGAACGCTTTTCCCGTCTCATTGAGCATTGAGCATTGGGCATTGAGCATTGGGCATTGAGCATTGAGCATTGAGCATTGAGCATTGCCAATGCCTAATGGCAAATGGCCAATGCTTAATGAAGAATCCCGCTAGCGTCATGCCCCAGGCCGCTCCGCCCTCGCCGCACACGCGGCAAAACTTGACTTCTCTGCAACTTGGTTTGAAGCTCAGGGACTGGCCGCCTCAAGCCGCCACGCACGCCCTCGCCTCGTCCAATGCCGCCGTGAGCATCTGTGCCGCCGTCGGCAGCACTTGCGATAGCTTCTCCGCCTCTTCGTTGAGCCGGCGCACAATGGCGTGCGCCTTCATGCGAACCAGTTTCTGATACCACCCCACAAACGCGAGACTGGCGGCCTGTTCCTCGCCGCTGCCTTCCGGCACACAAGCGCCTTGCGACTCGGCCATCCGGCACAGAATTAGCGCCGCGAGCGAGCCCTGTTCCCGCTCCGCTTCGAAGATCTGTTGCCAGAGACTGAGCGCCGACTTCGTGTCGCCGCTAAGCATAACCGCCTCCGCGCGTTGGCGTATGACCGCTTTGTCGCGGGGCAGGCGCCGCAACGCCTCGCCTGACCAATCCCGGGCAAACTCCAGGAACTCCGGCTTGCTCAGGGCGATTTCACCTCCCAAGAGCCAGGCCGGCGCGTTTTGCTCCTGGCGGCGAACGACCTCGTGCAACTGTTGCAGAGCCTCGATGGGACGGCTCTGATCCCGGAGAAATCTCGCGTAATCCAGCCGCAACTCTTCCACCCTCTCCTTTTTCTTCAGCCCCGCCCCAAATGATTTCTCCGCGGCCGCGTTGTCTCCAAGCCGGGCGAGCGACACCGCCAGACAATGGTCCGGCGCGGCGGTTAAGACGTCGGTGTTGATGGGCGCAAAGCTCCGCTCCCCCTGTTGGGCCAGGCAGCGGCGCATATCGACCACGGCTTCCTCATACTGATGCAGCTCAAAATGGGCCAAACCGAGCGCGAAGTGCAGCGACGCGGTCAACCCGCCGTGTTTCGCCAGCGGCGATTGCAGCGTCCGGACGACCTCGTCGTAGTTGCGCCCCTGGTACAAGTGGCACGTGAACTGCGTGAGCAGCACTTCGCGCAGTTCCGGAACAATCCCGTCCGGCAACTGCCCGGACATCAACCTGAACGCCTCGCGGTAATGGGTCAACCCCGCGGGCAAATCACCGGAGCGAACCAATTCCAGACCAAGGTTCATCGCCAGGTTCGCCTCCTCTGGATATTCCCGAACGGCCTGGCGCAGCAGGCGGAGGTTACGTTCCACCTTGTTCCGGTCCTTGACTACTTCTCCAGAGTAGCCGTGATGCACAATCCGCGCCGTGCCAAGGCGGCTCACCAGACCCCAGCCTTTGCTGGCGGTGATCAGGCTGGGGAAAACCTGTTCGTGGATGCGCCCGTAGTAGAACGCGCCTGGCAGGTTCCGGAACAACCTTGGCACGTAGCTCTGGCCTTGGTCTTCCTTGCCGCAATCGGCCAGCGGCAGCCGGAAAGCCACGGCGTTGGCCTGGCTCATGTCAGTGCGCAGGCGGGCGTGCTGGTCGGCGCGCAGTTCCTCGTCCGCGTCGAGCATCAACACCCAATCGCCCGTGGCATGTTCAAGGGCCGCGTTCCGCGCCGCCGCAAAGTCGTCGCACCACTCGAAATGATACACCTCCGCCCCGTGTTCTTTGGCGATTTCGACCGTGCGATCCGTCGAGCCGGTGTCCACCACGACGATTTGCGAGGCAACCTCACGGACCGATTTCAGGCATTGACCGAGGAACTTCTCCTCGTTCTTGGCGATGACACACACCGTCAGCCGATTTGAAATCTGAGATGCCAGATTCGAAATTGCCTCGGGCCGAAGCCAATCCGGCCGCGTGTTTTCCTTGAGCGGCCTCTGTAAGAATCGCTTTGGCGCCTTCCACTTCGGCGCCAAGTCGCGAGCCCGCTGCGCGCAACGCTTGGCAACAACACCATCGCCGACAGCCAGCCCGATTTCGGCAAGGAGAAGGAAAGCTTCAGGGTGAAACGGACGGCGTGAGAGGGCCAGGGCCGCCGCTGCCCACGCCTCCTCCGGTTTCTTTTGTCCGAATAGCTCGCGTGCCTCGGCGAGATGCCCTGCGTGGGCGAGCGCTGGCGGCTCCGCCGGCATCGGCTTGGCGGTGGGCTCCGCCTGGACAACGGAAGGCGCGGCCAGCTTCTGAATCCGCTGTGCGGTGATGGCGGCGGCATTCTTCCATGAAGAATGCTGGTGGGCGTGACGGCTGGCGAGTCGCCCGCGTTCGCGGGCCTCGGCTGGATGATTAAACACGTGGCGCATGATTTGGCCCAGCGCGGCCAGGTCAGGTTCCAGCAACCAGCCCTCGCCGGCCAGTTTCATGCCGCTGACTTCACTCCCAAAGACATTTTTCACCGCCGGAATCCGATATGCGAATTCGTCCCGGGCGAAATCGTCCGTCGCTCCACCCGCGGTGACAATGACCGGCAAACCACAGGCCATCGCTTCCAGCACGGGCAGGCCAAACCCTTCTCCACGATACGGCAACACCAGACAGTCGCACGCGGCGTAGAGTCCGGGCAATCGGTCCGGCGCCCACTCCTCGTTCAGATACAGGATTTCGGGCGCGTTGGGCGCCGACTGGGCCGCGCGAATCTGGTCTTCAAACGTCTGACCCTGATAAATGCTGTCGCCGCCGAAATCCTTGATGACGAGACAAACCTCATCCGCTTTGCTGAAAGCCCCCAGATACGCCTTCAACAGAAGGTCCGGGCCCTTGCGGCCAATGGTGCCGCCGACGAACAGGAACTTGAACTTCCTTGCTGTCGCAAGTTCCATCGGTGGAACCTGCGGATGAAACCTCGCCGGATCCACACCGTTGGGCACGACGAAGACCTTCTCCGCCGGCACACCCGAAGCGATGTAGCAGTTGCGGACGAAACTCGATGGAACCCAAAACTCGTCCACGCCGCCAGCGCGGTTCACCCACTCCCGCGGCAGCGAGCCGAATTCCCACGGCTGGATAACGGCGAGCTTGCCTTGGGCCGGACGCTTCCAGTCCGGCGGCCAGGCGTGACGGACGGTGACACAAGGGGCCGGCGAAGGCGCGATTGAGATTCCACGCGCCAGACCTTCAAAAACCGGCGCGGCCCGCCCTCCGGTGGCGACGCGCTGAAGCTCAATTGCCGGGAATGCTCGCAACGCGCCGGTCAGTTCGCGGTTGACGTGCGACAGGCTGCCGTGGTCGAAAAAGGAACCGATCCAGGCAACCCCGATCTTGCCGGCCTTTTCGAGACAGAGGCTGCGACTCGCGGGCATGACTTTCGCCGGTGTAGCCGGAATGAAATTCTGGTGCGCGTCGAATGATTGGCCCCAGCGGTCAAAGAACATCCGGAGATTTTCGCGGACGTGGTTGAACCGTCCGGCGCTTAGGCCTTCGAGGTGGTACACAACCGCCTTGGGTTCGTAGGCGACCTTCCAGCCGGCCGTGCGGGCGCGCAGGCACAGATCAATGTCCTCAACCCCGTTGCGGAAGACCTCGTCAAAACCCGCAAGCTGAAGAAACAATTCGCGCCGGACCAGGAGGCAGGCGCCGGTCACCATGTCCAGTTCGCGGAAGCGGTTGACCTCCGGCGCGTCCGCCGCGGCATAGCGGTGGAGATGATCGGGAACGCCATGAATGAAACCGATGCCCGCATGCTGGATGCGATTGTCCGTGTAAAGCAGTTTGGCGCCGACAATCCCGACTCGCGGGCGATTGCCGGCCTCAATCATCGCCTCCAGCCAACCGGGCGTAACCCGGGTGTCGTTGTTCAAGAACAAGACATGCTTTCCCAGGGCGGCGGCGGCGCCTTGATTGCAAGCCCTCGCAAAACCCTGGTTGCTCGCATTGCCAAGAAGGCGAAGCCTGCCGGCCTCCTCTTGTTGCCGCAGGAACTCGGAGGTGCCATCGGTGGAGGCGTTGTCCACCACGATGACCTCGAACTTGAGTGCGGTTTGCGCCCGGCTCAATGATTGGAGGCACAATTGGGTTAGCGAGAGATTGTTGAAAGTGGGGATGACGATAGAAGCAGCGGGCTGACTGGTCGCGTTTGTCGCAAGGGGATCCCCCGCAGTGTCGGCAGCCGGCGGCGCCATAACCTTTTCGGCTGAATTGACTTTTCTTTCAGGTCCAACGGATGCCGGGGTTCGACCATATCTTGCACGGAGATTCTCGATAGCCTCCGCTCCGCCTTCGATGCGAAGGTTCCGGGCTAACGTGGCGCCAAGCTCCAGGAGCTGGCGCCCGAGTTCAGGGTTTAGGGTCCTGAGCGATTCCGCCACCTCAAGCACCGCCCTGAATACGATGAGAGGATTCTGGCTCTGTTTGGCCGCTTGCAGCGCCTCGATGCAAAGTTGAACCGCCGTCTGAGTGTGGCCGGCCTTTGCCACGCTTCGCGCGGCATTCAACCGAGCAGTGAGATCGGCGGTCTGCTGAGACTCCCTGAGCACGTTCCGATAGCTTTGCAACGCGGTGGTTACGAACTCACCAGCTACGGAACCGCCGGGAAAGCATCTTGTGACCGCCTGCGCGCAGACTTTCGCCGCTTCAACATGCAGGCCCTTTTGTGACAGAGCCTTCGCCTGATGCAGCATGAGGTGGGCCGCGGCGCGGTCGCGCGGAGCCGTTGTCGGCTCCGCCTCGATTTCGCGTGGCTTCGGACCGCTGACATAAAAGGAGCGGTACAGGGCGTCCCAAAGCTCCGCGCCGGTCTGGACGCACCGCGTGTGCCGGACTTCGTTATGGGCCTGAACGGCGATTTTGCGCCGCAGGTCGTCGTCCCGCATAAGCGATTCAATCGCTTCCACCCACAATTCCGGACGGTTGTCGGCCAGCCATCCGGTCTCTCCGTGTTTGACGGAGGCAGTGTAGGGCGAGAGAGTGGAATAGATCGCCGGGATGTAACAGATGGAATACTCCAGCCACTTGAGATCGCTTTTCGCGTGGTTGAACGGATGGTCCATCAGTGGCGCTAGCGCGAGATCAATCCGGCTATTGACCACGTCCCGCGCGTGCAGTCGCAGATCCGGCTGCGAACCGCGCACCAACTGCACGCCGGGAATCCCTTCCAAATCCTTGGGCAGATAGCCCCAGAATTTGAAGATTAACCGGTCGCGGTATTTGCGCGCAAGTTCCACGATCGCCGGCTTGATAATCGCAAGGTCCTCATCGTGCGTGGCCGTCCCAAACCAGCCGATGACGAAGGGCTTCGGAGACTCGGGCGGCGGAGGCTTCGCTCCGTCCCAGATGTCGAGATTGATGTAGTTGGGCAGAACATAGGTTTTGCCTTTGGCCATCGGCTCGGCTTCCTCAAGATAACGCCGGAGCGGTTCGGTGGTAACGGTCACAAAATCCGCCTCACAAAGCATGGACAATACGTTCGACCTGATGGAGGTGCAGTACCTGTGGTTCGGATTCGACTCAGGAACGTTGATCAGCAGGTCGTCCAACTCGAACACAATCGGCTTGCCCAGCGCGCGCGCGGCGGCTACGGCATTGCACCGGATAGCATAGTCGGCGAATTCGCGGTGCAAGACGAAGACATCGCTGTCGAGCAACTTTTCGACGTCCACCTGCGGGTCGCGCGCCGTACACCACGCGAGACGCAGCCGCTTCTGACGTTCAAGGTACCGAATGATGCCGCCCAGCCGCAGCAAGGCCACCGCGCAGTTCGGCGGCTCGTGTGAGAACACCCCCACTTGCAGCACTGGCTTCACGCACCGCACAAAACGCATCGCCTGCGGCGTGACGAACTCTGGCTGAAAATTGGCGTCCCGATAGAACCCTTGCTCTTGAAACAGCGCCACCCAGTACTCCGGCGGGTGGAGGTTGATGTGAGTCGGCTCCTCGAAATCGTCGGGCGTCGAAGAGAAAATGACTTGATCGGTGTGGCGGCAGCTTTCCTCAATCATCGCACGAGCATCCGCTTCCACCATGTGTTCGGCAACTTCAATGCAGGTAATCAGGTCAAACCGCCCCTCCAGTGCGTCGTTGCCGCGGGCGACGTGGCAGAATGGGCGAATGTCCTTGCGCACCTGCGAAATTGCGTATGGAGAAGCATCCACACCGCATGCGTTGACGCTCAGATCCCGAAGGTGCTCCACCAGAAATCCCTTGGCGCAACCGATGTCCATGACAGTCTTTGGATGGTAGCGTTCTACCAGGGTACGCGCGAGCGTATGAAAATGATCGCGCCAGACTGGCTGATCACGATCATACGGCACTGCGCACATATGATCGTAGTATTCTTTCCCGTAAATCGTGGCCGGATCGGCGGGCGGTTCCTTCATGGGAATTCCGGATGACCGTCAGACACAGAGGGCCGGTGGGGTCTCGACGAGGCCCCGCCATGCGGGCGGCATATTGCGCTCCACCTCTATGCCTTCAAATTTGCGGCTCGACTGGATGCCGGTGGCCCTGGCCCAAGCGGCCATCCGGCGAACGCCTTCCTCCAGGGATACATTGGCGACCAGATCGCCGAAGACCTCCTTCACGCGGTCGTGTGACGAAAAGGCATGCACCACTTCCTTGCGCGGTTCCAGATGAACAATCCGCGTTTCCACGCCCATCTCGCGCGCCACAGTCCTGGCCAGATGCAGCACCGAATACGGTTTGTCGGCCCCCACGTTGAAGATGCGGTTATAGCTGTTGGGACGATGCACGGCTTTGGCGATGACGGGTGCCACGTCGCTGATGTAACTGAATGCCCGCGTTTGTTGCCCATCGCCAAAAATGGTCATGGGCTGGCCCTGCATGATTTGGTTCATGAAGATGCCGATGACGTTCCGGTAACGGTCGCCGAGGTTCTGACGCTCGCCATACACGTTGTGCGGACGGAAGATGACGTGGTTGAGGCCGAACATCTCGCGCGCTTCTTTGAGGTCCAGCTCAACCGCATACTTGGCGATGCCGTAAGGGTCTTCCGGCATGGGCGTCAGCGCCTCGGTCATCGGCACCTGGTTGGGGCCATAAACCGCGATGGACGAGGTGAACACAAAACACTTGACCGTGCCGGCGTTGACCGCCGCGTTGATGAGGTTGACGCTGCCGATAAGGTTGTTGGTGTAATTGAAGCGCTTGATGAAGTGGCTCAATCCTTCCGCGGCATACGCGGCCAGGTGAAAGATGTAATCAAAATCGTGCTCGGCAAAAAGCCGGGCGATCAGGTGATGATCGCTCACGGAGCCCTCGTAAAACCGGACCGCCGAGGATACGTTCTCGCGCTTGCCGCCGGACAAATCGTCAAGGCCAACCACAGTGTGGCCCAGCTTGAGCAGTTCATCCGCCACGTGGGAGCCGATGAACCCGGCGCAGCCGGTGACCAGTGAGGTGGCGTCTATTTTCATACGAGGGTGTTGTTGACCATGAGTCAGTGATTCCAGGGTGATCATGACCGGGGGTGAGAGTTCGGCCCGGCCAAAGGAAGGAGCCAGCGGTCCCATCCCCAGGACGGGCGCACATTGCTGGAGATTGCCAGGGTAGTTGTGGCGGCGAATGGCGGGCGTGCCGTGGAACCGCCTTGGCCGGGCGTGCCTGCCCCATTCGCTGCGGGGCGGGGGGAGCGGAACTGGAAGACAAGCTGGATCTCCCTGGCAATCGGCGGGCTTTTGAAATACAAAGGCCGTGAAGGAACTCTCGGAGTTGCAGTCCACGCTCTTAAGTTCCAAACCACATCGGGCCGCGGTTTGCACAATCGCATTTTCATCCGCCAGACCCTGATCCATTCCACGGGCGCCGTCCGCGGCCAGCAGCGCCACGTGCGCGATGATCAGGCCGCCGTCATCCAAGACCTTGGTGAGCTGGTGCCAAAGGCAGTACGGATTAAAAACATATTCCAGAATCCGCCACAGGAATACCGCTTGAACTCTTTGGCCAATGCGGTCGAGCCAGGCCAAAAACGCTCCGATTTCACCGGAACGTAACATGGATTCGTCAAGACCGTATTTGCGCCGGCCCAGCCGTGCCAACGGCGCCGAAGGCTCGCACCCCAGAACCTCCAATCCGCACCGTTGAAGCGCGCTCATCAATCCGCCCTCACCGGCCCCCAGCGCCAACACCGGGCCTCCAGCCGCCTTCAGTCTCCATTCGTAGGAGCGAATGATCTGTTCCCAATCTTGCTCCGATTCGCCAAAATCACCGAGTGGCGCCGGCGCCCATTCAGAGGCCGATTTGTAGCGCGGGCGCGGAGGAGCCAGGAGATCAAGGCCGTTGGACCGCCCGGAGCCAATTAGCAGGGGACCGGCCAACTCTTCAGTGGCGCGCCGGCTTGGAACAAACGTGGAGGAGGCATTCATACTCACTTATCGGATCGTGCTTCAATCGGCCCCGCTGCACGTTTACTTACGCTGGCGCCTGTCGATGCCGGCAGGCGGGGCAAGGCCGCGCTTTGGGAGGTGAGTGCCTGCTGGTTGTTACGCTGAATCTCTTCATAAATCTCCTCCCGATGCACGGGCATTTCCGGCGGAGCTTCCACCCCGAGCTTCACGGCCTCGCCCTCCACCCGCATCACCCTGACCTGGATGCGCCCGTCGATCACGATGCTTTCGCCAGCCTTGCGAGAGAGGATGAGCATGGAGAGGAATGCCTCAGGCGGGTTCGGTCACGGGCAGTGGGTGCTCGACCGAATACTCCGCTGCGTTGGCAAGCACCACCTGTTTGGCCACGTTCGTGCGCCGGTTGATGACAATCGGCCCCTTCAAATTGACGGTGGCGCGGCCGGGGCCTTGCAGCGTGACGATGTTATAGACCAGCGCCTCCTCCGGGGACAACAATTCCAGGAACTCCGCGTCCGACGCCGGAATGTCGGGCCGGTAATCCGGCAAAACAAAGGCCGGTTCGATGACGATGAACATCAGCGAGGCATTATCCTTGACCTCGAGCCGGCGAAACGGCGCTTCCTCCGCCCTGGCGACCAGCAGGTAATCCTTGAAACGCTCAAAGCCCAACAAACCTGCCGGCAGCCTCAGTTCAGAATAGGCGAGACGAGGCGGCGTTTGTTTGCCGTTCATCTCAACAATCTCGGCGGTGCTCATGCGAAAAGCCGTTAAGCAATCTGTATGCCATCCGTCTCAAGGCCCCGCCCTATGCATTTAATGCCGCAAAACCCACGCAAAACGTCGTGAATTGCCGGTCTCGCGCTCAGACATCAACGCACCGAGGGCCTCACCCGGCAACTTCTGTTCCCCCTGGGCGGAAATTGCCGGGGGGCGCCGATGGGCGTCATCCAATGCGTCGGCCCGGCTCAATGGGGTCTGGACTTGGCGAGGCTCCCGGAGCTTTTCCGCCCCGAAGAATACGGCCTGGCAGGCAAGCTGGCGCACCGCATCTAGCGAGAGGCTCTCCGTAAACGGTCGCTCTCTTGGCTCTTAATCGGCCACTTTATCGGCCACTTCGTCGAATTCTCCCTTCGATAAAGTAGCCGATGAAGTGAACCCAATCGGGCCTTTTCGGATTGCCTCTAGCGAGGCTGGCCTCAGACCTTAAACCGCTAATCCACGCTAATAAGCGCTGATAGGTCTGGGAACAGGCCCAGGCGTACCAATCGCTCTCCGAGAGAAGGCGCCGCCGTCCGCACAATCGGCAGCATCCTGCGGTATTGCCGCGCGCAGCGGACTGCGTGCCCGGCCCACCTATATCACTCTCTCTCGATTTCTTTTCCTTTTGAAAGATTTTTTTGCCCCAATTTTTTTGCCAGGGAGCTTTTTGATGTTTGGTTGCGGCGTTGCCGCGCTGGGAAGTGTCCAGGCTGGCACCGTCCGCAGTCAGAGCACGTGGAATGCCCGCGCCCCCAGTTCGCCCCTCTGCGAGGCCCTCAACCTGCAACGGCTCCCCGTGCCCCGTCCGCATCTCGCGTGCTTCGCGCTAATCCTTGGAAAGTGTCGTGCCAGGCCTCCACCTGGGTCTCGATTCCAAACTGCCCGGCAAACTGGCGTCCGTTGGCGCCGAGTTCCCGCGCCAGCCTGCGGTCGAAGTAGAGCCGCCGAACGGCCTCGACAGCCTGGGGCGCGTCCGCCACCATCCGCCAGATGCAGGTCTTCGGTTCCGGCTGCAAAATGCCCCCGACCGGCAGCCCGGCTTGCCCCCGGCTCAGGAACTCACCATGCGCGGAGTAATTCGTATAGACCACCGGCAGGGCGGCGCACATCGCCTCCCAGGCGGGCAGGCCGAATCCCTCGCCCCCGCTCAGGTAGAGCAGGCAATCCCAAATCCGGTAGAGCATGGGCACTTCCTCCGGCGCCAGGGCCGATTTGAGCCCGTGCCCGGGCGTGTAGAACAAGTCGCGATCACGGCGCAACCCGAATTGCTGCTCCAGCCGCCGCAACGGCCAGGGCTGGTCCGGTTCCTCGGCCGTGTGGCACCAGAGAAATAGATCGGGCAAAGGTTCGGCGCGCTCCACCTCCGGCGAACCGCAGTGGCCGCACACCTCATATCTGTAACCCGGACGCGACTCGAGGACCTCCGGAATCGTGTTCAGGTGCGCTTGCCGGCTCGGGTCCCAATCGAACAGGCTCACCCGGCCGCAGCTCCGGCACAGCAGGTACTGGCCGGTGCGGAGATAATGCAGCACTTTTAACAAGACCCAGTTTTGCTTCCGCCATTGGTTGCGGCCGATCCAGCCCAGCACAAAGGCGTCCTGCGGCATCCAGGACGGGAACAGGTCACGCCGCATCTCCGCCCGGACCTGTTGGGGGACCGGCGCGAACCGCTCAAGGTCGGCCGGACTGTAGCGATAGCCGAGTTTTTCC
>JAJYHY010000210.1 GCA_021784555.1 bacterium
CGAATCGTTCGTGGCCATGATGAGCGGCGACCCGGACCTGACCACCATGGGCGATCACACCTGCGGTTCCAGCGGCAACCCTCGCATGCTCCATCTGCCTATGGACATTACCGTGAGCCTCCCGCGCTGGATCGATTACCTGCCCGACGGCACCCCCTTAGATGGACGCGGCTTCCAGCCCCAGGTGCGCTTCACGCCCAAACCGGGCGCATTCGACGGAGACCGCGACGACCTCCTCACCGCGGCATTGGACCGCCTGCGCCGCGCTCCCTTGCCCGATAAGCCAATTGAGGGTCCACCATTCCAATCCAGCAGCCAATGACCATCCCGCGAATACAAGAAAGGCAAACAATGAAAAACAGAATCCTGTTCGCAACCGCGGCCCTGAGCGCCTTCGGCCTCCTCTCGGCCCCATGCCTCAAGGCTCAAACCGTCGAGATCGTCGCGCCAGTCGTGGTCAAAACCGTCCCCGAGGCCGGGTCCAAGGACGTGGCGCCCGGGGAAATGGACATCAAGATCACGTTCAGCAAGGAAATGGCCGACCACTCCTGGAGCTGGTCAACCGCCTGGCGCGACTCCACGCCGCAGTCCGTCAGCGGGCCGCCCGGCGCGCCGCATTACTCCAGCGACCACCGGACCTGCATCATGAGAGTCAAGCTGGAGCCCGGCAAGACCTACGGCTGGTGGATCAACAGCGCGCGGTTTCATGGCTTCAGAGACGCTCACGGCCGCGTCGCCGTCCCGTATCTGCTCGTCTTCCACGTGAAAGGGGATTGAGTTTCCCTGTCAGGAATGCAGCGCGCTGCTGACTAAACGCGGCGCTTCAGCCATAAGAGCGCTTGCTTGAGCCAATGGAAACTCAAGTAGCCGTGAAAGTAGGCCCACTCGACACAGAGCAGGCCCAGGAAGGCGGCCGCCCAGTCCCGGCACAGGCGGCGGCCCCGCGCGTCGCTGATGGCCCCCCCCATGGCGGCAAGGGCGTTGAGGGCCGCCGCCAGGGACAACGTCCATAGAATCAGCATCCGCTGCGTCGGGGCCGAAGCGATGCGCAAACTGCCAAAACCCGCGCTCGTGATGGCGGGAATGCCGATCAGGGCAATGATCAGCAGCGCGCAATTGGCGCCCTTGATGAGCATTTGTCGCATAAGAAAGGGGCTACTTCATTCGGGCCCACGCACATGTTCACTGTATGAATAGGGAATCCATCGCTCCACTTAAAGGCGAAACGCCCAGAATTTCTGTTACTCACATTTTGGCGATGAACTTGGGTCGGGCTCCCGCATGGACGCGACAATTAAATACGCGATCGCGTATTTTATTGTCGCGTGGCGAGGGATTGGGGTGTTTGTGGCTTTCCAAGAGCGAGGTTATCGCCAAAATGTGAGTTGTTACCTTTCGCCGGGTGCGGGGATTAGTCTATAGATATGCAAGACGCAGAGTTGTTGCGCGATTACCTGACGAACGATTCCGAGGCGGCCTTTGCGGAACTCGTGAAGCGTTATGCGGACTTCGTGTACTCAACCGCGCGCCGGCAATTGAACGATCCGGACTTGGCTCAGGAGGTCGCGCAGTCGGTCTTTTGCCTGTTGGCACGCAAAGGCGCGGGACTGGCTGGACGGGAGACGCTGGCCGGCTGGTTGTACCGGGCCACCTGTTTCACCGCGGCCAGAACCCTTCGAGCCGAGCGCCGGCGGCGGCTTCGCGAACAAGAGGCGGCTACGATGAACCAACCAGAGGAAGATGGAACCTGGAAATATCTCTCGCCCATGCTCAATAGCGCGCTGAATGAGTTGGGCGAGAAAGACCGGCTGGCGGTGCTGCTCCGGTTTTTCCAGCGCAAGCCGATGCGGGAGATTGGCGCAACGCTGGGGGTCAGCGAAGACGCCGCCAAAATGCGCGTGAGCCGGGCGGTTGAGCAACTGAGAGGCTTTTTCGCCAGGCGGGGCGTCACCTGTTCGTCGAGCGCCCTGGGCGTGTTGCTGACGGAGAGAGGCGTGGAGGCGGCGCCGGCGATGATGGCCTCCCGCATTACCACCGCCGTCTTGTCCGGGGCCGCGTTCTCGACACTGTCTTTTGTTCAAACCCTTATCTTCATGGCTCAAATGAACGCAAGATCTCTAATCACTATCGGCGCCGGCTCTCTCGTGCTGGTCTCGGTCGGCCTGCCCTTGTGGCATGCTTATGCATCATTGCCCGCGAAAACAACCCAGTCGCTCGCCGTAGCGCCGCTGAATCCAGCGGACGAGGGCGGCAATCGCAACGGGTTTACGGGGCTCTCCGCTCGTGCTCCAGGACGAAGCCCAGCGTCTTCCCTCAGCGCCGGAGTGGACTTGAATGGGGCGACCAGCAATCTCCTCGCCGTGCTCAACGCACCCGGTCAACCCTACGTTCCTTCGATGCGGGAGGCGATCAGCCGGTTCGGCCCGGAGAAAGAGGCCGCCTTCGCTATCCTCAAGGCGCAGACCCTCCATCCTCGAAAGACGGCGACAAACGACCCTCGACTGGTACAAGAAAAGGCCGTTTTCGGAATCGGTTTCCTGGGAACGTCGGTCCCTGAAGCGATTCCATTTCTCTGGCAGGCCTACGATTTGCCAGGGAGCAAGGAGGGCAACGCGGGCGGGAATTCGGTTGCCCTCCTCGCGCTGTCAGCGATTCAGCGGATTGGTCTCCAGCCGTCGGACATCGTCCCCTTGTCCGAGCGTGTGCTGGGCCTGACCGATACGAACCAGGATACCAGCGGCATTATCAGGGCGTTTGCAGCCAACTGGGTCGCCGGAGAACTCCGGAATCACCCCAACGCCACGTGGCCGTTTGTCCCAACCGTCGAAGGCCTGCTTCGCAGTCCGAACGCTCAGGTGCGGTTCTGGACCGCTTGCGCGTTGCTGAGATACGAAGGCGCGGAGAATCCTGCGGTCATTCAGGCGATTCGAGCCGGGCTGAGGAGCGGCAATCGGGGAACGGTGGTCTGGGCGAGCAACCTGGTGTTCGACACCGCTGGTCCTGCCGCCAAGCCTCTGGTGCCTGACATTCTGGCCGCCTACAAAGCAGGGGAAAGTGGCGATCCGGAAGATGGCTGGCTCATCGCTGGCAAGATTGACCCAGACCTCCGAAAGACTCTCCCCGGAGTGGACCGGGCGCTCACCAGGGAAAGCAACAGGAAATCGTTCGTCAGCAAATTGAAATCGGGCGCGATCACTTACGAGGAACTCCTGGCCGGGCTGAAGGATCCGGCTCTGGCGCCCCGCGCCTCCGCGGCCCTGGCTGAAATGGGACCTGCTGTCGCGGGCTGTGTTCCGGATATCATGCAAGCTCTGCAAAATACGGATTTCACGGGCATCCAGCAGCAAATGCTCGAAGACATCCACAGAATCGATCCCGAAGAGAAAGTGATTCAACTGGAATCTCCGACGGTGCTGAAGGCCCTCGATGAAGCATTCCAGGGCAGCCCTTCCGACGAACGGGCAAGATTCGAGCAGATCTTCCGGGCACGGGACCCCGTTATGTCCGGCCACCGGCTGGTGCCCGCATATTACTGGTTCACGATGGAAGACTTTTCCAGATTTGCCAACGATCTGGCGGCTCAAGATCTGGACGCTTACCGTACCTTTGCCAGGGTGTTAACGAAAGCCAATCCCGGCCTCAAGGACGCCTTCCAATCGCCGCCTCGATAGCGGCCATTACCAAATCACGCCTGCGCCGTACGCTTTGAAGAGCGGGTCGGGGAGAGAATCGTGAGGCTGTGCTCCCAGATACTGGCATGGCTGAATCCCAGGTCGTTGCCAGCATCATTCATCGCGTCGGTGGCGGGTGTGGACAGTTTGGCCGGTTCGCTGGTGAGCCAGATGAACGTTACCGTGTCGAGCAACAGTCTCATCGAAGGTCCCAGTCCTCCAACTCCTGGTCGGTCAGTGGTGCGAAACAGTCCGCCTCATAGGTGACGCGCCTTGAGGTGCGCGTTCCCACCCTCGGGCGGTTCTTCTTTGGCCATTCATAGGGGACGAGCCTGGCAACAGGCTGTTGCCCCTTGGCAGACAACGACATCCTCTCCCGATTCAACACAAGCCGGCAACCTGGACAGGTGCGTCTTGGCCTCATGCGTCGTGACTCTTTTCATGCAGTCGAACAGACAGGGACGTATGGACTAAGTCAAGACTAAGTCGGAAGCCGTATTTCGAGGTAGAGTTCCTTGATGCCAGTGGCAAGACGGTGGCGTTGGCGGAATTAAGACGTTCAGAATTGCTGGTGCTGAAGCACCAGGCTGCTGCCGCGTGACTGGTTTCCTCGCATCGGCACTTTCCCCGTTCGCGCGCGTTTGTCGGTGTCAGGTCATCAACGGGCAAAGTTCCGCCGTAACGAATTCCTGGCGACCTTGACAATTGGCAATCGGCGGCTAAGTTCACGCCGTATGAAATCACCCATCTTCCTGGAGTTGGTCCATGCCCTGATTGCGGCGCGGGCACAGAGAGTCTCAGCCTTGTGCCTTGGCGTGCTGCTGGGCATCACGATGATCTCCAATGCGCCGGCCGAGACGTTCACCTTGGACACGAACCGCAGCTCGGTCACGGTATCCGGAAGCATCCTGGGCAGCCCGTTCGAAGAACAGGCCCCGGGGAGCCTTTCGACAGTCTTTGGAGGCGCCTTGGTCGCGGACCTGAGTAACGGCCAGATCCAGTTCAGCAGCCAGAGCCTCATCGCCCCGATGAACAACGGAAGCTGGGAGCCAAAGCCCGATGGCAGCGCCGGCAGCGCGCCGGCCAACGCCGGAGCGCAGGCCTCGCTCCTGTTCAGCACCGGCAAGGCGGCGCTGCGAGATGCCGAGTTCAACGTTGTCAGTTCCCCCATCCCGGTGACGGGAGGCCAGTTCGACGCCAGCGGGCTGATTTACTCGTTCGTTCCCGGCGGCCCCAGCTCCTTCGCTTACGAAGTGACCGGCCTTCTGAGCGACTCGGGCGCCGACCCGTTGAGCGGCTACGGCACCAATGCCATCAGCACGAAGGCTACCTTAACCGGCACAAATGGAGCCCTGACCCTGACCATTCCGATCTCCACCACTTTCTACCTGAGCCTGCTCTCAAAGGATGATGTCAGCATCACGGTGGATGGACAGCTCGTCGCGGTGCAGGGCGCCGCGGCGCCCGCAGCTCCGGCCCTGGCTATTGCGCTGCAGGGCCAGACTGCCTCGTTGCAGTGGCAAGCCCCGGCGGGCCGGCTCTTTCAGGTATTGACCTCCACGAACCTGACCACCTGGCAGACCAATGCAGTGGGCGTAACTTCATCTATCGGCACTTACCAGTGGAGTGGGCCGGCTGCAAGTGCCGAAGAGTTCTTCCGCCTCGAGGAATCAACGACCACGGGTGGAGCCCGTGGCTTATCCGCAAAATAGAGCGCCCGCGTTGTCATCAATTCCAACATTTTTTTCGCCGCGCTGTTGCGGCGCCAGAGTTTGCTTCGGGAAAGACTTCTTGCGCCAGGCGAACTCCGATTCTTTAGTCCCCGCTTTGTGATCGTCGAATTGTTCAAGCACAAGGAGCGCATCGTCCCGGCTTACAAATCTGTAATGTCCCGGACAGCTTCGCGTCATGGAGCGGTGGTCTATTAAGTCATAGATGAACAGAATAAATCGGAATAAAACGGAAAGGTATCTATGAAGAGATTTTGGG
This sequence comes from bacterium, assembly GCA_021784555.1. Lineage (GTDB taxonomy): Bacteria > Verrucomicrobiota > Verrucomicrobiia > Limisphaerales > UBA8199 > JAJYHY01. The sequence continues at coordinate 5,661 of JAJYHY010000210.1, forward strand.
AACGGTTTGGTAAGAAATCATCGGTGTCCGCGGTGGTGGTTGCTCTGGTTTTGGGCGGCACCGCGGTCGCGTTCACACAAAAGTCCGCGGACGAAACTAAGGCCAGGCATCCGGCGGTGACCGTGCCGCTGGACGAGCGGCCGATAGCACGCGACACGCTGCCGCAGGGCAGCTACGCGCCCATCGTCAAGAAGGTGACGCCGGCGGTCGTCAAAATTGTGACGACCATCACCTTGCAAAACACCGCGGCGCCGCAGATGCCCTTTTTCAATGACCCGTTCTGGCGGCGCTTTTTCGGCGACCAGTTCGGCCATGTGTTTCCGCAGCAACCCCAGTTTCCGCAGCATGAATGGGGGATCGGCTCTGGGGTCATTGTAAGCAAGAATGGTTACATCCTGACGAATAATCACGTGGTGGACGACGCCAACCACGTGCAGGTGACCTTGCAGGATGGACGTCAATTCACAGCCAAGGTGGTGGGGCGCGATCCGGACTCGGATATCGCGGTGGTGAAGATCAAGGCGCACGACCTGCCGGTGGTGCCTATGGCCGACAGCGACAAGGTTCAGGTCGGGGACGTGGTGCTGGCCATTGGAAACCCGTTTGGCGTGGGGGAGACGGTGACCCGCGGCATCGTCAGCGCCACCGGCCGGGGCGGCATGGGTATCGAAGATTATGAGGACTTCATTCAGACCGATGCCGCGATCAACCCGGGTAACTCCGGGGGCGCGCTGGTCGATGTCGAGGGCCGGTTGGTGGGCATCAATACCGCCATCTACACCCACTCCGGCGGCTTCCAAGGGATCGGCTTCGCGATTCCTTCGGACCTGGCCCACAGCGTGATGGAGAGCCTGATCAAGTATGGGCACGTGACCCGAGGTTACATCGGCGCGATGCTCCAGGTGATGACGCCCGAGTTGGCCAAGGAGTTTGGTCTCAACGAGCCCAAAGGCGCCCTGGTGGCCGACGTGGCGCCTGACGGCCCCGCGGACAAGGCGGGTCTCAAGAGCGGCGACGTTATCCTCAGCTTCAATGGCAAGCAGGTCAAGGACCGCCGCCATCTCCGGCTCCAAGTGGCCGCGACGGCGCCCGGCAAGACCGTTCCCATGAAGGTCCTCCGGGATGGCTCGACCAAGACCCTTGACGTGACGCTCAAACCGCTGCCGGGTTCCAAAGAGGTCGCGCAGAACGGGGGCGAAGAACAGAGCGACAATGGAACCCTCAATGGCGTCGTCGTGAGCGGCATCACCCCGCAGGCGCGCCAGCAGTTTAACATTCCGGACGATGTCAAGGGTGCCCTGATTACCGAAGTCGATCCCAATTCGCCTTCGGCTCAGGCGGGCCTGAAGCCGGGCCAAGTTATCGAGGAGATCAACCATCACTCCGTAACCAATGCCGAAGAGGCGGTAAAGCTCACCGAGCATCCAAAGAGCAAAGTCACCCTGTTGCGAGTCTGGAGCAACGGCGGCAGCCAATACATCGTGGTTGATGAACGCCATTCGGGCGATTAACCCCATCCGCAACGAGGGGCGACCCTCCGCGCGCGCAATCCCCCTGGCGCCGGAGGGTCGCTTGCATCGGTTGACAGGTCGCGTGGTCAGTGGCTGAGTTTAAATGGGAGGTCTTCTCATCACGCGAAGAAACAGGGGGTAACATAAGGAATACTGGGAGAGATTGGAATACGTCTTATAAAATGGTCACTTCGTTTAGGAAAGGTTGCCGGGATTGGGATATTTCTGCATTGGACTTTCTTGCTGTTGGTCGGTTGGGTCTTCTTCATGCATTGAGGCGGCTGCCAGAGGCTGGGGCCGGCCTTGTGGTGGGCAGCGTTTGTGGTGGCGCTATTCGGCTGCATTGTCCTGCACGAGTTGGGCCACGCATTGATGGCGCCGCTCTCCGCCATGCACCAGCGTCGCCATTCCCAAAAGCAGAGCCAATCGCGTGAAACCTCTGATCATACGTCAAGGTGGCCTCCTTCGAGCCGATATCCCGGTGAAGTAGTTCTGGCCTGGCTCATCTTTGCAACTATCCAACTGTCATCGCTCGCCGTCGGCCTTGAGGTCCTTCATGAAGGCCTTGAAGGGGAAGTACTTGCCGGGGCAGCGGGTGGGGATGACATTAATCTGCTTGTGGGTCTTTATTGCGGCTGCGGTCAAATGGCAGCGGGCCATCAGGGCTTCCACCAGGCCGCGCAAGCTCCGCATTTGCCTGTGAGTGGGGCGGTGCTTGTCGAAGTTTCCGACCAGGCAGATGCCTAGCGCAATATGATCCTGGGCCTCACTGGCCAGATGCCCGCCATCTATTTGTTTAGTCCACCGCGGGCACACCGCTATCTCGCCGTCCTTCATCCCGTGTCCATCGCCGATGACAAAGTGATAGGCAATCCCATTCTCCATGTGACGCACCTCCCGATGGTAGCGGTCCATGCCGGCCACCGTGCCTTCATCCACTCCGCTGTGGTGAATGACGATGTACTTCCACCGGCCCTGCCGCACGTGGGCGCGGTCGATAGCGCGCTGGACCGATGCCGGAATGGGGACTCGCCGCGTCCGCCGGGAGGGCACATCCAGGCGCTGGCCAACATAGACATGATAGCTGTGCGAAAGCCCATTGCGCTCCGCCAAGGCGGCGATCGACACACCGTGGCTCCGGGCGATGCCATAGAGAGTATCGCCGCGTCTTACAACATAGGAACCGGCGTTTGCCCGCACGAAACACAGGCAGACGACAAGACAAGGAAGGAGCCACCGCGCAACGCGCCAAAACAGAGACTTGCGGAAATCGCTTCGCAGTTGATTTCGATTCACTAGGTCCGACCCTAACACGATTCCGCCCACCCTGTGAAGGACTGAATCGCAATTCAGAACAACTTGGGGGAACAGGCCGGCCTCCGAGCACACGACGGGGTGCGGCTGATTATCGTGGCGCAAACCGGCCGAATTGCGCCATGCTATGCTCATGTCTAAGACATCACAATCGCCGCCCGGCCTGCCCGCCGACATTGCGCGCCCGCTGGCAGCCGCTTGCGCGCGCGTGGCCGAACTCAAGCCTTGGGAATTCATGTCCGACCTGCACGCGGTCGGAGTGAGGGACGGGCCCACCGGCGCGCTGCACGTGGCCTCGGTGCTGGGCACCTTGCGCCAAGTCTTCGGAATTATCTTTTACCGCGGCCCTTTAGGCCTGGCCTACATCCATAAAATGGTCACCGAACCAGGCACGCCGGACCCGGAGGTGGTGATTGAGGCGCTAGATTACATGCAAGTCGAATGGACGACGAAAAGCGAGTTGCGCCGAACCGACCGGGAGACGCTGGCGAACGCTTCCCTCCAACCGGCCAGCAGTGGGAAGGTATGGCCCAAGTTTACAAGCTGCGAGCCGGGGTGGTTTCCCTGGTTTCCCAGGGCATCGGAGGCGAAACGGCTGACCGGTTTCATCGAAAAAGTGAACCGGTTCGCCCGGCTGTTTAAGAGGGCAACAAACCTGTATGAGGACCATCCCGCGGGCGAAGTGCCGATTATACCGGCGGGACCTGAGGACACCTTGCAGCCGGCGGAGATTCAGTGGCTGCCGTTGGTGCTTGCGCCGGTTCCCCTGCCGGAACCGCTCGTGCTCAGCGCGCAGGAGCGGTCAGCGCTGCAAGCCTTGCCGGCGCGGCCAGGCTGCACATTCGAGCTTCTGGCCAAACTGACGCCGGAAATGCCCGTCTTTGACGAAGAGGCCCGTCGACCCGCGTGCGGGCGTATCGGGCTGTTGTGCGACAGCGATTCCCGCTACGTGCTGGCGGTGAAGTTCGTCCACGGAGCAGCCCCGTTGCGCGAAGCGGCCAGAAATGCATTCGTGAATGGGTTGCTCAAGGCCCAGATTAGGCCCGTTTGCATCCGTGTCGAATCGGAGAAACTGCTCGAAGTCATACGCCCCGCCAGCGAGGCCATTGGCGTAGGGTTAGAACTGGCGGAGTCCCTTCCGGCCGCGAGTGATGTCCTGGCACATTTGGTGGACTTTAGAAGCCGCCGCTAGCTGAGCGTCTCAGGCGACGGATGAATGAAAGCGCAATGAGAGGAGAGCCGGGGCGGAAGCTGCTTTTCCTGGTGGGGCAGTGGCGTTCGGGCACATCGCTCCTGCAGGGGCTTTTGAACCGGCATTCGAGCGTTGCCCTGATGTACGAGGCGGAGCCTTTCGCGCTGTGGCCACGGCAGGCCAATGCCCGATGGCCGTCAGATTGGCCGGAACGGCTCGAGTGTTACAATCAGGCCATCAGCCGGCATCGATTGGACGCCGCCGCCTTGCGTTCGCGGCGGTTGGGCCGGGAGGCGGCCTTGGGTTTGTACGGGGCCTTTGGCGCGCAACGCGGGGCCGGCATTATTGGCGAAAAAGCGCCGGCCTATTATGCCTGGCTGCCGGCGGTTGCCCGGATATTTCCCGAAGCGCGGTTCGTGGTGATCTGGCGCGACCCTCTGGAATGTTGCCGCAGCGCCGCCAGGGCCGGACGCAACAATCGCTTCTTCGCCCAGCGGGGGATGCTGACCCGGATCCTCCTTGGCGCCGAGGCACTGGCCAGCGGAGTCGAGCGTCTCCAGCAGCAAGGCAGGGATGTGCAAGAGGTTCTTTATGGCGAACTGGTCGCCAATCCGGAAGCGCAGTTAAGGCGGGTCTGTGAGTCCCTGGAGATTTCCTTCGAAACGCGGATGTTGGACTTGAAAGGCGCCGACCTATCCCTACTCCCGGCGGGCGAGCATCATGATCGAGTCCGTTCCGGCGTCATTGGACAAACCTCCAACGGACCGGACCCCATGCCGGCAAGCCTCAAAGCCAAGGCGCAACGCTATTCGGCACTGTGGCGCGACCGCTTCCCCCAGTTGGGTCTGGGCCGGGCCCTTGGCTCCGGCCCGGAGGCGCGTCCGCCGGGATGGGCCGAGCAATGGGCCGATCGCAGTGCAAACCATATCCTCGGGCAAATCGATGAACTGAAACGCCAGGTCTTCCGCCGCATTCCCCTCAACTGGTGGAGGCAGCTTCGCTCTGCCACCCCTCGTTGAGGAAGATTTGCGATTTTGGATTTGCGATTTGCGATTGCCAGGCGGTCCCGGGGCGCCGGGATGCCATTGGAAGTGTCGGTCGGGCGCGGGGTCCGTCCTCACTTCTTCCGCGCTGAAGGAAGGGAAGCGGCGGAAAAGGGTGCAGGACTGACCCCGATGCCTGACGCTTTGAATCACACCCGGGGGAGCCGGCCCGGCCGCCCCGGAATCCACCAGAAAACAACGCACCCTAACAGCGGTCGCAAATCGCAAATCCTCTCGGCATGGTTTCCGGTTTACTTGGCTGCGGCCTGTTCATAGATGGCGGCGAGTTGCGCCCCTTTCTTGTCCCAGTCGTAGAACTCGATAATTCTCTGGCGTGCCTGCCGGCCATGTTCGAGCCTGAGCCGGCGGTCGCGATGATAGGTTTGAATGGCGGTCGCCAGCCCGTCAATGACCGCTTTTCGAGAACCGACCGGCACCTTGATCCCGGCTCCCTCCTGCACCGCAATGGCAGGCCCGCCGCGTTCCAGGCAGATGACCGGCAAGCCGTTGGCCATGGCCTCAATGACAGCGTATCCGCCAGTGTCATGGAAGCTCGGGAAGAGCAGCACGTCAAAATCGGCATAGCTTTGGAGCACTTCCTGGCGCGGACGGCGTCCGCGGAAGCTCACTCGTGCGCTCAACCCAAATCGCTCGGCCAGGCGCCGCAGTCCCTCTTGAAAAGGCCCCGTTCCGATCACCGTTAACTCGGCGTTCGTCCCGGAGATGGCCATCGCCTCGAGGGCCAGGTGAATCCCTTTCAACGCGATTAGCTTGCCCACGAACAAGAGCTTGAGCGGCTCCTCGGTTGCCGGCCGCGGTCGAAAAGGAATAGCGGCCACGTGCAGGCCGATGGTCGGCATGAGCGGGACTTTATGGCCCATTCGCTCAAAGAGCCGCTGCATCTCCGGAGTGGAAGCCAGCGTAAGGGTCGTTGCCCGGAGGCGCCGGGCCAAAGAACCAAAAGGCCACCGTTGAATTCCATTGTGGAGGTTGCGAGCCAGCTCAGGCAGCAGGGCCGCCGGATTCTGCCATGGCAACAGTTGCATGGGCGAGTCTTCGATGCCCCCGATTGGCCCCCACACCGTGGGAACCCCATGCCCCCAAATGGCGGTCGGGTAGCGAAAGGCGGCGAAGGTCACGTGGTGCATCAGGTCAAACGGCTGAGTTCGGTGCAGGTTTGCCACAAGTCCGCGCGCCGCTTTTTGCCAGAACACGCAATAGATCCTCAGGCCGGCCACCCACCGCCTCAGCGGCAAGAGCCATCTCCGCTCGAAATAGATAAATCGGGGGACCGGCTGGCGCTCGGACATTTCGGCGGAGGCGCGTTCAATAGCCGGGCGGTTCTTGCTCTGCGTGAGGATGGTCACGTCATGGAACCGGGCCATCTGCAGCGCCCATTGCCAGCCGACCTCCGGCTCCGAATCCTGGCCGGGTTCGCAGGCGAAGGCGGACATCAACACTCGCAATCGACGTGTCTGCAACATGTTTGAAACTCAAGGACTCTACTATCCGCGCCGAAGCCGTCTGACGCACCGGTGCATCGCCTTGCGGGCCAATTCCCAAACGGTCAGGACGGCCAGGCGGTTGAGCTCCAGCAGGCGCGCCCCGCCGCCGTTGACACCGAACCGCACCGTGCAGCCTGTTTGATAACCCGCCTCGGCCACCAACTCAAGATGCCGCGGCTCATAGATCCCGTAAGGGTAGCAGAAATCGGTCACCGCCACTCCGAAGGTATCCTCCAGCAGTTTCTTGCTGGCGGCAATCTCTTCGCGGGCCTCGGTGGGCGAAACGCGGCGCAGGTTGGCGTGGGTCAGGCTGTGCGAGCCGATGCGGTGTCCGGCCGCCAGCCACGTCTTGACCTGGCTGACGTCCATCAGCGATTCCGGCACGTCGCCTTTGGCGATATCCCAATCATTTTGCCGGCCCAGCCTTCCGGCGACCAGAAAGGCAATGGCTGAGACACGTTGGCGCGCCAGCACGTCGAGGGTCTGGCGCGGTTCGACCAGTGAAGCGTAGCCGTCGTCGAAGCTCACGACGAACCGGCCATTGGGGTTTGCCGTTTCCGTGCGCAAATCGTTCAGGCTGGCGGCGCGGTAACCGGCGGCGCGCAAGGCTGCCAAGCGCCGTTCGAGCCGGCGCGGGGGCACGTACTCGAAAGGGTCCAGAGTGCCCGGCGGAACGGGAGCGGTTTTGTGGAGCATGAAGATTGCCCACCCGCGCGCCAGCAGGTGGCGTTGAGGCACCGACAGAAAGACGCGCGCGGGCCAATCCATGGGCGCTCAAGAGGAACCGTCCGCTGCCGGAACAGCCGTCACCAGCGAATAGAGCACCAACAGGTCCTGCCTCGAATGCCGCCGAAACTCGGGCGCCAACCACAGCCCCTTGAGGTCGTCATCCGAGCCGGCTTGGTTCTCTTCAGCTTTGACCACAAAGCCCGATTGGACGAGCAGCTCTCGATAATCGGAGATGCGCAGGCGATTGTTCGAAGTCAGGGGGCTGTCACGCCATCGCCATTGGCTTTGGCTGTACTGGAGAAAATGCAACCGGCCAACGGAGGGATCGAACCAATGATACTGGTCCACCAGGTTGAGCCAATGCACCATCGCCGAGCGAGGCGACGCCACACGCCGGAATTCAGCCAGCAGCTTTGGCAGCGCCGGGCGCGGGACATATTCGAGGACGCCGCAGGTAAAAATGAAATCGGTGCTTCCGGAGGGCAGGCCAGTGTCGCAGGCATCCCGCACCCGCGCATGGATCTTGAGTTGCTCCAGGCTCTGGCCGGGGGGTTGGCCTTTGGCCGCGCTCCTCAGTTCGCGCAGCCGCTCGACCCGCTCCATCCGGGCGCACGGCAGATGCTTCCGGAGCACTCCGCTATCGGCCTCGGCGCAAAAGTAATCCAAGACCAGTGCCAACCGGTCGCGGTCCAAATGGTTGGCGATGTCAAAGGTGTGAATCTCCGAGGCGCCGCAGAGATAGAAGGCCAGAGGCAGCGTCGGATACCAGCCAGTGCCGACTTCCAAAACAGTAAAGGCGTCCGGCGCCAGGGGTTGGTGCGAGCGGAAGCGGTCGAGAAAGCGGGCGGCCTCTTCCAACCTGGCCTGAAAGGCGTCTTCGGGCAGTGCGATGGTTTTGGTCACGTAGCGCTGGAACAACTCATTACACCAGGCGCTGGCCGGCAGCCACGACATGACCCGTTGCAGCGCCGATTTGATTACCCAATGTGGCATAAGGTCGGCGCCGGACGATGGCTCAGCTCCTTTAAGTGGTCCGCGAGCCGAACCGCCAGGGCGCTGATGGTCAGCACCGGGTTGGCATAGCCGACCGTCGCGAAGACGGAACTCGTGGCGATGAAGAGGTTATCGACACCATGCACGCAACAATTGGCATCGACCACTCCGCGCGCCGGGTCGGCGGCCATCCGCGTCGCCCCGAATTGGTGGGCGCCCACCCCGGCTTGGGCCTGGACCCGCTCGCGAACGGTTTCCGCCGTCGCATGCATCGAGGCGACGCCGCAACGCTCAAACTCGCGTTTCAAAAGTTGGAAGCATCGAACCACGCTCTCAATGTCGCCTTCCTGGCTGCGCCAGTCCACCCGCAGTCGCGGCAGTCCGAGGGCATCCCGCTCTTCATCCAGTGTGATGCGATTGGCCGGATTGGGAGACTGCTCGGCATCGAAGTGGAGGCAATAGGTCTGAACCGGACTGCGGAAGGCGATGGAGGGCATCTTCCGCCGCGCCAGGATGCGGTGGCGGAGCCAGCCGGCGGAAAAGAGGGCCAGGTTGGGAAAATCGAGGAGGATATTCCTCAGGTGCGGGCCAACGTCGTGGTAGCGGGTCTCGGCCCAGGCCTTGCTGAACTCGGGAGGGATCTTGTCGATAAAAAACCGCTTGGTCACGTAAGCGGCGGACAGGACTCCGTTCCGATGCGAGGGATCGGGGATGGGGGGATGCATCAAGGTGCAGCGAAAACTGAGCAATTGCTCGCGGCGGAGGGTTTGGGGCCGGATGGTCAGGGCGCGGCGGCAGTAGATGCCTTCGTGGGAGCGTTCGTAGCGCCAGATGACCTCTCCGCCTTTGGGCGT
>JAJYHY010000623.1 GCA_021784555.1 bacterium
TCAGTACCCGGGGCTGGAGTCGCACCCTGGACACGAAGTCGCGGCAAGACAGATGTCCGCGTTCGGGGGCATGGTGTCGGTCCAGGTGAGGGGCGGCGAGGACGAGGCGATGGCGGTCGCGGCGAAGGCACGGGTGTTCACCCGAGCGACGAGTCTGGGAGGAGTGGAGAGCCTGATTGAGCATCGAGCGTCGATCGAGGGACCGGACAGCAAGACACCGCGCAATCTGCTTCGGCTGTCGATCGGCCTGGAGCACCCGGACGATCTGATCGAGGACCTGGACCAGGCGCTGGCGTAGGCGACCCGCGGGTTCTTGCTCCGTGTTGCCTTCAGCGCTCTCTGCATGTCACCCTGAGCGAAGCGAAGGGTCTCCACGTTGACCAGGAGATGCTTCGCTTCGCTCAGCATGACAGGTGCCCCCTGAAAAAAGGGGTACCGGCATTGTCGGTTCTCATGAAGTCGTGCTGCGCCTGACCTGCGTCCGGGCTGGCTCGGCGCCCATGGGCTCGGTGGAGCTGAACCTGCCAGCTCTTTTCCAGCCCCGCGGGCGCGCGGCCGGGGAACGCCAGCCACGCCCGGCAAGCGGCTCCTATGCGCCCCCCCGACCTGGGGGCGGCACGACTTTGTGGCACTATCCCGGCACGACTTTGTGACAATGGGCAGTGTAGCCTTCTAAAGCTTGTTGGTTCGCAGGGGAAGGCATATAGTGCCAGCGATCCACATTTGCGGGAGGCTGATGTGTTTCGTGCAAACAAGCGCCATCTCCAGATGCAAATGCTCACCACGCTTGATGGTTTGCCGTCGGCTCAGTCCAAACGGTTGGAAGACAGTTGGGCGGCCGTATTTTACCGTGAGTTCTTCTCGCGCATCGATGAGACACTCTTCGCTACGCTGTACTCCGAGAAGGACTCTCGCCCGAATATTCCGGTAAATCTGCTGGTGGGCCTCGAAGCGCTCAAGTCAGGGTTCAACTGGAGCGACGAGGAGATGTACGACGCCTTCTGCTTTAATCTGCAGGTTCGCTACGCGCTGGGATATCGCAACCTGGGCGAGGGCCAATTCGACCTGCGCACCGTGTACAACTTTCGACATCGCCTAAGCCAGCACATGCAGCAAACCGGCGAGAACCTCATCGAGAAATCCTTTGAGCGGGTTAGCGACGAGCAAGTCGAGTCCTTTCACTTGAAGACCGGCAAGGTGCGCATGGACTCGTCCCAGATCGCCAGCAATATCCGTGACATGTCCCGCCTGCACCTGCTGGTCGAAGTCATCCAGCGCGTGTATCGGATGCTGAGCGAGAGCGACCGCGCACTCCACGCTGAGATCTTCGCCCCTTACACGAAGGGCACCTCGAACCAGTACGTCTATCGAGTCAGGGGCGAAGAGGGCGCCAGGCACATGCAGAGCATCGGCGAAGCGATGCGCCGGATGCTGGCGGCCCTTGCCCCCGCCTACAGCGAGCACGCAACGTACCGGATGCTTCGGCGGGTTTTCACCGAGCACTTCCTCATCGAGCAGGAGCGCTTGCGGCTCAAGGCCGGCAAGGAGCTGAGCTCGGGCAGCCTCCAGTCGCCCGACGATATGGAGGCCACCTTTCACACGAAGAACCATCGTCCCCACAAGGGATATGTGACCAACGTCACCGAGACGTGCGACCCCGACAACGATCTACAGTTGATCGCCAAGGTCCAAACCGAGCCTAATGTCACCAACGATGATGATATGCTGATCAAAGCCGTGCCCTCCCTCAAGGAGCGGCTGGGTATAGAGGAAGTGCACACCGACGGCGGCTACAACAGTGACGACTCCTTTAAGGTGCTGAGGGACAGTGCCGTCAAACTGGTCCAAACGGCCATTCGTGGCCACTCCCCCCACGAACACCTGGGCCTTGACCAGTTCCAGATAGAGATTGCCTCGACCGGCGAGCCGGACGCGGGCGGCGACTCGCGCCCGAGCAGCCCGCGCCCCGATACGGCAAAGGAGCCGGCCCCGACCAGTGGGGCGCCCGCGGCCGGCGAGTGTGTCGGGCCGGCCAAGGGTTGGCCGATGCGGATCACCTGCCCGAATGGGCAGACTGTAGGGATCGAGCAGGTAGAGAGCAAGACGGAGTACGAGCGATACCGGGCGCACTTCGACGCTGGGGAATGTTCTGCCTGCCCGTTTGCGGATAAGTGCCCGACGCTGGAACTGAAGAGCAAGCCGCGGCGAGCGCTGTCCTTCGATGAACGCGATGTCGAGATAGCCCGGCGCCGCCAGCGCATCGCGCAGGCCCAGCAGGCGGGCATCAATCTACGCGTTCCCATCGAGTCCGCGATCGCGTCCATCAAGCAGCCGTTCAACTACGACCAACTCCCAGTGCGAGGCCTCTTCCGGGTGGGTATGGTATTGATCGGGTGCGCCGCGATGGTCAATGTGCGTCGAATCCATCGCTACCTGACCCGAAAAGCGATCCGCGAGGGGCTGAAAGGCTGCGCACAAGGGCTCGGTTACGCCAGGGAGGCGGCCCGCCTACTCTTGCCGCACCTACTGCGCTCTGCCAGCCGAGTCCGGCACCTCTTCAACGGCCCTGACCGCCATTCCTACGCATTTCGATCTTGAAGGTTCTTGCACCGGGCACATGACAGAGAGACATCTCCGGTATCTCTGAAAAGCAGTGGAGGAAAAGAACAATGGCTGGCTTATCCCGTAGAAACTTCCTCAGGAGCGGCATCGTCCTCGTCTCCGCCGGGGCGTTCATGCCCGCGTTCTTCACCCGTGCCGCCGTGGCCGCCTCGCTCGGCCAGACCAAAGGCAAAACGCTGGTGGTGATACAGCTGGCCGGCGGCAACGACGGGCTGAACACAGTGATCCCCTTCGCCGACCCGAAGTACGTGCAGTTGCGGCCGACTCTCGGGATCGCGCCGGACGCCGTGATCAAGCTGAACGACGCGCTGGGCCTCCACCCCTCCCTCAAGGCGCTGAAGGGCGCGT
>JAJYHY010000624.1 GCA_021784555.1 bacterium
TTCGCTAAGTGTCAACGATTCGCGGGCCTCGAGACGGGCCAAAACCGGCGCCGCGAGGTCAAGGATCCCGCATAGGTCGCCCGCGGAAGCAGGAACCTGCGAGCCGGTGCTTGGTTGGGCCTCCTCCGTGGGCGAAAATGCGGTACGCCCGCTAAAGATGCGCGCGTTCACCCTGATCGAGTTGCTGGTGGTTATTGCCGTCATCGCAATCCTGGCGGCGCTGCTCCTGCCGGCGCTGAGCCGTGCCCGCTCTGAGGCCGACTCCGCCGTCTGCCGCAACAACCTGCGGCAGATCACACTGGCTATCAGCATGTATGCGGATGACAACGGCGCCTACCCGGGAATGGAGCCATTCACATGGAGGACCTTTGTCAATCAGCTCCGTCCCTACACCAGGGCGTCGTTTCCGGAGGATAACTACGATGAACGGAATCAGCATGCCATCGTTTGGCTCGGGCCGAGGACCGGCATCTACGCCTGCCCAGCTTACAACCGCTTCCAGGGGGCCATCTACATCGCCGGTGGTGGAACCTGTAGCTACGGCTACAACGAGTCAGGTGTCGAGGGCGGTGTGGGACTTGGTCTCTCCGGCCGACACCTGACCCCGTCCGGCGCGAGGTTCGGGCCAGTTCCGACGCGCGAGAGCCAGGTGGTTGCCCCGAGCGACATGATCGCCATGGGCGACGCCGTCCTGACGGCGGATGGACTTCCCGCCCCCAAGTTTCCGATCGGCGAATCCCTGGACACCCCGATGAGCCGCGGCGATTCCTACGTTGCCGTCGTGGGAGGTGTGCCTGCCGGGGACGTTGCGGTGCGGGCGATGAAGGAGCGGCACGGGGGCCTGTGGAACGTCGCGTTCTGCGATGCCCACACCGAAGCTCTGCGGACGACGAGCCTATTTGGGGTAACCAATGCGCTGGTGGCGCGACGGTGGAACAACGACGGTCAGCCCCACCTCGAGGATCTTCGGCCATGGGTCCGTTAAGTCGCAACAATTCGCGAGCTTCGAGAGGCGCCGAAACCATGGCGCTGAGACTAAGGAGCCCGCGCAGCGTGCCCACAGAACGAGGAACCTACGAGCTAGCCCTTGCTCCAGCGTGCTCCATGGGCAGCCGCCGGGTTACCTCGGTGAAGACGCGCGCGTTCACCCTCATTGAGTTGCTCGTTGTCATCGCCGTCATTGCAATCCTGGCGGCGCTGCTCCTGTCGGCCCTGGGCCGCGCCCGCTCTGAGGCCGACTCCACCGTCTGCCGGAACAACCTGCGGCAAATCACACTGGGTATCAGCATGTACGTGGACGACTACCGCGCCTACCCTGGAATGGAGCCATTCGAGTGGGGGACTCTCGTTGATCAGCTCCGTCCTTACACCAGAGCATCATACCCCAAGTACAACTACCGTCGGGAGAATCAGAACACGTTCACTTGGACCGGGCCCGGGACCGGCATCTACGCCTGCCCAGCGTACAATCGCTTCCGGGGGTTCTTCGCCATCTCCGGGGGTGGGCACGGCAGCTACGGCTATAACGAGTGGGGAGCCACGAGCGGTTCCGGACTTGGCCTTTCCGGCCAGGATTTGGCCACGCGAGGCCCGAGGCCGCTGGCGATTCCAACACGGGAGAGCCAGGTGGTTGACCCGAGCGACATGATCGCCATCGGGGACGCCGTCCTGACGACCGATCAGCTTGGCACCTCCAGTGTGCTGCTGGGCGACTGGGCCTTAGACGCGCCGATGTTCCGGCAGTATTACTACCAGGCCGTCATGGGAGGTGTTCCTGCCGGGGATGTTGCGGTGCGGGCGATGAAGGAGCGGCACGACGGTCTATGGAACGTCGCGTTCTGCGATGCCCACACCGAAGCGTTGCGCCCGACAGGCCTGTTTGGGGTGACCAATGCGGTGGTGGCGCGGCGGTGGAACAACGACCATCAGCCTCACTTTTGGCCGTGGGCATGGTAGAAGGCCTGAGCGGCCAACATCAACTGATAGGTATATGAGCAAGACGCAAAACGAGGTTGGCGAGGTTGCTCGGCCCGCGAAGAATGCAACCACGGATTTCACGGATGACACGGATGGAAGGCTGGAGACCGCCGCCGTTGGGGTGAATCCCAGACTGGGCCGGCGGCGGTAACGGGTGGCGGGCGAACTGAACGGTCCGACTCGCCGTTGCCTGCTGGCAGAATCCGTCGTGACGGGCAAGAAACGATGAACTCAGATCAGGATGCACTGCGCTCGAAGCTCCGCTGGCTGTTGGCGGCGGCCACGGTGCTGGTGTATTGGCGGGTATCGCAGAACGGATTCATCAATTACGACGACGGGGCGTTCGTTTTCCGCAACCCGCACGTCTATACGGGCTTGAGCCTGGCGAATGTCAAATGGGCCTTTACGACGCTGAATGGCGGGGTGACCTCCTACCAGCCGCTGGTCTGGCTTTCGCACCAGTTGGATTGCCAGTTGTTTGGGTTGAAAGCCGGGCCGCAGCATCTGACGAACGTTTGGTTTCATGCGGTGAACGCCGTCCTGCTCTTCACCCTCCTGGACAAGCTGACGGCCAAGCCCTGGCGCAGCGCGCTGGTGGCGGCGCTGTTCGCCCTGCACCCGCTGCACGTGGGAACGGTGGCCTGGGTGGCGGAGCGCAAGACGCTGGTTTGCGCGTTTTTTTGGCTGCTGACGACGCTGGCGTATCTTCGTTACATGCGCCGGGGCGGCGGCCGGAATTACGCCCTCGTGATCGCCTTGTACGCCGCGGCGCTGTTGTCCAAGCCGATAGCCGTGAGCCTGCCGTTTACGCTGCTGCTGCTGGATTTCTGGCCGCTGGGGCGGTACGCGCCGGTACGCGCCGGCAGCGGGACGAATATGCATGGCGCCGCCGCCGGGAGGCTTAACGGCGCTCCCGAATCTGGCGCCAGCTTTTGGAGTGCGGCAGTCCTCTGCCGCTTTGTCACCGAACTGCCGCCGC
>JAJYHY010000625.1 GCA_021784555.1 bacterium
GTTCTCCTGGCCGGGAAAAGTTCTTGTATGGTCATGTGGCAGGCCTTCGATGGTGGCTGGGCCGAATATGTCGTCGTCCCCCCCTATCTGCTTGTCGCTGTCCCCGAAAACGTGCCATTCGAGCAGGCTGCGATCATTCCTGACGCGGTTGCCACGCCTTGGGGTGGGATCGTCCATCGTGGCAAGCTGCGCCAGGGAGAGGTCGTCGGCCTTTGGGGGATAGGCGGCCTCGGTCAGCATGCAGTCCAGATCGCCCGCATGAACGGCGCCGACCTGGTCATCGCCATAGACCCCATTGAAGCTGCCCGAGAGCGGGCATTGGCGGCTGGCGCCCATCACACTCTGGATCCGGGCGCGGTTGATGTCCGTGAGGAAGTAATGCGGCTCACTGACAACAAGGGGCTCAACCTGGCGGTCGAGCTGTCCGGCTCCAGTATCGCCCTCGATCAGGCGGTGTCCTGCCTTGGTTTCTTTGGACGGGTGGTCGTCATCGGCATGTCCACAGAACCGATCCGGCTTACGGAACCATCAGTCATGTTCGGATTCAACAACCACTCTTTGCTTGGGTTTGATGGCGGAGAGCCCGGTGACGTTGAAATGCTGGTAGGCTATGCCGCTTCTGGTAAGCTGGACTTGTCCCGCTCGGTCTCGCACGTTCTGCCTCTGGAGGAGATTGTTCGCGGCGTGGAGATGCTAAGCAAAAAGATGGATAACCCGGCTCGCATCGTTGTCAGGCCGTAGCCTGAGGATGGTGGCAGAAAAGGAGGACACAGCATGAACGCACCAAGTGAATACTACCAGGACAAGGTCGCCGTGGTGACCGGTGGCGCATCGGGCATCGGTCTGGCCCTCGCGGAGACGATGCTCTCCTATAGGGCGAAGCAGGTCGTCCTCGCCGACTTCAACGACGAGAACCTCAAACGGGAGGCTGAGCGGCTGAACAGGGCATATCCCGGCAAGGCGCTCGGGATCCACTGCGACGTGACAAAGGAAGAAGACGTCCGGGAGATGATCCGTAAAGCGGCTGAGTCCGGCGGGCGCATTGACATCCTGTTCAACAATGCGGGCGCAGGTCTCGGCGGGCTTTTCGACAAAGAGACGAATGAGGACTGGGAAAAGGCGTTCGCGCTGAACTTCTACGGGGCGCTCTACGGCATCCGCGCCGTCCTGCCGATTATGCGCAAACAGTGTGGCGGGCACATCATTGACATCATTTCCGGAATCGCCTTCATGCCGATGGCCCAGCAGACGATGTATTCTGCCACGAAGGCGGCGTTGAACGGGCTGACGCTCGCCCTCCGCTACGAGCTGTGGGACGAGAACATCCGCGTGACATCGGCGACGCCGGGGGTGGTAGCCACCGCGATCTGGAAAGTGGGCGGTAAGGAGCCGCCACCGGGCGCGCAATCGCCGGAGCAGTCCGCACAGACGATCCTCGCGGGGGTGGCTAGAAACGAGCGGCTGGTCCTTAGCGACCAAGGCGACGTCTCCGGTGCGAAAAACTGCTTCAACCCCGATTTTGCTGCAGGAGTGGACGATTACCTGCTGAACGTCGCCCGCAAGCGGCGAAGCGGCGAGTGGATCGTTTAGTCGACAAGCGACAGGGTGCTGGCTCATAATGCCGTGAGCCGTGTCAATGAGGTAATTGGTAGAGTAGGCAAAGATGGCGGGATTTCCCCGCATGGCAATCCATCGGGACTGCGGGTCGGTGAGGGAAATGCGCTTGGGGAAGGTCTCGTCCGGAGTCACCCCATCCAGTGCCTCGAGATACTCGCGCACCGCACGGGAAGGGCTCGCCGATGATCCCTTCCACTCAACTGGCTCGTCCCCGGGCGCACTCTGTTGGCTGTTCGCGTCGGCAGCGATAAGGCTGGCATCCACCGCAAACCCTTCGCCCTGGACCAGACCCGCGGCCATACAACGCCGGACCACCTTGTCAAACAGCCAACGGAATACCCCGCTTTCCCGGAACCGTCCGTGACGGTTCTTGGAGAACGTCGAGTGCTCTGGCACGGGATCCTCAAGTCCCAGCCGGCAAAACCAGCGATAGGCCAGATTCAGGTGCACTTCCTCACACAGGCGCCGCTCTGAGCGGATGCCGTAGCAGTATCCAATAATCAGCATTCGGATCATCAATTCGGGAGGAACGGAAGGACGGCCCATGTGGCTGTAATGGTCAGCGAGCTGCAGGTGTAGATCGCCAAGATCAAGGACGCGATCGATGGCTCGGAGCAGGTGGGTCTGCGGGACGTGGTTTTCGAGATGAAAGGAATGGAACAACTGGTCCCGCACTGCCTTCTGTTGCCCCATCATGCTCGCGGTCTCCATTGCAATCAATGGGTTGATATACATGAGCTTCGCCGAGCTAGCTATTTCTGGGGGACTTTTTGAACAGAATTAGTCTGTTACTGCCCTTCAACGGGCAGTCTCGACCGACAGCTCTTGGCCGGGAGCGGCGGTAGGCCATGGTTCCGTATACCGGACACTCATTTCATTCCAACCAAGAGGCCTTCTGGAAACGGCCGCCTTCGGTCTCACTATTCCAACCTTCGCCACCTTTGCGGCAACAGGTGCGTTTACCTCAAAAGCCACTGGTTTCCAAGCAGTTCTTGCACTTGGTTATTTCAATTTTCAGGATGCCTTTCCCAGCCGCTGTACAATCAAAAGGTCAAGTCTTCCGGCTCCCTCGTCAGAGCCCTGAAGTCTTGGACCAATAGCAGCGGATTCGATGATTTTTATGGAGGGCTTATGTGCTACATGGAGAGTTTGGACTTCACCTATGAGCGGCGGGGATCCGTCGGCGTTTTTTCCGGGCTCACGGTCTACTGTCAGCCCCGAACGGAGATCGGGGAAACGTTTCAGGGAGTTCTGGATGTTCTGGAAGAACAGATGGGTGCGTTATTTTTGTATCGCGGTAACGCGCCTGTATCCGACGGTTATCGGATCGCCCA
>JAJYHY010000626.1 GCA_021784555.1 bacterium
GACGGCGGGATAAAACCTGCGCTCGCTGACGGGGATGGCGGCGGGCAGTGAGGCCGCCTCCGCAGCCGCGGGCGCAGGGGCCGGCGGCACTCCGCCCCAACAGCATTTCTTGTATTTCTTACCGCTCCCACAGGGGCAGGGATCGTTTCGACCCGGTTTCATTTTTCAGTAAGTGGAGGTTCGTTTCGGAGGGGAACAGCGCACGAGGATACGTCTCCACCCATTGCGAACGTCGATGGCATCCGCCAGAATGTCAAGCAGTTCGGCTCGATCCGTAAAGTCATCGCAAAGCTTCGATGCCCGGGACCCTTGCGCCAGGAGAAGACGTCGCCCCTGTCTCGGGCGCGCCCGTTCTACGAGTCGGCTGTAGGCCTCGCAGGCGTAGGCGAAGGTCTTGCGCTTTACGAAGGCCACGTCCAGCAACCACTCCTTATGATGGGAGTGGGGCAGTCCGACGGTCCGGCGCTTGCAGTTGTGGAAGATGTGGGCCACCTCATGCACGACATAATCGGCCAACGGGGCCTCTTCTGCAAAGTACTCCAGAGACACGTAACATTTGGTCTCCAGGCTCAGGCCAACGGCTCTGTCGCCCTCGCCGCCAAATGTGGCGGCGCCAAGGCTGCCCAGGTAGATGTTGGCAATCATCCAGGCGTCCTCCAAAAACCCGATGTCTCGGATGGCCTGGTGGGCCGCCTGCCTGGTCAGAAACACAAGCGAGCGTTCAGCCACGTCGAGCATGACCTGCCGCTCCGCGAGGGGGAACAAACCGGTAATCATCGGTTCGACCTTGCGCCGGGTCCAGGAGGCAGGATCAAAGTCCGCCGGCGCGTGCCTTTGGCGGCGACCGTGTTCACGGCACCGGACTTCCTCGATCAGTGCGCTACGGAGATAGCGTTTGTACCCCCTCAGGCGTTCAAGGGTATCCTCCCCGGGGAAGGTTCGGCCGAGCGGATCGGCTTCCCCGGTCGCCAGATAATGCGCCACTTCCTGCTTGAGCCTGACGGACCCGCGATTGCTCTGGTGGGTGGAGTTCAAGCGACGAAGCGGCAATTCTTTATGGCCCCTCTGGCCCCAGATCCCTGCGCGGCCGCAACGGCCCGTTCGCGGCCATAGGCTTTGGCGAGGCCGGAGCAGATGAGCCATTTACGCCTCCGCGCCGCTTGAGCCATTTGAGCCATTTGTGGGCCGTCTGTTCGGCGGGCGGTACGAGGTCCCGCGACTTCAAAGCCATAGTCGTTGCCGAAGAGGCCGACATACACGGAGCAGCAGTCCACTTCATCGAGGTAAACATTATCGGCGCGATGGTCGGTAGCAGGGAGAGCCTCGAAGAGGAAGACCTCGAAATAGCGCTGGAGCAGAGGGTCGCCTTTGATGAAATCGGCCAGGGCACGGCGTTCGGCACCCAGTTCATTCTGGACCGAGCTGATGAAAATGCATGGCTGATGCTTCATGAGTTTGGGGCACAACCTGCGGTGCCCAACAACGCGCTGAATGTAGCGGGGGAAGGGCGTGGTGGTGAAGTCCGTAATTCCAAAACTGGCCGGCCCGGGTCGCATTGTGCCGCGAGATGAGCTTCAAAAAACGGACCTCTAAGTCAAGTTCCGCCAGAAGGACGGCAGCCGCCGCTCGCACGGGAGAAGGTGGCCATACAAGTACTTTGCGGCGGTGGAACTGGCCGGATTGCGTGAGGACGTAAAATGGCTGGGGCAGGCAACCCAGGTCGTGACCCAATACTGGAAAGAGAAGAACGCCCGCAAATCCAAAAACGGCGCCGGGAACGCCACGACAGGATAGGAAAGCGACAGCGCCTGCTCTCGGAGCTCGACTCGGTTGATGCCGAGGCCGCCATTCGTAAGGCCTGGATGTCCGGTGCATATCTCGGCAAACCTTTTCCGGGTATGATGGTCCGGGCCTGTGGGCTAAAGGACGAATTCACGCACCGCTTCCGGTAATCCGGCAGAGTCGCCCTCAGCGATTCGCGTTTAACGGCTTTGGCGTGCCTTGTGCCCTCACTCTATGGCAGAGCCGCCGCCGTCAATGTAGTGCGCGCCCTTTCTGTCCCATCGCCTCCAGATTGACCGCGCCGACTCCGCCAAGGCCCGGCTCGTTAAGATCGGCACGCCGGGAATCTCCCTGCTCGATGAGATAGGGTCCGGAAGGGCAACGCTGCTGTCAATCGCCAAACCGGCGATTCTCGCCGAGACGCCCGAGCTCAGAACGCCCCTGAAAGCCCCGATTCCCGGAGATCTGCTCGCCCCAGATGCTCAACGTTCAGACCTCGCTATGCCGAATGGCCTGCGCAACCGGCTCTGGCCGGGGCACGGCTGGCCGCGGCGACCTCGGCGGCAATAATCCGCTTGTGCTCGTCCGCGGTGATTGCCCTTTTCTCTTTAAAACGCGGTTGGGGCCAAAGCTTGCGAGGCAGGATTGGCCAGGGCAGCCAGCCGAGACCCAGGGCGAGACTCGCTCAGAACGTCCTGCCAGGTGTGTTTCGCCAGGGCGGGATCCAACGCGGACAAATAGGCCTTGGCAAGCGCAAAGCCGAGAGCCGGCTTGCCAACCACTTCGTTCTTGGCGTGAAGGAGCTTCTGCTCCTCCAGTTTATCGGAGGTCCGAAGGCTGATGCGCCGGCCGGTTTCGGAATCCAGCGCGTAGTAAATCGCGCCTCGTTTGCACAGCCAGAATCTGCTTTTCATCGTCGCCTGTGAATGTAGGCGACCCGAGGCAAGGCCCGTTAGCGAGCAGTGGCAGGGCAGTGGCAAAGTATGCGCGGGCATTACGGGGTTGTCCCGGCGTGGGCGGTTTAATGCATACTTGAGGGTGCGACATGAAGTTGCGCTTGTAATTGTTCAATATGAAAAAACCACCATAAGACGAACCTGCGGTTCCGTCCGCAGTAGCCTATCGACACCGGCGCGGCTGGCAACGGTCGGGTCGGAAGCTGT
>JAJYHY010000211.1 GCA_021784555.1 bacterium
GCCTTGCCGACTCCAGGCGTCCCGATTTCGCGCAACGTTTCGGGATCTCGCGCAGCGTTTGGAGTGCGGCGCTGACCGCCGCTTTCTGATTCTGTCCTCTCCAAGGCCAAAATGAGAATTGCCGGGGTTATCGTCAGTTGCTCTGGAGGCGCTGAGGTCCGAAAGGTCAATCGGCCCGCCGGGGGCGCTGGGTGGGAGGTCTCCGGCACACTGCCATTGAATTAGGGGGGATTCCCAGTCTCTTGCTCTCTAAGTTGCTCTGGGGGAGCAGGATCATGAGCAAGAACAAGAGCCAGATGGGGGTAACTCCTTTGCTTAATTCAATGGCGGTGGGTCTCCGGCACCAGGGGTGGCCTGCGATTGCCTGGTCATCTTCGAATTTGAGGATTGACGGGCTGTGACCTCCGGAGCAGAGTGGCTTATGATTGCAGCCGCGCAAAACATACGAGAAGGTCCTGGGCGGGTCGCGGAATATCCGATTCGAGGACTTCTGCCAGTTGGCGGAGGCCTTCGGGTTTCAGCCTGTTCGGACGGAGGGAAGTCACCGGATTTACCGGCATCCAGCAGGCCTGAGAGTCAACCTACAACCGGATCGGAACGGGCAGGCAAAAGTGTACCAGATGAGGCAGTTGTTGGCATTAGTTGATGAGAACGGGCTGCAGTTGCCCCGATGAGATGAGCGACTACCATATCAATGTCTTTTGGAGCGACGAGGACGAGTGTTATATCGCCGATATCCCGGACTTAAAGTACTGCTCAGCGCATAGCGAGACGCCCGACGAAGCAATGCGCGAAGTGCTCAAGGCTAAGAGGGCCTGGCTGGCGGCCTGCCGCGAGCATGGGGACCCAATTCCGCCGCCGCGCTATCGTCCGGCGATCTACGCACTGTGAGGCGATGTGTGCGGAAACCATGTGATAACACCTGGGTCCTAATCGGGGTCCTAATCCTGTTGATATGCCACGCCTGTCCCGGGGCAGCTTCAACGGGAACAGGCGAACTGAACCACGAGCCCAAAACAGTCCCTCTGGACTTCAAGCCCGTGCCCGTGGCGCCGCTCAGGATGGCCCGCCCCGGAGCAGGCTGGCGAAGGGCGAAGCGAACGGAGCTCAAGGGCGCGCCCGGGCACGGCAGGGCAGCGATTCAGTTGTATGTCAATCCGCACAGCGAGATGGTCGCGGAGACTCACGCCTTCTTGGAGGACGCCAAGGGCTGCTACGATCTGGGCACTGTCAGTTGCTTTGGAGGCGCTGAGGTCCGGAAGACCCATCGGCCCGGCGCGAATACCCAGTGGGAGATCTCCGGAACTATGGGCGCGGCCTGCGATTGCCTGGTCATCATCCAATTCGACCGAAAGAAGAACCGGTGGGTCCGGCTTTTAAGGGAGGAGGCCAATAACACTGAACAGGTGGACCTGGATGGCGATGGGCAGAAGGAGATCGTCGGTTACTTTGGAGTCGGAGGGGATGTCGTCATCTATCGCTGGAATCGAGACCACTTCGAGTCAGTGGATATTGCCCAGGCGCTCAGATGCGACCGCGCGGACATCGTTCAGAGAGGAAAAGACTGGCTGGTAAAGTCGGACGGCACCGTCGGTGCCAGGCCACGGGTTCGCTATTTCAGATACGCCAAGGACAACCTGGTTGCCGCACCGCAGGTGCGGCAAAGCCCGTGAGTCACTCCGTCCATTCGGCGGTCTGAAGATGGGGTTCTCCCCGGCGCCAAAACTGAACTCCTGTGACGCGCACGCGCTTTGGCCAAGCGACCGCAGTTATCCAACAAGGAAGCGCGGGCCAGACGGAGCGTCTCAGCAATAGCCTCATCGGTGAGCTGGCCTGGCCACGCCTCGCGGATATAGTCCCACGACTCGCCACGTTCCAACATGGCCAGCTCCTGCCACACCATGATGCGCGTACCCCTGTAGATCAATTTTCCGTGGCATACTCCGGGGTCCGCCACGACGAACTGACCCAGCTCGATTCGCTGTCCTTTCCCGCTTTCTTTCATTTGCACTGCTCTCGTCATGCTCCGGATCTCGGCCTAGAATTCCACGAATTCCTCGGGATAGCGGGAGAGATCGAGTTTCTCTTCGGCGGGGTTGAGCCTGATTCCCCACTGCTGCATGGCCAGCGCCCCAAACAGGATTTCGATACGCTTGCCGTCTTCGTCGTTCCCGATCTCGTCAACGACCAGGGCGTGGGTCGAAAACGAGCGGCCCTGGATTTTGCCTTCCAGAAGAGCCGCCTGCTTGGTTTTCTTGATGCTGCCGCCGATGGCCGTCCGGATCGTCAGCGGCGTCGCGGAGGTCTTTAGAAGCTCGGCCACCGCGGGGACCACGTATGTATTCCGCGCCCCCGAATCGAAGAGGGTCCAGCAGTCTCGACCGTCAACCGCTACCATTTCTCTGATGCGTCCCATCGCGCTAAAGGTAAGTTCATCGAAAATACGCGGTCAAGAGCTGCGTTGCCCTGGATTCGGGATGTCCCATTACCGGACTCGTTTTGATCCGGTGAGCAACTGCGGAGTTGTCCTTCAGTTGGGCGCCTGCGGTGGAGCAAGGCGGTAAAGCGCGGCGACCCGCCGAAGAGGAACGGGAGTGGAATGAACAGGATGCCGGCCGGGACGTGCTCTTGAGGCTTCGAAAACCTTGGGCTGGCCCTTACCTGACGGAGCGGCTGGCGATCTGGATGGGGGCGGCCTCGTAGGTGTGGTCCTGCACGAGGGTGACGGCGGGGCTGCGCGCGGTCATGAACTTGACGGGAATGCTCACCCGGTGCCGCCCATCCTTGTTCATGAAGACACAAAAATGCAGGTGAGGGCCGGTGGAAAAGCCGGTGCTTCCCGAATGCGCGATGGGCTGGCCGGCGGAAACGAATTCGCCGACCTTGACCAGGCTGCTGTGCTGCTCCAGGTGGCAATAGTGCCCCAGCGTCCCATCCGCGTGCCGGATGAGGATGTAGTTGTTGAAGGGGTCGAATTTCATGCTCGGGCCGCCCGTGTCGGAGTCGTCCTTGACCCTTACCACCAGGCCGCCGCGCGCCGCGCAGACCAGCGTCCCTTGAGGCATCGCAAAGTCAATGGCGTATTCATTGGGGCCGGTATGGCTGAAGCTGCCGTCGTAGCCCTGGGTTACGGCGAAACTCTCGCCCGGGGCATAAGGAAGCCGGTAAACGTAATGGTCCGGGTGAGCGCGATTGCTGCCGAGCTTGTAATAATTGGTGTAGTCATATTTCCAGTCCCCATCGGCCTCGATCGGGGTCAGGGTGAACAACTCGGTGCGCTTGCGAGCCGGGACCGTCGTCGTGTAAGGGAACGGGTGGTCGGACTTCAAGTTGACCAGGCTCATGACCGTGGTCAGGGTGACCTCGCAGTATTCCCCATTCTGAACATAGAAATGAGTTGTTTGGCCCTCGCGCGTGGTGAGGACCTTGACGGCGTTTGTCTCCTCCGACAGGGCACTTTGCGCCGCGCTGTTCTCGGCCACCGCGCGGGGCGTGGTGCAGGCGGTGCCCAAAGACAGGAGGAGCACCGTCGCAAGCACGCTGATCAAATGAGCAAACGGGAAAGCGTGAGAGCGTGGATGGGTAGAAATGTGACTAACCATGATCAGAAATGCGCCGTTTTGTTTGGACCCTCGCCCAAAGAGGGGCCGGGCCGCCATTGGCTCCAGTCTGAAATCCTTGTCGTCGTTTGTCCGACATCTGGCGGCAGGGGGTGCGATTAAGAGCGTCGGTCAGCGGTGGCTGGCGGAGAGTGAAAGCGGCAGAGGACTGCCGCACTCCAAGATGCTGTCGCGCTGTCTGAAACGCGGCAGAGTCCGCTAGGTTTTGGAGTGCGGCAGTCCTCTGCCGCTTTGGCTGCGACTGGCGATTGACCGACCGATTCAGTCGCACCCAGCGGCGCGGATACGAGATTGCGAAAGAGAACGCGCTGGGGCAAAATGTGCCCGCCTGTTTCGCCACGCGTGGCGTCGGTGCGGCGCGGCAGCCCCGGATAGCCGCCTTGCGGCGGCGCAGGCGCGAGGGAATCAAATGGCCAAAGCAATTCGACTGGAAGACAAACGAAAGCGGGTCTTGCTCGTGGACGACCACGCGGTGTTCCGTTTGGGCATGGCACAGCTTATCAACCGCGAACCGGATTTGATGGTCTGCGGGGAGGAAGAGGATGCGGGGGGCGCCCTCGCCGCGATGGAAGGGGCCAGGCCCGACCTCGTCATCGTGGACATCTCCCTCAAGGAGAGCAGCGGCCTGGATTTGCTCCGCAGCGTCCGAGCCCGGTCCCCCAAGCTGCCTTTGCTGGTGGTCAGCACCTATGACGAGTCGCTCCACGCGGAGGCGGCCCTTCGCGCGGGAGCGCTGGGCTATCTGATGAAATCCGAGGCGGTGGAAAAGGTAATTCCGGCCATCCGTCGTGTCCTCGGGGGCGAGGTTTATGTGAGCGAGGCCTTGGCGGCAAGAATGCTCCGGCGCCAGGTCTGCGGCCAGACTGAAATCCGCGCGTCCCGGGTTGCGGGTTTGAGCGGACGGGAACTGGAGGTGTTCCAAATGATTGGCCGCTGGAAAAAGACCGGGGAAATCGCCGCCGAACTCCGCTTGAGCGTAAAGACTATCGACTACTACCGCGAGCGGATCAAACATAAGCTCGACCTCCGGAATGGCGCCGAGTTGGTCCATTACGCCACCTCCTGGGTGCAAGGCGGTCAGAGCGGGCCTTAGAGCCTGTTTTAAAATTGGCCGGGGCTTGCGGCGGCGAATCGGCGACTGAGTCTCGCGTTCGTGTCCCGTCGCTCAAGGCAAGAGAACTCAGGATGGACTGCTTCCAGTTCAAGGTCCAACCAAAATCCGATAAAACCGCGTCGAGGCGCTCGCGCCGGGATCGATGAATTGGAACGTGCCACTTGGCGCATTGGTCACCAGAAGCGAAGTCCAGTCTCCCGGATTCAAGTCGGCGGACATCTGAACCGTATAGTTCTGCCCTGGCGATAAAGCCGTTTTTCAGCGCCGTGAGCACATAGTCTCCCGCGGGTGCGCTGAGCGTGTACTTCCCCGAGTTGTCCACGAGCGCGCCGGCTTGGGGATTCATGTTGTTCCCGTTGGAGGGCTGAAAGAGCAAGACGACCGCTCCAGGCAAATTCGTGCCGCTCGCCTTTACAACGCCGGTGACCGACTGCGCGAAGGGCGAGTTGGTCACGGCAAAGGAATTGGTCAGGGGCGCAAAGGCGCCGGACGGGCTGGAGAGCTTGAAGAGGTAGTTGCCAACAATCGTCTGCTCAAAGCCGCCGGCGGCCAACCCGAACGTGGCGGTGATTCGGCCCGGTATCGTGTCCAGGTCTCCGGGCACATCCAGGTTTGTTACCAACATCGTGCCATCATGAAATAGGCTGGCTTGGCCGTCGGTCAGTTCAAACTCCTGGTAGAGAATGTCGCCGGCATCGATCTTCCCATTTCCATTGGCATCGAGATATTTCCGAACCAGGACGGTTCCGCCAGTGGAAAGGCCGCCGGCTTGCAGCGTAATCGACCCGGTGTAGGTGTTGCCCGCCGCCCCCGGTGTCACGCTGAACGTTGCTGCTGCCGCCCCCGAAGCCAGGAGCAGCGGAACGACGAGAACAGGCCAAGCGGACTTACCGCGACTAACCAATCGTGTCATTTAGTTTATCTGATAGTTTCTATCCCGAGCCTCAGTTGCGCGCGCGGCGCAGATGTCTCGCCTGCGCGTTCACGGGGCGTCGGGCACGGCTGTCCGGCCATGCGACGAGCTGAAAACCGGGATAAGGGTTCAAACGAGCCGTGCCCTGATAGCAGAATTAGGCAGGGTCGTTCAACCAAAAAGTTGCTCTTGTAAGCCGGCCAGCCATCCTCTCATGGATAATAGGGCCAGACGTCGATCTTTGGGCGGGGTTCCCCTGCCTGGACCATGCGCTCCATCAGGCGGTGGCGCAGGCGAGAGGTAATCTCCCTCATCGAGCGTTCTCCCACGTGGTGGAGGAGCTGCTTATCCGGCCAGCGGGTGTCGAGGCGGCCGGCTAAATTAAGGAGTTGCGCCGCGTCGCCCCGGTTGTCGTAAAGCTGGTAGTCGCGGTAATGCAGGCTGCCGGAATCGCGCACCGGGTTGGCCTCGGCCGCCAGGGCCACATAAGTCCATTCCGGCGTCCGCAAGGCGCGTGCCAGTTCCGACTCGCTGATCTGGATGAGCACTTCGTTAGGCCAGTCCGCGCGGGCCTGCTCGTCATGCAGCAGCGGCAGGAAGCTGCGCCCCTGCATCGAAGCGGGAATCGGCAGGCCCAGGCAGTCCAGAATCGAAGGCGCTACGTCGATCATGCCGACCAACTCGGGAACCACCCGCCCGTTGTTGAACCCCGGCCCCTGGATAATGAGCGGAACATGGATGGAGCTCTCATGCGGGCTGCGTTTGTATTCGCTGTTGCGGGT
Organism: bacterium; assembly: GCA_021784555.1. Lineage (GTDB taxonomy): Bacteria > Verrucomicrobiota > Verrucomicrobiia > Limisphaerales > UBA8199 > JAJYHY01. Next base: position 6,430 of record JAJYHY010000211.1, read on the forward strand.
CCGGAAGTGGCACCCATGATCGCTCAAGAAGATGACGATGGTGTTTTCTTCAAGGTCCTGCTCCTTGAGCCTTTGCAGGATTCGCCCGAGCGACTCGTCGATGGCTTTGATGCATCCATAATATTTGGCCAACTCATAGGGCCAGTCTCCGGGAAAAAGCCGCAGGTCCGGCGGCACAAAAGGGCTGCGGAACCTCTTCTCATATCCCCTGGGAGGGACGAAACCATAAACATCATCGCCATAGGGGCCGTTTTGCTGATGAGGCTCCAATTGCGAGAGCATCAGAAAGAAGGGCTGGTCGTGTTTCTGGCATAGAAACTCCTCCACCATGCCCGTCAGAAATTCCACGCGATACACGTCCTTGCCGTAGCGGACCGGCCTTCCGTCAGCATCCCAGAATCGGCTGCCGTAAGGCCGCGTGCTGATCTCCGGACAATTGGCGGCCAGCCAGAAACCGGTAAAACCCCCACGATGCTCCGGTGGAACCGGGCCCGAGCCCCCGGGTGCCAAATGCCACTTGCCGACGTAGTTGGCCGTGTAACCGGCTCGGGTCAGCTCGGTGGCGAGCGTCCGGGCGTCGGGGCGCAACCCTGGTCCGTTCCTGAACACGCCGGTGGTCGTGGCGTATTGGCCGGCCAACAGACAGGAGCGCGAGGGCGCGCACAAAGGTTGATTGGTGATAAAGTTCCGGAAGACGGTTCCGCGACGAGACATCGCATCGAGGTTGGGAGTAAAATCCATCGGGTTCAGCCCCGCGGCGCAGACGCAATCCCATCGAAATTGGTCCGAATGAAAGATGATGACGTTAGGCCGTTTTTCCGGCTTGGTCGCGGGTTGGGTGCCGGCGGCTGGCGTGGCGGCGACCCCATGCGCCAGGGGAGCGGCAGCGGCAGCCATGGCGGTCTGCCTTATGAAATTGCGTCGGTTGAGATTGCTCATACGCGGCTCATTATGATGAGTACGGGCAAGAATTGCAGGTTGTTTCTTCGATCCCCTCACACAAAGCGAACCCCTTCTCGCCAGCCACTCCGGCGTCATGCAATACTCGCAACGGAATCCGGCTATTATCGCATGTCCCTCCGGGACGAGGGAATGGCGCTGGTCCGAGCCAATAGATCCTTCAAACCCTGACCGGCATATTTCATGCCGCCAGCAAACCGGCGCCAGTCCACGGGCAGGGCGCTCAATCCTCCGCACGGTGTGCTGCGTTCGGCGGGACCGCCGCGCGCAGAGGACTGCGCGCCCTGCCGTGCGGCGCTGCACACGGCGACCGACGGAATTAGTCACAACCCTCTCACCAGCAATTCTCATTTTGATAACCGCAAACCGAAAGCGGCGGTCCGCGCCGCACTCCAGACGTTGCGCGAGATACACCCGATAGCCCAGCCAAACGGCCGAAAACCGGCCACGTCATCGAAGGTGTCGGCAGCGTCGAACCTGGCGGAGCCCTTGGAGTGCGGCGCGGACCGCCGCTTTCGGTTTTTCTGCTCTCCAAGGCCAAAATGAGAATTGCTGCCCTCTCATGGAGCAAGGTTGCATTCGACGGCGAGGACTGATATACATCCATCATGCGCCTGATGACAGAACGGCGGAGCGGCCAACTCGCCGTCTCGAGTGGAAATGGCCTGAGCTGGAAGCAAAGAGCGGCAAAGGCGTGGGGGCTGCTGTTCTTGTTGACAGGCGGCCAGCTTGCGCTCGGTGCCTCCAAACCACCCCGCTTCATTGAACACACCATTGCCACCGGCCTTACCGGTGGATACCAGGTCCTGCCCGCGGACCTCAACCACGACGGCAGACCCGACGTCATCGCCTTGGCCAGCGGCCTGCCTGAACTGGTCTGGTACGAAAACCCAGGGTGGGAACGGCATGTCATCGTCTCAAACATGAGAGACATGATCAATTGCGTGGTCCTGAATGTCGGCGGGCGCCCGGCAATCGTTCTGGCGAGCGGTTTCAGTAATGTGGCCGCCAGGAGTGCGGGAAACCTCTGGCTGCTCGAGCCGGGTCAGGACGTGCGCCAACCCTGGAAAGCACGGCAAATCGACCGGCTCCCCACCTCCCATCGCCTGCGCCTGGCGGATATCGACGGCAGCGGCCACCCTGTTGTGGTTGATGCGGCCTTGACCGGCCCCAAAGCGGCCCCTCCGAACTACTATGGCAACGCCCCGCTGGTTTATTACCGGCCCGGCCAATGGCGGCGCACGCGCATCAGTGACCAGAATCCCGGCGTCATGCACGGCATCTGCATTCTCGACTGGGACGGCGACCACCGCGACGACATTCTTATCGCCTGTTTCGGCGGCATCTTTCGTTACACGCTCGGAACCGGCGGCCATTGGTCGCGCACGGAATTGGCGCGCGGGTCCCCATTACCCTGGCCCAGGTGCGGGGCGAGCGAGATAGCCGTTGGGCACGTTGGAGGACACCGTTTTCTTTGCAGCATCGAGCCTTGGCATGGGAACCAGGTCGTCGTTTACAACCAAATGAACGGCAAATGGGCACGCCACGTCATTGACGACACTTTTAACAACGGCCATGCCCTGGCAACGGCAGATTTGGACCATGATGGGAACGATGAAATCGTCGCCGGCTATCGCGGGCGGGGTGGCGGCCTGGTGTTTTATACCGCGGAAGATGAGAGCGGCTTGCGCTGGAAACGCCACGACCTGAGCCTTGGCGGGGTTGCCGCCGCTTCCTGCGCGATTGTTGATCTCAATGGCGATTCCAAGCCCGACATCCTCTCCATTGGCGCTTCGACCGCCAACTTGGTCTGGTTCGAGAATAAGAATTAGCTCCGAGGTAGCGGCAGAGGGATGAGCGAGAACCAGTACCGAGCCACATCGAGCCTAAGCTCCAGGGCCGGAGGGGGGGCCGTCAATTCTTCCTGTGCGCGAGTTGCAAAGCCGTGCTAAGTTCTTCCGATGTTGCGTTTTGGGCCGCAAAGAGGATGCAGTATTCCAAGAGATGATAACTAGCACAACCACCATACAAAGACGGAAACTAGGAAAATCCAACCTGGAGACGGCGCCGATTGTCCTCGGCGGAAATGTCTTCGGCTGGACGGCCGATGAACTGGCCTCCTTTGAAATTCTGGATGGGTTCGTGGATGCCGGATTCAACATGATCGACACGGCGGACTCCTATTCCAAATGGGTATCGGGCCATGCCGGCGGTGAATCCGAGACAATTATAGGTCAATGGCTGAACCGTAACGGCAAGAGGTCGCAGGTACTCATCGCGACAAAGGTCGGCAGCGAAATGGGCCCTGACAAAAAGGGGCTTTCCAAGGAGTACATTTTGCGGGCAGCGGAGGCCTCCCTCAAGCGGCTTCAGACCGATTATATCGACCTCTACCAATCGCATTTTGATGATCCTGCCACTCCCTTGGAGGAAACCCTGGAGGCCTTTGGCCAACTGATGCAGGAGGGCAAGGTCAAGGCTATCGGCGCCTCGAACTATTCCGCCAAACGGCTCCGCCGCGCCCTTGAGGCCAGTCAGGAACATGGGCTCCCGCGTTACGAAACCCTGCAACCCCTCTATAACCTGTGCGACCGCGAGGACTTCGAGGAAGACCTTGCGCCATTGTGCATCGAGCGCGGCCTCGGCGTGATTCCCTATTTTTCTCTCGCCAGCGGCTTCTTGACCGGCAAATACCGCAACGAGGCGGACGTGGCCGGAAAACCTCGTGGTGATTTCGTCGCTAAGTATCTCAACAAACGGGGAATGCGGATACTCGATACCTTGGACGAAACCGCAAAGAAGCACGAGGCAACTCCCGCCCGGGTGGCGTTGGCTTGGCTTATCGGGCGGCCGGCGGTGACGGCGGCCATCGCCAGCGTTTCGAGTTCCGCGCAACTGGACGAGTTGATCGGCGCCGTCAGCCTGAGGCTGGACGAAGAGTCAATCAAGATGCTCGAGGCGGCTGGCGCCTAGCCCGAATATTTCACGCGGGTAGGGCATGCAGTCCTTTGCACACCGCAATACTGTAGAATGCCGCCGATTGTGTGGATGGCGGCGCACAGAGAACTGCGCGCCCTACCCGCACTGTTGCCGTCTTGTTCGCGGCGCTGGACGCAGCCGACAATGCGTTTGCCGTTCCTGAGTGGGAAATTCTTGGGCAGGCAGCGCCCCCACCTTTGCGCCAAAGGCCGGCCAAGGCGAGTCGCGCGCGGCTCGCCTGGGGTGTCAGATTTCGACTTCTCAAGGCCATCGTCTCATGGTGCTCTGGAACTCGTGAAAACAATCCCAGCAGGCTTGTTGGAGACAGTTGTGGAGCGGCTCAAAGCCGAATCATCGCGCAGGACGCAGCCGAACAGGCTGAACTTGCGGATGCCACGCTCGCGGCAGAAGCGCGCGATCTTCTCGCGGACAAGGACAATGGGCAGTTCAGCAAGGCTCATGCGACAATATTAGACCAAATTGGCGGTACGGAAAAGCGGCAAGTGAAAGGGCGTCGCCGGGTTGCCGGCGGTGTTTCGCGACCGGCTATGAAACGGTCCTTAAATCGTCTGACTCAAGCCCGGTTAAAGTTCATGACGAGCACTCGCCGTTGACGAGGAAATGGCAGCGTCCATCGCGCAGTTCGGATGGTTGCCGGCGCCAATCGTCCGGCGGAAGCAGCGAATCATGGTAACTCATCGCGCACCGGGGATTTGAATCTTCATGCCGATCGTGCCTTCACTTCGTTCTTGTGTTCAAGTGCTGGCGGCGGTGACGGAGTCGCTTCTTGCCAATGCCGAATGCGGAGCTGGAAGAGCCGGCTGACAATGCCGAAGAAAAAGGCCGCTGACCACCCAAGCAGTAGCGCGCCGGTCAGTGATTCCATTGCGCCTGCCAACCGCCAGGAGGGGGACAACACAACGTTGCCGTAACCGACTGTCGTGTAGCTGGTAATGGAAAAATATAGACTGGTCTCGAGGTCCGGCAGGCAATTCCGCCAGCGGTAAAGAGCAGCCCACACGCTGATTTCGAGCAAGTGCAATCCCACAATAGCGCCGAACAGGAGCAGGAACACCGGCAAGTTACGGCGCGGCCCGAAGTCGGCTTCCATTTGCGGCCATCGCCGGGTGAACCAATAGAGCAGGCCCAACAATCCCACGGCGTGAATGAGCGCATTCACAATCGCCAGGCCGACGGAGACTATAACGGATTGGAACATGGATTTGGTTGCATCGCGACGTGGTTCAAAGTTTGGTTGTTTCAGTTTCGTTTTTCATAGTTTTCATAAATTGCATGGTTCGGTTTGAAAGCGTTGTTGAACCCCACGAGCGGCGATGACATCTGACGAAACGCAGCCGTTGACTTCCGGCTCCAGCGTGGCGTGTTCGGCCAGGAATGAAGGAATCTGGCTCATGGGTTGGTTTTAGAAGAACCACGTGACCCCGATCATGCCGGCAACGGTGTTCAAACCCAGATTGGGGGTGTAGAGGCCGGCGCTGGAGACATGCACGTAACGCGCCTCCACCGTCACGGCCCAGTTGTTTCGCACAAACCAATGCGCACCCACGGCGCCTTGGAGGTTGAACTCAAACGCGCCGCCCAAATCCGGCCCGCGCTCGCCGGTGGCCGTGACGCCCGCGCCGATGTCGGCAAACGGCACCCAGCGGGTGCCGGTGGCAAAATTGTATCTCAGGTGCGGCGTCAGTCCCACGCCCCAAACGGTGCCGGGAGAGAATTCGGCGCCAGTAAAAAGTTCGCCGCGCCACTCCCAGTTGCCGCGATACCAATGGCCCTCGCCCCGCACCGGTCCCAGCATGTGACCGTAGGAAAGGCTGACCAGAACCAAGTCGTGGCGCAGCCGTCCGCCCAACGCCGCGAACCCGACGCTGGCTCCGCTCTCAAGGCTGAGAGACCGGAGGCTGGAACTGAACCCATTGCCGACGCCGTTTTGCCAGAGTTTCTGGGACGGTGATTTGAGAGCCAAATCCAAGCCAGGAGCAGCATCGTCCGCCGAAGTTGCAGGGAAGGCCTCGGCCGTCTGTGCCATTGCCGGTGTTCCCAAGCACGCCAGCCAGGCGCAAACCAGGCCGGACCAAATTGCCCGGGAAATGCGAGTTGGGAGGTTCATGGCTTCAGGCTCTTTTCACTGGTTTCAATCGGCGATAACTGGCAGTTGGAAGCAGTGACCGCGATATGAGCAGGCGGTGACAACCGCTTTGCCGGGCCTGTCGTCGGCGCGTTCACGACCGGGCCGGCACGCAATCGGAACGTCAGCCAGGCATAGCCCAGCAACCCCAGTACGGAGAACAATCCGGTTTGCAGAATGCCGGTGGCGATAGCCAGCAGATGCCAGCCGACGGCCACCGTGAGGTCCCGCCGCCGCTCGCGGTAAAACATCCGGAGCGCCTCGTCCATGGCGGAGGCATTTTCGGCCAGCTTCTGCACCCGGGTGCCACCCATCCGTCGGACGGTCAGCCAGCGGAGGTGGTGACTGTTTTCAAGCGGTTCATACGCGCCCGATTCCATCTATCGTGAACAGAGCCATCAGGTTTGGAAAAGTTACACGCTGTGCGGCAGCGTCAGCAGCAAAGGCAGGCGTGCGGCAGCCATCTGCAACGCCGCACGGCCTTCATTTCTTCACCGCCTCACCTTCTCGCCAGCGCGGCGAAAATGGGCTCGGCCTCACCGATGACTTTCGTCGCCAGCGCGAACCGCGCGATGCGCACCGTTTCGAGCACTCTTTCCGACGGGATGTTTTGCATTTTGGCCTTGTTCGCCATCGCCTGGATGCAGGCCTGGCTGCCGGCGGCCAGGGCCGACGCCAGATAGACCAGCGTGCGGGTTTCTTCACTCAACGCGCCCCCCGGCGGCATGGCGTAGGCGCGCGAGCGCAGGTGTTCGTAGAGCAGGCCCTCGTCCACCTTCACGGCGGCCTCGATGGCCGTGGGCACCGAACCCATCATCTGGCGCATCATGGCGAAGACTTCCTGGACGGTTGGTTTTTGAGCGTTCATGGGTTGGTTCGTTGTCGGTTCAGTTTTGTTTTGGTTCATAATCTTGCGGGTATTGTTTTCCGGCTCGAAACCGGGTTTTCGTGGTTGTTAAAAATCATCATCGTTAATGGTCAGGTCGCGTGCGGGGTGGCTGGCTCGGCGGGGGGCACTGTGGATTCGCGCGGAGGTAGCCGGCGCCACAAGTGGGCCAAGGCCTTCTGGGCGTCCTCGAAGAGCGAGTAGAAGATCGGCACATAGACCATGGTCAGGAACGTCGAGACCAGCAGGCCACCAATAGCCACCACCGCCAGGGGCGAGAGCCGTTCCAGGCCGATGGCCCATTGCAGCGCAATCGGAATCATGCCCACCGCCGTGCCGATGGCCGTCATGAGGATGGGCCGGGTGCGGATGCGGACCGAATCGACCAGCGCGTCGCGAGTGCTGGCGCCGCGCTCCTTGGCGGCGGTGATGAAGTCAATCAGGAGAATGGAGTTCTTCACCACGATGCCGGCCAGCAAAATCATGCCCATCATCGAGGGCATGCAGCCGTGTTTGTCGGTCAGCAACATGGCCCACACGGCGCCAATAAGCGCCAACGGGATGGCGACCATGATCGTCAGCGGATGAATCCACGACTTGAACGCCGGCACCAGCGAGAAGTAGAGCAGCACCAGGCCGAGCAACAGGGCGTGGCCCAGCCGCACGAACGAGGCGTTCATTTCCTTGACCTCGCCTTCCTGGCTGATGCTGTAACCGGGCGGCAGTGGCAATCCTTTCAACGCCGTCGCCACGTCGGCCTGCAAATAAGTGATGGGGCGCGTCGCCCGGTAAGCCTCGATGTCCAGCGTCCGTTGTAATCCCTGGTGCGTGATGACCGACGCCACCGGCTGACTGGTCACGGCGCCGAGTTGGGCCAGCGGCACCTGGCCGTGTGGCGTGAGGATGGGGTAGGTGGCCAGTTGAGCGAAGTGCGCGCGCTCGGCGGCCGGCAGTTGCACCAGCACCGTCAGGCCGTTTTCATTGGCCACGCGGAAGACCGAGCTGGGCGCGCCGCGCACGGCCGCCGCCAATTGGGCCGAAACCGACGCCGGTGAAATCTGATACAACGCCAGCTTGTCTGCGTCGGCGTGGAACTGGAGTTCCTCCGAGTCGAGCGTCCAGGAGCGGAGGACGGTTGTCGCGCCGCGCAGATGCTTTTGCAGCCGCTGCTCAACTTCGTTGCCCAGCCGGTTCAACTCGGTCAGGCTCGGCCCGGAGAGCATCACATCCA
>JAJYHY010000212.1 GCA_021784555.1 bacterium
AAGAAGATTATCGTGGCGATGGCCCGCAGCTTCGCGGTGGATTGGTGGCGGGTGCGCACGGGACGCTGCCAGGCCCGGGAGCTGGGCTTGAAGCTTCAGCCCGCCAAGGACAAAGCGGTGAAGAGATAATACGGCTGTCTATCATACAACACAGGCGGCAATCTAATATGTAATCACATGCTTTTCCCAGCAGCATTTTGGAGCGTAGCGGGGCCCGTACTGACCCCTGGGTCTTTGATGGCCCGTTTTAAAGAATGGGTTCCGCGCGCTTCTCTGGCCAATCTTGGAAACGATACGGTGTGCGCCCGAGGGGCTGCACGGATAGCAGGTTAAGCCGGGTCATTGAAGCCTGAGCACTGCCGGAGAAGGCGAGCCAAAACCAACGCCACGCAGAAACAAAAAAAGACAGTCTTTAAGATGAAAAGAAAGAAGAATTAAATTTCGCCTCGCGCTTGACAATTTCACCCATAGCAGGGGTCAGCCATAGATCGGTTCATGTTCTTCGTGGGTTCGCATTGTCTCAGATGCCCAGGCGCCTCCACGCCGGATTGTTTGCCGATTCCTGAACCACAAAGGTGCCGCGAGTTCCCGTCTTGAGCACACGCGAGGCATCTCGGGCGACGGTGATCCGGTATTCTCGGTCGTCCAAAAGTAGCCGGTCCGACGCAGACCAGCCACCTGAGGGACTTTGATGATGGTGGTCTCGCCAGGTATTGACGCTGCAAGCCGCCCCAACGGCGCTTTGTAGGTGACATAATCAACCAACTCAGACGATGGAGTGGCCTTTTGTGTCCGGTGACCGCGCCCTGTTCCTCCATATTCACCGGCCAGGAAGTCCACTTGAACGATTTGCCCATGCACCCGTTTTCGGAAAACGAACGGCTGCCGAGTATCTTGCTCGTAGCCATGCTTCCGCAGGATCTCGCCAATCATCTGGTATCCGGCCTCGGTCAACTCCTTATGGTTGAGCGCCAGGTCCACGTCAATGCTGCCGACGTGACGGTCGTCGTCAGCAGGTAACAGCAATTCCGGAATCCATCCCCCGACGAGCACTACGTCATCCCGGTATTCCCCCAGGATGGGGGTCAGCTCGATGAGCGCCGATCTGGCTGCTTCGACGGCCTCAGCCGTATCTGGCGCCGGAAGCTCTCGCCGCCCAGGCACCAGCCGCGCCGGAAAGCTCTGAGAGACTGTTTTAAAATTGGCCGGGGCTTGCGAATTTTAGAACGGGCTCTTAGGGCTCGGTTCACAAGCAGCCCGACATTTGCCGCATTCGCGCTCCAGCTTCGCGTTTCACGTTTCACCTCTCAGGCTTCACGTTCCACGCCCTTCCGCCTCGCTGGCTACTTCTGAACCGCGGGGTATATTAGGTTCATGGAACCGCTTCATCTGCACGAGCTTCAAAGGGGTTTGTCGGCGCGCTTCACCGAGTTGAACGGGATGGAAATCGTCGCCGACTACGGGGGTTGGCGTGCTGAACACGCCGCGCTCCAGGAATCCGCCGGCGTGCTGGACCTCAGCTTCCGCAGCCGGCTCTGCCTGACCGGCGCCGACCGCGCGCGATTTCTTCATGGCCAGGTCACCAACGACGTGAAGCGCCTTCAGGTGGGCGAGGGGTGTTATGCGGCCCTCATCACAGCCAAGGGCAAAATGCAGAGCGACCTGAACATTTATTGCCTGAAGGATGAGCTGCTCCTGGACTTCGAGCCGGGCCTGGCGGAGACCGTTTCCCAGCGCCTGGAGAAATACATCATTGCGGACGACGTGCAGGTAGTGAACGTTGCCCCGCACTACGGCGTTCTGAGCGTCCAGGGGCCCAAGGCTGAGGCTCTCATTGTCTCCTCGGCGCTCTTCCCGGAGCTTCCCGCCACGCCCTTCGATTGGACGACCCGGGTCACTCCCGAACTGGGCGAGATGTATCTGATGAACCAGGCGCGACTGGCCACGGCCGGCTTTGATCTCTTCATCCCGCTGCCCAGTCTGGCCTTGGCGGCTGAGGCTCTTATCCGCGCCGCCAAGGAGTCCGGCGGGCGTTTTTGCGGCTGGACGGCGCTGGAGACTGCGCGCATCGAGGCTGGGCTGCCGCGGTTTGGCGCCGACATGGATGAGAGCAATATCCCCCTGGAGGCCGGGATTGAGAACCGGGCGGTCAGTTTCGATAAAGGCTGTTACATCGGCCAGGAGGTGCTCTCGCGCATTCGGACCTACGGCCATGTCAACCGGCATCTCCGTGGTCTGCTCCTAGAGGGTGGCGCCGTCCCCCTGCCGGCGCCCCGGGACAAACTTTTCTGCGGCGACAAAGAAGCCGGCTATGTGACCAGCGCCTGCCTCTCGCCCAAGTTCGACGCGGGCATCGCCCTTGGCTACGTGCGCCGCGGGCATGATGAGCCGGGAACCGAATTGACATGGCGCGGAGCCAATGCCGGCGGCCACGCCCGAGTCGTTGAACTGGGCTGGCACGGCCCTATAAGGCCCCCAATTCCTGGCGGATCCGAAACCCGAAATCCTAACCTGGCAAAGCCAGAACCCAACTACGGCAAAAAGACAGGGGCAAAAAAATATGGATGAGGGAGAGCGGAGCCAGCGAAATTGAAGCCATTTTGGATTCAATTTAAGAAGGACGGAGCGAAACAAATCCGAAATCCGAAAGCGGCAATGACCAAAACCCGAGATCCTGGCCTGTCTTGAACATTTCCCCTTGCGGCATTTGAGATCGTTTCGGATTTCGGGTTTATTCAGCAGGGATGCGGGGATACCTACGCCCGGGCTGGGCGGCGTTGAACTTCCTTTCTTGCGGTCGCGGGTGTTTCCGATATAGGCTGAGGTATGGATGTCCAGACGTTTGACAAACCGATGACGTATGAGGAGCAACGAGGTAAACCCATGCCTAGCTTCAACCACGCTGCTATCCAGACGAATCTCCTAGTGGAGTTTGCCCGCCAAGCCGAATTCCGGGTATGCAGCGAGTTGACGTTGGAATTTGACGGCAAACCCTATACGCCAGACCTGAGCGTCTATCTCCGGCAAGCTCTGGACCTCAGGCACGACCAAATCCGGCGCACCGACCCTCCATTGCTGGTCGTGGAGATTTTCTCGCCCCGCCAGGGTTCCCAGGACGTGATGGACAAGGCGGACGTCTATTTCCGTAACGGCGTCAAGAGCTGCTGGCTGGTATCGCCGCCACTCCACACCATAAGCATCCTTCGGCCGGACGACACCACGGAAACCATCAATTCCGGTGTTGCCAAGGACCCCGCAACCGGCCTTGAAGCCGATTTAAACCGTGTCTTTTCGTGAATTGGTTGGCGCCGGTCCGCTCAGAGCACAAATTTGAGATCTGACACATCAAACACGAAAACCCATGAAATCCATCCTGACCTTCGCATTGACGTTGGCCGCGCCCCTGCTTGCTTCCGCGGCTAACAGCCCGCGCATTACTCAAAACTTTGACGCGGGCTGGGAGTTCCGCAAGAGCGACACCCTCCAATCCACGACGCCATGGCGGCATGTCCGGCTCCCGCACGACTGGGCTATCGAAGACCTGCCGCCGCTGGTCGTCACCAATCAACTGCCCATTGTCAGCGGCGAATGGCGGTTTTCATTTGGCGACGACGCCGCCTGGAAGGAACCGGGCTTTGACGACTCGACATGGGCGAGGGTGCCTTTGCCGGCCTATTGGTCGCAGCACCCCGGCAAGGCCCCGACCGACAGCTTCGGTTGGTATCGGCGGCGCATCGAGATTCCGCCTGCGCTGCGTGGCCACGATGTCTGGCTGGCCTTGGGCCAGATCGATGACGTGGATGAGACCTTCGTTAACGGCGTCAGGGTGGGCGGCATGGGGTGCTTCCCGCCAACCTACTCGACGGAGTGGACCGCGCAACGCCGTTACCGGGTGCCCGCCCATTTGCTCAAGGGCGACGGCACCGACTTGGTGGCCGTCCGTGTCTATAACGGCGAGGGTGACGGCGGCATGTATTCCGCCCCCGGCCCGATGCGCCGCTCCGGGCCGTTCGATTTCACTGGCCCCACCGGCACTGCCCAGGGCTACACCCTCCAGGGCATTGGCTGGTATCGCAAATCCTTCGCCTTGCCGGAGGCCTGGCGCGGGCGCCACATCAACTTGCGCTTTGACGGCGTGTACATGGACGCCTCGGTATGGCTGAACGGCGTTTTGCTCGGCATCCACCCCTACGGCTACACCAGTTTTTACTTCGACCTCACGCCGCATCTCAAGTTCGGCGGCGCGAAGAATGAGTTGCTTGTCAAGGTTGATGCCTCCGGCCGAACCAGCCGGTGGTACTCCGGCGCCGGGATTTATCGCCACGTCTGGCTGACCGCGACCGACCCGGTGCATATCGTGACCTGGGGCGTCTATGTGACTACGCCGGAGGTCAGTGCCACCGAGGCGACCGTGCGCGTGCGAACGACTGTTGCGAATGGTAATGACGCCGCCGTACAGGTTCGTTTGCTGGATCCCGAGGGCAAGTTCGCAGGCTCGGCCGAAGGAACGGACGCTTCCGTGGTGGTGGAGCGGCCGCGTCTCTGGTCGTGTGACACGCCCAGTCTTTACCGCGCGGTGACCACCATGACCGTGGGCGACAGAACGGTGGATGAGGTCACGACAACGTTCGGGATTCGCTCCGAGTCGCTCGATGCGACCCACGGCTTCTTATTGAACGGCAAACCACTCAAACTGCGGGGCGGCTGCGTGCATCATGCCAACGGCTGCCTCGGCTCCTGCACCTTTGATCGCGCCGAAGAGCGGCGCGTCGAATTGCTCAAGGCCGCCGGCTTTAATGCCATCCGCACCAGCCATAATCCGCCCTCTCCGGCCTTCCTCGATGCCTGCGACCGCCTGGGCATGATCGTCATGGACGAGGCCTTCGACTGCTGGGCGCACGGCAAGAACCCGCAGGATTATGGCCGGTTCTTCCACGATTGGTGGAAGAAGGATCTCGACTCGATGGTGCTCCGCGACCGGAATCATCCCAGCGTCATGTTCTGGAGCATCGGCAACGAAATCCCCGAGCAGCGCAATGGAGCCGAAGCCGGGCCGCGCGCCAAAATGTTGGCCAACGAGGTGCGCCGGCTCGACCCAACACGGCCCGTGGCCCAGGCCACCAATCCCCAGGGCGAGAAACTCGAGCCGGTCTGCGAGCAACTGGACTTGGTCGGCTACAACTATTCCTCCTACCGGTTTGCCAGCGACCATGCCAAACATCCGGAGCGCGTTTTTGCGGGCACGGAGGAATTTCCCGTGGCCTGCTATCAGAGTTGGATGACGGTCGTGAAGCATCCTTACGTCATCGGAAATTTCGTCTGGACCGCCTTGGATTACCTCGGCGAGGCCGGGTTGGGCAAGGCGGTCTTTGCCAGCAGTAATGACCATCGGCCATGGACGGTTTCCAACTGTGGTGACCTCGATCTGTGCGGCTGGCGCCGGCCGCAGAATTATTACCGCAACGCCGTCTGGGGTTTGAACGAACCGGTGTCGGCGTTTGTGGAAACGCCCGGCTCGGACGGCAAGCCCGCCCGCGTGGAAGGCTGGGGTTGGCGCGACGAACAGCCATCCTGGACGTGGCCTGGGCAGGAGGGCCAGTCGCTGACCGTGCGCGTGTACTCCCGCTGCCCGCGTGTGCAACTGCTGCTCAACGGCAAAGATCTCGGCGTGAAGGATGCGGCAGAGGACATGGCGAAATACGAAGTGCCCTACGAGCCGGGTGAACTCGTGGCTGTCGGCCTCACGGAACAAGGCGATGTAGCTGGCCGCTGGACTCTGCGCACGGCGGGCCCGCCCGCAAGGATACGCCTTATGCCCGACCGCACCACGCTGCAGTCGGATGGAGAGGATTTGTCATTCGTGAAGGTCGAATTACTCGACGCGCATGGCGTGCTCTGCCCAAATTCTCATGCGTTGGTGCATTTCTCCCTGGACGGTCCAGCCACCCTGGCCGGCGTCGGCAACGGCGACCCGCGCAGCGACGAGAGCTTCCAGCAACCGCGCCGGCACGCCTACCATGGCCGGTGCCTGATTGTGCTTCGGGCGGGTACACAACCCGGCGCCACCCAACTCACCGCGAGCGTGGATGGCTTGCCCCGGGCGCGTGTCGAAATCGCGGAGCGCCCCTGAACCGAGGCGGACGAGCATAGCATGTCATCCAGCGTTCAATTGGCGGAGCGCATCCTCGTCGATCTCGTGCGCTTGCCGAATCAAAGGCTCGATTTCCTCGGGAAATGCGTTCGCGTAGTTGACCGCCGCTCGCACTTTGCTTTCCGGCCATCGGTGAAGTCGCGCCGTTTTTTTCATCGCCGATCACGGTAATGTTCATTGAAATCCTAAACGACAGATTTACAATTTCAATAATGGCAGATTCAAGCCTGGTTCCACGGACCGCCTACCTGGAAACGATCCGGGAGCGGCTGAAACACTTTCCAGTCGTTTCCGTGCTCGGGCCGAGGCAGGTGGGCAAGACGACGCTGGCCAGGCAGATCGCCGGCGAACAGCCCAGCCATTTTTTTGACTTGGAGGACGCGGACGCACAGAGCCGCTTGGCGGCTCCGAAGATCGCCCTGGAACGGCTCACGGGACTGGTGGTGCTGGACGAAGTGCAACGCAAACCGGAGTTGTTTGCGCTGTTGCGGGTGTTGGCTGACCGCAAGCCGCCGAAGGCGCGATTTCTCATCACGGGCAGCGCCTCCCCAGCGCTGGTGCGCGGGGTATCGGAATCGCTGGCCGGCCGCGTGGCGATGGTTGACGTGTCCGGGTTCGACCTTTGGGAGGTAGGCGAAGGCGAGTGGCGAAAGCTGTGGTGGCGGGGCGGGTTTCCATCGGCCTACCTGGCCGAGACGGACGCAGCGAGCCGGCAATGGCAGGAGGAATTTGCGCGCTCGTTTTTGGAGCGGGACATGCCGCACTTGGGCATCAGCATTCCCGCGACGGCCCTGCGGCGGTTTTGGACCATGCTGGCGCATTACCACGCGCAGATCTGGAAAGGTTCCGAGCTGGCGCGCTCCCTGGGCACTTCCGAACCGACCATGCGCAAGTATCTGGACATCCTCACTTCGACCTTCATGGTGCGGCAACTGGCGCCCTGGTATGAAAACCTCAGCAAGCGGCAGGTTAAGGCGCCGAAGATTTACCTGCGCGATTCGGGGTTGCTGCATTGCCTTTTGAGGCTGGAAGCCTTTGAGGACCTGGAGGCTCACCCCAAGCTCGGGGCGTCATGGGAGGGCTTTGCGTTTGAGCAAGTCCTAAGCATCACTGGGGACCGGGACGCCTATTTTTGGGCGACGCACGGAGGCGCCGAACTGGATCTGATGGTGCATTGGCGCGGGCGGAGATATGGGTTCGAGTTCAAGTACGGGGATTCGCCGACAATGACCAAGTCGATGCACACGGCGTTGCACGACCTGAAACTCGAACAGCTTTTCGTGCTCCATCCCGGCAAGGATTCCTATCCGATGCATGAGAGGACGGAGGCCGTGGCCATGACCGGTGTTCGGGCGAGGCTTATGAAAGAGTTCTAGCGAGGTTCCGCCTCAGACCGTTTTTCCCACAGTCATTGAGCATTTGTCATTAGGCATTGGGCATTAGGCATTGCCAATGAATAATGCTAGATGCCCAATGCCTAATGACAAATGCCGCCGGTGTCACACCCGAGGCCGATTCGCCCTCTCCGCACAAACGGCAAAAGTTGACCTGTCCGCAACATGTCTTGAAATTCAAGCACTCTAGCCTGTGCCGTCGCGCCACGCCCATGCAACGCTTACCTTCCCGCCGACGGACCTCGCCACACGCCGCCACTGCCCCGATCGCTGGCGTTGGCGCCGGTTCCCTGCCAGGACCACGTGCCGAATCCGAACTCGAAGAGGGTGTCGTCCTGCCTATCCGCGGGCGATTTCTCCGCTATCAGAACGTCCCCGGGATGCAGGTCCTTGAGGTTGCCTGACTTCGCAACGCTATACCGCTCAAGAGTGTCGTCACCCACTTGGAGATTCGCGAAGCAAGGCTTCAATTGCTCGACGCCAGAAGGCAGCTCCCCCCATTGGCTTTCGTGAAGGACGGGAAGTGGCGGACAAAGTGAGGACTGACCCCGGCGCCTCAGCTTGACCTGGCCCGAGCGCTCCGCTAGGTTTCCCCATCTGAAGAAAGTATTATGCAAGACTTCTTGGTTCCGATGGTGGTAGAGCAAACGGGCCGCGGCGAGCGGGGATACGACATTTATTCCCGTTTGCTGGTGGACCGGATTGTGTTTTTGGGAACACCGGTGGATGACATGGTGGCCAACCTGATCATCGCGCAGCTTTTGTTCCTCCAAATGAGCGATCCCAAAAAGGACATTCATCTCTACATCAATTCGCCTGGCGGCAGCGTCACCGCCGGCCTGGCCGTTTATGACACCATGCAGTTTCTCACCTGCGACGTGAACACCTACTGCATCGGGCAGGCGGCCAGCATGGGGGCCGTGCTGCTTTGCGGCGGGGCCAAGGGCAAGCGCTACGCGCTGCCCAACTCAAACATCATGATTCACCAGGTCTTAGGCGGGGCCGAGGGCGCGGCTAGTGATGTCGAGATCCGGGTTCGCTACATGCTGCGCCTCAAGCAGCGGCTCAACAGCATCATCGCCCGCCATACCGGGCGCTCCATCGAGCAGGTGGAAAAGGACTGCGACCGCGATAACTTTATGAGCTCTGAGGAAGCCAAAGCCTACGGGCTGGTGGATGAAGTGGTGCAATCACGGAAGGAAATCCAGGGGTTGGTCGAGCGCGCCAGCGCTTTGGCGGAGAAGCGAGAGTAGCCCGCGCGGACAACGCCCGGAACGAAAGCCCCAATGGCCCGGCCCACGACGATCACCCTGTGCAGTTTTTGCGGCAAGTCCCATGCCGAAGTCAAGAAACTCATCGCCGGGCCCGGGGTGTATATCTGCGATAACTGCGTGCTCCTTTGCAAGCAGGTGCTCGATAAAGAGTTCGCCGCGCAGGCGCGAAAACAGAGACAGCGCGTCATCGCCAAGCCGGCGGAAATAAGGCGCCAGTTAGACCTGCGCTGCGTCGGGCAGGAAGACGCAAAAAAGACCCTCGCCGTCGCCGTTCACAACCACTATAAGCGCATCTTCCAGGAAGGGGCCGACTCGGCGGCGGAAAAAGACAACGAGCCATTTGATCCGCACGCCGGCATCGACATCGAAAAGAGCAATATCCTCATCATCGGCCCCACTGGTTCGGGCAAGACGCTCCTGGCCCGGACACTAGCGGAGATTCTGGATGTGCCTTTCGCTATCGCCGATGCGACGACCCTCACGGAGGCGGGCTACGTGGGCGAAGACGTGGAAAACATCATCCTCCGCCTCCTCCAGAACGCCGACTATGACGTGAAGCGGGCGCAACGCGGTATCATCTATATCGATGAGATTGACAAGATCGCGCGCAAGACCGAGAACGTTTCGATTACGCGTGATGTTTCGGGGGAAGGCGTGCAGCAGGCTCTGTTGAAGATCCTGGAAGGCACGGTCTGCAATGTGCCGCCTCAAGGCGGGCGCAAACATCCCCAGCAGGAATACATCCGCGTGGACACGACCGACATCCTTTTCATCTGCGGGGGGGCCTTTATCGGCCTGGAAAAGCTCATCCAACGACGGCTGGGCAACCACGTGATGGGTTTTCGCGCTGTCGATGCCAATGCCACACAAACCCCGCTCAACCGCCAGGAAATCCTCAAACACGTTGAGCCGGAAGACCTGCTCGCCTTCGGTTTCATTCCTGAATTCATCGGACGGCTGCCCATGGTGACGGTGCTGGAAGAGTTGACCGAAACCCAATTGGTTTCGGTTCTGACGGACACTCGCAACGCTTTAACCAAGCAATACGCCAAGCTGATGGCCATGGAAGGCGTGGAGTTGGAGTTCAGTGCGGATGCCCTGCGGGAGTTGGCCCGTCGGGCCATCAAGAAGGGCACAGGCGCCCGGGCGCTGCGGAGTCTCCTGGAGCGATTGATGCTGGATGTCATGTACGATGTTCCGAGCAGCGACGACATCCTCCAAGTCCATATCACGCGCCAGGTCGTTACCGGCGAATCCAAGCCCCTGATTCGGCGACGACAAGGCCGGGCCGCGGCGTGAGCGGGGAGGTGAGATGACGGATTGGAACATTCAACAACGCGCGCGCGCATGCGCGGCCTGCGCCAAGCCCTTTGCGGACAAGGCCCCCTACCACACGCTGCTCTTCGATGAAAGGGCGGAGTTCCGGCGCTCTGATGTCTGCCAGCAGTGTTGGGAAAGCCAATATAGCAACGGGGCGCGTGAGCGAAAAGGATTCATCTCTTATTGGCAGGGGATTTATGAGGCGCCGCCGCCGCCCAACGAGCCGATTCAGAAGACGACGGCCCTGTCCCTGCTCCGGCAGTTGATTGAGCGGAATGATCCCCAGTACATTGCCGCCGGTTACATCCTGGCTGTGATGCTCGAACGAAAGCGCCTGCTCAAGATTAAGGAGCAGTTCCTGCGGGAGGGCCGCCGCCTCTTTGTCTATGAAGAACCTAGAAGCGGGGATGTGTTCAGCATTGTCGATCCGGGCCTCCAACTCAATCATCTCGAGGCCGTGCAGCGCGAAGTGGCGGCGCTCCTGGAGCACGGTTTGAACCCGCCGCCTCACTCAGGCCCCGAAGTGGCGGCGCTTGCGCCAGAGACGCCTGAAGCGTCCGCTCAGGCCGCGCCGAAGGCTCCGGCCGCGCCCGAGACCGCGGGCTGCCAACCGGCGATTGAACGGGCCCAAGCGCGGCCAAGTTGAAGGGAGCGGGCGGCGTGGCGGATTACGAAGAACTGCAGCGTGTCCTGGGCTACGCATTCCATGATCCCGACCTGCTCCGCTTGGCGCTCACGCATCCTTCGGTCGCGCACGAACAGGGCGTGCCAATCCAAACCAACCAGCGCCTGGAGTTTCTCGGCGACGCGGTGTTGCAGCTCGTGCTGACGCGGGAGCTGTATGAGAAATTTCCGGATTTCGGCGAGGGCCCTCTCACAAAGGCCCGCGCCAACCTCGTCAACCGCACCAGTTTGGCCAGGCACGCGCGCGAGTTGGGCGTGGGCCGGCATCTCATCCTGAGCCGCGGGGAGGAAATGCACGGTGGGCGGGAACGCGACTCGGCGCTGGCCGACACTTTCGAGGCAATCCTGGGGGCGGTGTTTCTCGACGGCGGATTCGAAGCCGCGCGCCAGTTTATTCTGCGCGACTTTCTAAAGGCCTTCGGGGAGGTTTCGGTTTTGCCGGTTCTGGACAACCCCAAGGGGGAACTGCAGGAATTGCTTCAGGCCGTTTCTCCCGAGGCGCCTCGCTACCGCGTCGTGGCCGAGACCGGGCCCGATCACGATCGAGTGTTCGAATGCACCGTTCACCATCGGGGGATGGAACTGGCCCGCGGCAGAGGCAAAAGCAAGAAGGCGGCCGAGAGCCAGGCAGCCTTGGCCGCGCTCATCAAGCTGCGCGAGCCGGCAGGGGGCGAGTCCCGGCCGGCGCCCTGCTCCACGACCCCGCCAGCAAGCAGTTAGCCACAACCACCCGTTATTTCCAGCTCTCATGGGGAGGGAGTTGGCTCGCGTTGGCCCCCAACCAGCGCTTCATCAGCGAGCTTTTCAAAGCCCTCCTCGATGAAGGTTGTGCCTTGGATGCGGGCCAGGCGGCTGTACAAGCCGTCCATGCCCAGCAACTCCTCATGCACACCGCGTTCGATGATCTGACCGCGGCGCATCACCAGGATTTGATCCGCCTTGCGAATGGTGCTGAGCCGGTGCGCGATAACAAAACTCGTCCGGTTGGCCATGAGTCGCTCCAGCGCCTCCTGGATGAGCCGCTCGGTGGCCGTATCGACGCTGGCGGTCGCCTCGTCGAGGACCAGAATCGGCGCGTTCTTGAGCAGCGCCCGCGCGATGCTGATCCGCTGCTTCTCGCCCACGCTCAGTTTGACTCCACGTTCGCCAACGCGCGAATCGTAGCCGTCCGGTAACCGGACGATAAACTCGTGGCAGTTGGCCGCGCGGGAGGCCTCTATCAACTCCTGCTTGGTGGCGTCGAGCCGGCCATAAAGAATGTTCTCCCGGACGGTGCCGTTGAACAGAAACGATTCCTGGCTCACCAGGCCGATATGCGCCCGCAAGGACTCCAGCGAGATGCCGGTCACGTCCTGGCCGTCGATGGTAATACGTCCTGAATCGGCTTCATAAAATGCGGACAGCAGGCTCACCAGGGTGGATTTTCCCGAACCGGTCGGTCCGACCAGCGCCACCATTTCACCGGGACGGGCGTGCAATGACACGTTCTGCAAGACCACCCGGCCAGGCTGGTAACTGAAAGTGACATTCTCATAGACCACGTCGCCTCCAACGGGCGGCTTGAGCCGGCGCCGCGGCAGCCCGTTATCCCGCTCGGCAGCGTCGGGATCGGTCCTGCACCTTTTTCCGCCATCTCGCCCTGCATTACCGGGGAAAAGGTGAGGACTGACCCCGATGCCGCCCTTCTCTCGCTCGACGGGCATATCCAAAATATCAAAGACGCGCTCCCCCGCCGCGCGCGCGGCCTGGAGCATTTGGTTCAGGCCATGGAGGCGGGCTATTGGCTCATAAAAGAGACCGAGATAAAAGAGAAATTCCACCAGTTGGCCGATGCTCAGCCGACCGGCCATGTACTGGTGCCCGCCCTGCCACAGCACCAGCACCATGCCCAGCGAACCGACAAATGACATGGCAGGCGAGTAGGCCGCCCAGACACGCATGACGCCCAGAGTCCCCGCCCGCAACGCGTCCGCCCGCTCCGCGAACCGCCCGTCCTCGTGCGGCTCCCGGCCGAAGGCCTTGATTTGCCTTACGCCCTGGAGGTTATCCATAAGCAGGGCATTGAGGGCGCTGGCCGCTTTGCGCTGCACGCGATAGCGGCGATGGGCCGTTGAAGTGTACCAGTAAGCCCCTGCCGTGAGCAGGGGCAATGGGACCAGGGCGGCCAAGGCCAGATGCGCGTTGGTGCAAAACATGATGGCTGTCACCTCCAGAATGCTCAGGATGGCGACGCTGCCTTGCTCGGTGCCGTCGATCAGCACCCGCTCCACGGAGTTGACATCCTCCACCACGCGCGTCATTAGGTCGCCGGAGGCGCGCAGGTCGAAGTAGCTCACCGGCAGCCGTTGTAGCCGGGCATAGACTTCCCGGCGCATGTCATAGATAACGTTTTGCTCGAAGGTGTTGTTGATGCGGATGCGCAGGCTGTTGAAGAGGTCGCGCAGCAGGAACGCTGCCAAGAGCCCCAGGACCATCAGGGGAAGCAAGGTGGCCTGCTTGTGCGCGATGACGCGGTCAATGAGCAACTGAATGAGCTTGGGATAGGTCAGGGCAAAGCCCATGGAAAAGAGCGCGCACCCAATCGTCCCCAGCGCCATCAGCCTGTAGGGGCGCAGATAGACCGCTACCCGCCGGATGATCTCCCAGGTCGAGCGCGACCGGGCGACAAACGTCGGGTCTGTATCGGCGATATGAAAGTGGTGATGCATGGGCGCAACAACGGCCAGAATATTCAACAGAATCGCCTCTCAGACAAGCTCGCTGCGCTTGAAGGATGTGACGGCGTCGGGGTCAGTCCTCACTTTTTCCGCGGTGGTGGAAGGCGAAGTGGCGGAAAAAGGTGCAGGACTGACCCCGACGCCGCGCTCACAAACAACTTGATTTCCCTCCGGCGGCATATAGACGAATAGCGTGATTCGTATCGCCCAACACGACTTGCGCTAATGAGCGGCCAAAAACGAGATGCTCGTCTGGAATTATTCGCCGGGCTTGCTGAACCCGCGGCCTTGGACCAATCCGCTGTCCTCGCACGGCTTGAGGCCTGTCCGGCGGGATTGGCGTGGCCGGAAGCGCACCGGCGTCTGGAAGAGTTTGGGCGCAACGAGCTGACTAGCCAAAAGCCCCCCTCCTGGTTGTCCGTCTTGTGGAGTTCGATGAAGCACCCGTTTAACGGGGTGTTGGCTATCCTGGCCATTGTTTCCTTCGCCACCGGCGATCCCAAGGCGACCATCGTCATGTCCTCAATGATTGTGCTCAGCGCCGGGCTGCGGTTCTGGCAGGAAATGAAGTCCCAGGTCCAGGCCGAGTCGCTGCGCCGCTTTGTGCGCAACGAGGTCACGGTGCTCCGGGCGGAAAATGCTGGAGTGGAGCGCAAGCCAAATGAACTGGATCGGCAGGCCTCGGATATTCCCACCGCGGAACTGGTGCCGGACGGCATGGTGAAACTCTCCGCGGCCGACACCATCATTCAACAATCCCTCTTCCAATCCGGCTGGTTTGTTGTCGGCCTCCTGACTCAAACCCTCATCGTCCACATGATCCGCACCGAGAAGATCCCCTTTGCGCAGAGCACCGCCGCGCCGATTGTGGTGGCCACGACCGCCGCCGTGATGGGCTTCGGGGCGTGGCTTCCGTTCTCCCCGGTGGCCCCGGTTTTCAGGCTGGAACCGCTGCCGTCCGGCTACTTCATTTACCTGCCGCTGGTGCTGCTGGCCTATTGCGTGCTCGTCCAGTTCGTCAAGCACATCTACATCCGCCGGTTCAAGAGTCGGCTATGAGGAAGGAGAA
>JAJYHY010000213.1 GCA_021784555.1 bacterium
CAACCCCCGGCGCCGTCTTCCGGGTGGCCACCTACAACCTGGAGAACTACTTCATTGAGGCCCAGGACCGCCGTCATGCCAAGACGGCCGAAGCCCGCGCCCAAGTTCGCGAGAGTATTCGCCAGATGGCGCCGGATGTCATTGCGCTCCAGGAAGTGGGTGGAACCAACGCCTTGCAAGAACTGCGCCGGGGGTTGAGCGCCATGGGCCTCGACTTCCCCTACGCGGAATATGTCCCCGGGTGGGACCCGGCCATCCATACGGCCATTCTAAGCCGGTTCCCGATCATGGCTCGGCGCCCGCACACCAACGACGTCTTCCTGCTCAGCGGACGCCGGTTCCACGTTAGCCGGGGCATCGGCGACATAGAGATCCAGGTAACTCCGAGCTATCGGTTCACGCTCTTGGCCGCTCACCTTAAGTCGCGGCTTCAAACCGCTCTGGCCGATGAAACGGAGCTGCGCCTTCAGGAAGCCAAGGTCCTTGGGAAGATCGTAGATGAATATCTCGCCTCGAATCCGGAGGCAAACCTGGTGGTTGTGGGAGATCTCAACGACACTAAAGATTCGGCCTCGGTCCACGAGGTTATAGGCCGAGGCAGGCGCAAGTTGATCGATACCCGGCCGGGCGAGCGGAGGCCGGGCAGCCCCAGCGGCGACTCATCCGGCGTAAAAGGACGAACGGTTACCTGGACGCATTTCTATCCGAAGGCCGATACCTATAGCCGCGTTGATTTCATTCTGCTGAGCCGCGGCATGGCACGCGAATGGGTCAAAAATGAAACCTACGTCCTGGCCTCGCCGGAGTGGGGAACGGGCTCCGATCACCGTCCGCTGGT
This sequence comes from bacterium, assembly GCA_021784555.1. GTDB lineage: Bacteria > Verrucomicrobiota > Verrucomicrobiia > Limisphaerales > UBA8199 > JAJYHY01. Next base: position 839 of record JAJYHY010000213.1, read on the forward strand.
GGCGGCCTTCGACACGGAAGACAGGTGAGGGGGAGTATATGTACCCCCCTGGGACCGTTACAACGTAACAAGTGTTGATAGTCAGGGACTTGGGTAAATTGGAACCGTCACAAAAGCGTTACAAAACGTTACAAAGCGTTACGGCGTGATCGTCTGGGTCGATGTTGTGCGGCGTTACCACGAGAGGGGGTAGGCATACGTAGGCCTTCATGAGTTCGTAGAGACAGTTCATGATAGAGTCGTTGGAGAAGGAAACGATCGTCTTGCGGAGTGCCGGGATGCGGACCGGCCGGTTGTGCAGCGGGAACACCCGGGCCAGGAGAAACCGCGCCCCGGCGGGGGAAAGGGCGTAGCAGGGAAGGCCAAAGCAATTCCTGAGTGGGAAAACCCCGGTTGGAGCCTCGTTCTTCTGGAAGCGGTCCAGCTCGGAGCATCCCAGACGCCTCCGGTAGAACAGCCCGCCGAACTCCTCCACGCCTGGGATGATGTCCAGGTGGAGCACAGAGTTAAAATTGTACCCCATCAGGAGGATGTCCCAGTCCCTAGGCATCGCGCGCATGGTCAAATCCAGTTGTGCCCTGAAATCGAGCCTGAACACCGCATCGTCCTCCGAGACGATAACCGGCCTGTCCTCCGCCGCCGACTTGAGCCAGAGCTTCCGGTGCGCCAGCGCGGATCCGAGCGTAGCGGATGTGTAGTTTGCGGTGCCGCGCAGAATAAGGCCCTGCTGGACGATGGCCGCCAGGTCCAGCGATTTGCCGTCCACGCCGTCCTCGAACGTGAACTCCACACCGCATAGCTGATTGCGTTTAAGGAACTCCCTTTTACGTTGCTCGGCGTGGGCGAGGTGGATTGTATGCACTTCGACCGGATCCGGCGCAGATCCCGGCCGCACAGCCTGGCGGGATGCTGCCGGCATTGCGTCGAATGGTGGCTCAGTGAATGGCATGGACGGCGCAAAAAGGCTTCGTTGCGCCGGTGCCTGGCTCGGCGGCTGGCTCCGCATCATGGTGGGCCTTGTATTTGGCTTCGAAGTACCTGTGCCAGCTCGCCAGGTCACTCGGTGAAAGACTGTCGGTGTAAATGCTGGGATTGTAATCGGCCGAGGGAGCGCCATTTATGAAATGAACAGTCTCCGCCCAGTTCACCCCGAAATCGTAGAGCCGGTCCCCGTTTTCGGGGCACGTATAGACCCAGACACCGCCCCGCCTGACAGCGCCATCGTAGTAGCAGGAGGAGGGCAACGCCGAAACGATCGTGAAGTTCACGTCCTCCAGTTGGACCGCGTCTAACCATCGCTCGGTCTCCGCCAGCGTCTCCGGCGACTCCCCAGGATGCCCGATGGATATGATAGCCTTCGTGTAGATCCCGGCTGACCTCGCCCACTCGATGACGCGCGTGTTCTGGTCCTTTGTGACTCGCTTACCCATATTCGTCAGCATCCGCTCTGAGCCGGATTCCGCGCCGATTGCTATCACCACGAACCCGGCCTTCGCCAAGGCGCGTATTTGCGTGTGTGTGGCCAGATCAGCCCGGAGAAAGCACCTGAACCGCATCTGGTGCTCGAGGCGCGCCTGGAGATCAATCAGGCCCGCCAGCAGGGGGCCCAGGCCGCGATCGGCGTTCAGCTCATCGTCGTAGAACGTGAAGTCGGTGTAACCGTACGTATCGTACAGCTGTTTGATCTCCCCAAGAACGTGCGCTGCGGAGGGCCTTCGCATCAACCTCGCGGAGGCGTCCATCCGGCCCGCACAGAAGCGGCAGGCAAAGGGACACCCGCGCTGCGATATGATATTGACGGCGTTCGACTCGTTTATGCATACGTGGCCGAGGTTATAACGGTAGCCGCTCGCACCGATTAGGTGCCGGGCGGGGTAAGGCAGCCGGTCCAGCCACCGCGAGCCGACGTAATACTCGGAGGACGGCAACGTGGCGTCGATTATTCTCGGCGCGTCGGCCGCAAACGCGGCCTGGAGGGCGAGTTCTCCATCTCCCATCACCAATACGTCATAATTCCGGTGCAGGTCCGATACAAGCCCTCTGGTCCGCTCCGGCTGACGGGCCGAGGCCTTGATGGAGTGAGTCACGTGCGCCCCTCCCGCGACGAGCCGTACGCCGGGGAAATGGTCCCGAATTGCGCTGGCAAGCTCGCGGGCCAGCTTGGCCTGGCTGGCGGTGATGCTGATGCCGACGGCTGTTGGCTCAGGCCGCAAGAGCGAGAGCTCCCGAACCGCTCGCTCCACGTAATCCGGGCAGCCGGCGAGATCCACGACGCACGCGCGACGTCCGTGGTACTCGGCCGACGCTCCGAGATAGAGCAACCCCAGGGGCATGAGCGTCTTTTCATCAGTCAAAAATGGCGACGGCAGGTTTATTAGCGGAATGATCACGGCAACCCCCCGGTTCCGACGATAACGGAGCCCACAGGCCGCGCGCGGCTTTCCCTGCCGCTTTCGGCTGCGGGCCGGTTCCTCAATCTCTCGATCGTGCTCATCTCTCAGCGGGCCCGCGTGGATCGGCTCGGGCGCAGCCTCCTTACTGGCCGCCGCCCAATAGTTCTTGCTTCGCGCGGTCGCTCAAGTGCGAGAACTCAATCACATTGCGGACCTCAGGTGGTGGCAGACCCACCGATTCGCCAATTCCGCTCATTAGGTCGTTCGGGTTTATGCCGCAGGAGTCAACCCAGGCCGAGGCGGCTTGAGGGTCCTTGTTCAACCAGGTGAACAGGATCTTGCCGGCTGAGCCACTGCTCAGGGCGCCCTGAGGAAGCGAACCCGCCCACCTGGCAGCGGCCTCAGGGTCGTCCACCGCCCAGCGGGACAGGACCGTATTAGCGGCTTGGTCGAAGGCATCGCCGGGCGCGAAGGTGTTAACCCAATCGGCGGCCGCCTTGGGGTCCGAGTTCGCCCAGGCTGTCACCACGTCGGACAGCGCTTCATTCTGGGCGGGGCCGGTCGGCAGCAGCGCAACATAAGCCGCCGCGTCCTTCGGCGATTGCGACGCCCACGATTTCACCGCGGACACAACCGCCGAGGCCTGCATGGAGCCGGACGGCAGTGACTGGGCCCAGGCGAGGGCAGCCGCTGGGTCGGCCGCAGCCCATTTGCCGGCGAGGCCTGAGGCGAGAGCCGACGTAAACTCATCGGACGAGAGGGATTGCGCGAATTGCGCGGCGGCCTGCGGATCGGCGCCTGCCCAAGCTTGCACCAATCCCTGCAGCGCACTGGTCTTGTCCGGCCCGCTCGGCATCTGGCTGACCCAGTTCCTTGCGGCAGCGAGGTCCTTGCCAGCGTACAAGGCGGCCGCCTGGCCCAAATAGTCCCATCGCAGCCCGTTGTCCGACAACGCCATCGCGAAATTCGCCGCCTTGGACGGGTCCCCGTTTTTCAACTCGGCGAAAATGCCGTAAGCCGCCTGCTGCGCCGCCTGCCGACTGAGCGTGTTCACCCAAGCCATGGTAGCCGCTGGGTCCTGCTTGTACCAACCTGCACCAGCGCCGCCGGCGAGATCGCGCTGGTCAGTGTCACTCATGCCCCCCCAAAGAGCGGCGGCGGCCGCGGGGCTCTCTTTGGCCAGCACTTGAACTACCTTGCCAAGAGCGCTCTTCTCGCAGAGTCCGGGTGGCAGGTTAGTGGCCCAACTTAGCGCGGCCTCCATATTCGTCAAGGCCAGACGTTGTGCGAGGGAACCGACCGCATCCAAACGCTCTTCAGGCGGCAGGTTCGTCGCATACATGGCGGCGGCCTGGACGTCTGAATCTGCCCAGGCCCCCATGGCCGCGTCCAGGGCGGACCTGCGGGCTTGTGGAGAGAGCAGCCCCCCCGCCCAAGCCAGCGCCGCCTTGGGATCCTTGACGGCCCACTGGCCGGCCAGGTGGCCGAGGATGTCCCGGGAAAGCCATTTCATCCCCCGGGCTGCTGTTGCTGCGGCGACAGGATCCGCCGTCGCCCACTGCCGCAAAATGGCCTCCTGGATGGCGGTTGCGTTCTGCAGGTTTCCCAGGGACTTCACCAGGCCCAGAGCACGCGCCGGATCGCTTGCCGCCACAGCCGTAAGGACCGCTTGGAGGCATCGGTTCCTGCGCGAACCGGGCGGCAGGGCCTTCGCCCACTGCAGGGCACCCGAGGCGTCACCGGCGAGCCACTCATTCAGCACCACATCGAGCGCCTTCTCGCGGCGCGCGCTCTGAGGCATCGCCATCGCGTACTTCATCGCGGATGCGGGATCGCTCTCGGCCCAGCGGCCCAGCAGATGACGCGCCAACTCCAGCGCCCCGGGCTGATGGCGCGTGGCCAGTATGGCGAGCGCCTGCGGTATCTCGGACGGGGCCAGGCTCTCCCCCAGACGAAAGAGCAGTTCTTCCCGGAGCGAGGGGCTGGCTTGAGCGAGGGCGCGGCCTAGTTTCGTCTGGAAGTCGGCGCCACGGATAGCCGAGGCAAGCGGCGTACCATCTGGACCCGAGGGCATGGCGCCGACTTCGGTGCTGGTTGACGTACCGGTCGGTCCCCGCCCTCGCAGGTAGCGGCCCAGCAGCACTCCCGCGCCCAAGGCCGCGACAGTGAACAATACAGATGCGGCTGTCGATTTCATTCAGTTCGATGGATTTAGCAACTGCGCCTTTGTGTCCTCAGGCAGCGCGGCGCTCTGGACCCAGGCACGGGCGGCGCCAGCGTCCTGCGCAAGCCATCTCTCCACAAGCGTGGCCAGTGCCTGCTGGCTGGTTTCACCCAGGCCGTATCGGCTGATGACCGCCGCCGCCGCGGCCGGGGCGTCGTTCGCCGCCTTTGAAACGAACTGCGCGGCTGCGGCATCCCTTAGGCCGCCCTGTGGAAACTGCCCGAGCCAAGCCGCGGCCGACTCGTTGCCGTCATTGTCCATCCAGACCCTAACGGCGCTCTTTGCGGCCTCCATGCGCGCGCTGTCCGGGAGCTGCGCCACAAACGTTGCGGCGTCAGCCGGCGGGAAGCACGCGGCGACATCACCTGCCACCGCAGACCCCACGGCGCTCTGAACCTGCGCATCGGACACTCCCTTCAGCCAGGTCAGCGCCGTGGCTGGGTCGTCCCGAAGCGATTTGTCCGCTATTTGGGTGAGGAGTTGGGTTCTCTGGTCCCCGGACGGGAGCTGTGTCGTGAACGCCCAGGCGCTCTCAGGATCGGCCCCGGACCACGCGGAGACAATGTCGCGCGCCGCGCCCCATTGATTCCAGTCGAGACCTGATTGTATCTCGCTGGCGGGCACTTGCTGGATCCAGGCGACGGCGTCGGGCAGATCGCCAAATGCCCAACTACCAGCCAAGCTCCACATACGGCTTCTGCCGAGGTTGGTGTCGGTCAGCGAGCTGAGAAAGTTCTCTGCTCCCTTGGGGTCACCGCGCAGGTCCTCGAGGATGCCGTCCACCGCCTTTGGTTGCGCGTCGGTCTCAAGGGAGTTGACCCACGTAGTCGCCCCGGCGCGGTCCTGGGTGTACCAAGATGCGGCGATGCTGCCCGCCACCTTGCCTTGGGCGTCGGCGGGCAGCCCCGCCGCGTATCCGGCGGCCGATTGGGGATCCGTCTGCGCCCACTGTTCAACAACGGCCTGCACCGCCCGGTCGTGAGCGAGTCCGGGGGGCAAATTGGTCGCCCAGCCCATTGCCCCGCCGAGGTCCTTCGCCGCCCATTGAGTCGCGATGTCCGGCGCCAAGGCCTGCAGGTGGCTTCCTTGTTCTCCCGAGAGGGCGGCAGCCGCCGCCTGAGGATCGACAGCGGCCATGGCCTTGACCGCGCTGTCCACCGCCCGATCCCGGGTCATCGCCCCGGGGATGCTCTGGGCCCAGGTCAGTGCGGCGCCCGGGTCTTGCGAGGCCCACTTCGACGCGATGTCGGGGTAAACCCACCATTCCGCCGCTTTGGCGCGGGAGGCGGCCGCTGCAGCGGCCGACGGATCGGTGTTCGCCCAATCCTCCAGAACCACGACGCGCAGGCGGCCCTGAGCCGCCCCATAGGAGGAACCTCTCAGCGTTGACCACGCGCGCGCCGGATCGGCGGTAGCAAAAGATTTGAAAACCCTGGACAGCGCGTCGTCCCTTTCTTCCCCCGGCGGCATGCGGCCGGCCCACCGGAGCGCGGCGGACGGATCGTCAACCCCCCAGTCGGCCAGGACGGTGCTAAGTCCCTTCTTGCGGAGTGCCGCCGAGCCGCTCGTTTGCACCCAGGCCAGCGCCGCAGCCGGGTTTGCGCGCCCCCAGCGGCCCAGCAGCGAATAGAGGAGGGTCGCGGCCTCGGGTTCTCGGCGCGCTCCCAGCAATTTCATGGCCTGGGGGATGTCGGAACTCGGAACGCGCTGCCCGAGGTTAAACAGCGCCTCCTGCCGGCGTGTAGGGCTGGTCAGCCTGAGGGCCTGATCGAGCTGCTGCTGCAGATTGGCAACGGCCACGGGCGTTACGGGCGCCTGGTTAGGCCCTCCGGCAGCGGCCGGCGTGCGCCACCCTTTGAGTTGAGCCGCAGCTTGGCGGAGGGGGGGCGCGAGTTCCGACCCTGCGCTGATCGAGGAACCCGGCAACTCCAGGCCGATAAGCGCACCCGCGACCAGACTGATCAAGAGAATTAGCGGCTTCGCCAGCTTAGATTTCATGGCATGTAGCAGTTGGATTCGTAGGCGGAAGGGGCATCGTGGTGCGTGGCCAGAAAGAAAGGAGCGAGGCAAGCTTCTGCGCGGCGTGCCTCCAGGTCCACTGGCTATGCGCGACCTCGGACGCTTTGCGGCCGAGCACTCTTGCTTCATCCCGATGCTCGTACACGCGGCGCATCAGGTAACATAAATGGTCCACATCTGGGTCAACGTGGTAGCGGCTGATCGAGCCGTCCGTCGCCCTCTCTGCGATCGGCCCGGAGAAGCGCAGGGGATAGGAGCAGCACGGCGACAGGAAATCCGCCGGGCCACTCCAGGCGGGCGCTATTGTCGGAAGCCCACAGGCCATGGCTTCGAGGATGGTTATTCCAAACCCCTCCGCGCGCAGGGGATGGACGTAGCAGTCGGCCCCCGTGTAAAGGCCTGCCCGCTGGTCGGGCGGGACGTCCCATTCAAGCAGCAGCACCTCGGGCGCTCCCGGTTTCCCGGTCTCCGCTGCGACGACCTCCTCCACCCTACCGAGCGTATCGCTACGCTCGCTCGCCTTGACTCTTGGAACCCTGAGAACAAGGCAGGCATCGTCCCGGCTTGAAAACGTCCTGCAGAACGCCCGAATGCTCAGGTCGAAGCCCTTCTGGTACCACGGAAAGCTTGTCTGGAGGAATATGAACTGTTTTGGGGAGGGGTAGCGGACCGGCTTGGCCTCGGGGGAGAAGATCGCTGGATCTATTCCATGCGGGACAATCGCCCCCTGCCGGTGGTTGAGGCCGGCATCGCGGTAGGGCCGGAGGACGTGTTCCGAGGGGAAAATGAGCTTTTCGAAGTTGTCGGCTAGGACCCGAACCTCGGCTTGGCTTTTGATCGTGTGGTTGCCGGTGATGTAGAGCGCCTCCCGCCCTGCCAAGGCCGGAAAGACGCCGTCGCGCGTGTAGGCTGTTGCGGACTTGGGCAGAACAAAGTGGACCGTCGTGGCAGTGTCCGGATCATACCGTTCGTCTAAGGCTCTGAGGACTCGCCTATATTTCTCCGGAGCGCCGGAGCGGTATAGTTCCTCCTCACGCTCAATATAGCCCCCGTTGAAGATGGCATGCTCGTCCTGCGGCACGACCGGGACTCCCAGGTCGATCAGGGCGTTTGTGAGCTCGAACATCACCTGCGCCACGCTGGTGTTGCAGAAAAGATGCTGACGCATAACGAGGTGGCACCCCGGTGCCGCCCCCTGGATCCCCGATTCCGCCCGGCATTCCCGGATTGCGCGCTGAAGCGCCTCCAGTACGACCACTGCATCCGCCCCGTTAGAAACCTGCGGGTCGAAGCCCCGGATGTATGGCACGAACTTGCGGTCGCCTACCCCAGCGCATGCACCCTCCTCGGCGACCAGCAGTATTGAGCCGCTGGGATGCTGCCCCCCATGAACGTCATCGGGGCTGACACGCTGAATCCAAGGCAGGCCGCAACACCTCAGATGCTCGGAGACACCGGACATGGAGGACATCGGCAGATTTGAGAGGATCGCGTGCGGACATTGCTGCGCTATCAGCGTGTGCAGGTAGTCGGCCGAGTCCAGCGTCCCGCTGGGAACCGGAAACACGCGCATGCCGTTCCAGAAATGGGGCGGCTGGCGCGACCCCGCCGCGAACCACAGAGGCACTATCTGGTCGTCCTGCGCCATGGCCCGCAGCAGCACTCTGGCCTCTCGGGCTGAGTATGAATCTTCGCACTCCGCGTCCGCCAACCATGCAAATCGCATCCTTGTCATGCTCGCGCCTCCTTCAGCCATTTGTCGAACGCGGCCGGGTGATGCAGCTTGAGGTGATCGTCGATGGCCACGATCTCATCGTACAGGATCCTGATGGCCTCGCAGTAGTCTCGGCCGGGATCGTACAGCGAGCGGGAACAGTCAAGGCACTCGACATAGCACCAGTGGCGGCAGATCGCCCGCGCAACGCACGCCGCGCAGTTGGCCCTTGCGTCTTCGATGGCGTCGTACTTGAGAAAGACGTCACGCAGGCGGTCGTTAAACGGCCTGCCGAGCGCTCCCAGCCGGAAGCCGCCGCCGCATTGGTGCGGCCCGAATCGATGGCATGGCCAAATGTCGCCGCGTGGGTCGACCAGCACCAGCCCGCTCCCGGCACCACAGGGTTGCCTGGGCCGGGGGACCGCAGCGTTGAGGAGGCGGAGGCCACCCGAGAATTCCGCGTACTCCAGAGGGTCGGGTGAGACTAAGCGGTCAACGAAGTAGGCGCCGAGCCTCTCGTACTGACGGCGCATCTCATCAAAATCCTCGCGCTTCCAATCGCAGTTCACCGCAACCTGGCCGCTTAGCGAACGAAACCCAAGGCCGGCGAGATACTTGGCGCTCTCGCAAAGGAAAGGCACCGAGTGCGGGGTGATGGTGGAACGGGCCATGACCTCCGGCCTGTAGGCGAGTATTTTGCGGGCGTTCTTCTCCACGGCCGGGGCGCTGGGGCCGCCCCCTAATGTCGGGCGATTGGCGTTCTGAACCTCTGGGACGCCGTCGATCGAACAGTGAAACCCCATTCCGAACCGCTTCCAGAAGGCCAGCATCTCGTCGGTCAGCAGGGTGCAGTTGGTGGTGCAGCCGAAGTGGAGACTCTTGCCGCATTGCCTCGCGCGGCATTTCCCGTAGGGGACAATCCTTTGGATGAGATCGTACCGCAGCAGCGGCTCGCCCCCCAGGAGGTTGACCTTCAGCTCGCCGCGATAGTTGCCGCTGGCATCGAGCAGCCAGTCAATGGCCCCCTTTGCTGTAGCTTCGTCCATGTTGACGGCCTTCTTCTGCCACTTGAAGCAGTACGGGCAGGCGAGGTTGCACGCCTCGGTCACATCTAGATCGATGGCGTGGACGCTGCGCTGCCCCGGCAGGCTGCGCTGCATGGCGCACCAGCTCAACCTGCGAGGCTGCAAACCGTCGCCGCCATGACGGCCGGTCTCAGTCAGCGGGCTGCTTGCGTCCGGGGCGGCGGCGGGCGGCGCCGGCGGCGCGTCGCTCACTGGGACAGAACGCCCCGGCAGCGTGGCGGGTCTGAAGCTTATCGCATCCTCGTGGACTTCCACCAGCTCGCGGCAGTCATTCCGTGTCTCGTTGAACTCCGCGGACTGCGCTACGGAGTCCCACAGGGCTTCCGCGAAGAGCGCCTTCCTCGGAGCGCAGTAGAGATCGTGAAGATATTGCGCGCGGGCGGCGCCCTCTGGCGCGGGGCACTCGGCCAGAAGTAGGACCGAGGCGTCTATGCCGCCGCAACGGTGCCGCCACTCGCAAATGCGGCACGTGTCGGGCTTCGAGTGGTGCGAGAAGGCCTCCGGCATGGCCCAGAGCCTCTCCCATCGCAACGCCCCGACATCGTCAAGGACGTTCCCCATTCGCCAGGCCTCAGCGCCCACGCAGTTTTCGCCGGCGTAAACGTTGCCGTCGGCGAGCACCGTGATCGCGGCTCCGCCCGCCTCAGGCGAGCCGACCAGCGGCACGCACGCATCGACGCGGTCGGCGACCCAGGAGTGCGGGAAAACCACTCGCAGGGGAATCCCGCTATCCGTGTAGATGGCCAGCACTTGCGTCGCGTACGCCTGCGCATCTGGTCCAGGGATTTCACGCATCTCGGACAGGAGTGGTGTTGGCACGATTCGGATCCGCCCGCCCCGCGTAACGTCGGCAAGCGTTTCTGTGATCTCCCGCAGGATTCCGACATTGGCCTTGGAGGCGGGGAGGACCGTGCGCACCGATATTCCCATGTCTGCCAGGCGCCCGATATTTCGTAGCGGAAGACTGTCCGCGCGGTACGCTTGCACCTGGCTGGCGCACTCGACCTGGGCGAGATCGCGGCCAAGCCACACGAGATGAACGCGCGGTTGGCCGTAGATGAAGTCCCACAGGCCCGCCGGGATCTCGCTGAATTCCGAATAGATGTTCACAGACCCGCTCGCCCGCCTCACGGCGAAAAGATGGTGCGACAGGGCGGCCAACGGCTCCCGCGCCGCCGGCCACTCCGAAAGAGCATCCCAGCCCTTCAGCCGGACGTGAATGTTCAGGAGGCCGCTCAGCCGGCGCGCAATCGCGTCAAGGGTCCCGAAGACGACCTGGCTCGAGGCTCGCCCTAGAAACGTTATGAAGCAGTTCTCCCGACGAAATTCCTCCCGCGCACGCATTTCCTGCGGTGAAGCCTTGAATCCGATCGATTCCGGGGTGAACGGGCCGGCACCGTCGGCGGCGCCTGCGAGCGCGAGCAGGAGCCGTTCCTGGACCCACGAGTCCGCTCCGCACTGCTCTTCGCGGCCCGGTGGGCCTACCTCCTGCAGGAGCTGCCGTACGTCAGGCCAAAGGGCGGTCGCAAAAGGTGCCGCCACGGTGCCGACGACGCACCGGCCTCGCCGGAGGCGGAGCCAAAGGTTATCAAAAGGTTGGGGAGCGTTGGTTTTCACCTTTGGCGGGCCTCCGGTTCGAACAGTTTTGCCCTATGCATAAGCTGAAGTGAACTTCACTTTCCTACAACGCGCTTTCAGGTTCCAGGGCTTAGGCCGCCCGGTTAGGGTTCGCGCGCCTTAGCGTTGGGTCGTTGGGCGCTGACGGACCTGATCGGTTCCCTAAGGACTAGAACCAATCCACGCCGACGCTTTGTGATGCCGACCCCGCACTCGGCCCCGTGACGCTGTCGCTCCCGCTGCACCCGTGTATGCCGGTGCATGTGTTTGACCCCACGCACGAGTTGGTTCCAGAGCACATGTCGGACCCAGAGCAGCTGTGGACGAACGTGCAGCTGTCGGGGTTGCAGCTGTGCGTGCCCCCGCAGGTGTCGGGGGCGCACCAGTGGATCTGGTAGCACGAATCCGTCGTTGCGCAACTGTGCGTTGACGTGCAAGAGTCGCTGAATCGACATATATCGGTCCCCTTACAGTTGTCTACAGGGCACGAGTGCGTGTTGCAGCTGTCGGTGGAAGTGCAATCGTCCGCAAGCGCCGATTGGGTTATCACCCTCGCTCCGGTGAGAAGCAGGCCTCCCTGGATTAGTTTGGTACCGAGCCTTGCGAGGAATTCGCGGCGGTGCGTTCTTGGGGGACTGTCGGCGCGTAGGGAACTTTCGAGATCGGTTTCGTTCATATTCTTGCTTTCTGGATTGTTGATGATTGAGCCTGCCCCAACCCTAGCCCGGTGGCGTCTGAGCATCAAGTGAAATGGTGCCGCGGCGGCGGTACAGCCTTCTGTACCCACGATCTCCCAACACACGTTTTTCTCCGCAGTTCGCTTTACAACCGAAGGATCAAGATTTGCCCCGGCCCCGCGTGCTCCAGTGATCGCTGAGCAGGCGCCGGAGCTCTTGACCGTCCTCTCGCAGGAGGCAGAGCCTTTGGAGGAGGTCAAGGGCTAGCGCGGGGGGAGCGCGGCGGAGCACTCGATCGAAAAAACGGTCACACTCGGCCCGCGCGCACGCTTCCATCGTGACCAGCGGCCTGTATTCGTATCGGCGCCCATCGAACTCTTGTGCCACGGCCCGTTTCTGAACGAGCCGCCGAAGCAAGGTGCGCACGGTGGTTAGCGTCCACCGCTTGCTCTCGCGCAGTTCGGCGGTGGCGGCGGCTGCCGCAATCGGCGCTCGCTGCCACAGCACGCACATCACTTCCCACTCGGCGGGGCTTAGGAATGGCGGGGGTTTCATGCCTGGATGGGTAGGGCGCGCAGTCCTCTGCGCGCCGCAGTTCGGGCAACCGGGGGTATTCTTCGGTATTGCGGCGCGCAGAGGACTGCGCGCCCCACCCGCGTCTGAAACGGTCCGCTTATGAGCGGCGGACATTTCATGCGCGGAAGGGCGGTCTTGATCCGGGATTCCGCGCCGCCAGCCACAGGGCCACGGCCCCGGCGCTATTGGGGACGCCGAGCCTCTCGCGAACGCGCCGCGTTTTGTTTATGACCTGGGCGGGGGTGAGATGGAGGGCGTCCTCGATTTGCGGGTAGGACATTCCCTTGGCGAGGCACCGGAGGATGTCCCCGTCTTCCGGTTCGAGCCGCTTGAGGCCCGCGGGAGTTTCACCGCCCGTCGAACCGCCGAAGGGGCTGCCAAGGACGCGGCAATGCGCCCAGTGCAAGGTGGCGAGGCATTGCTCAAGAGAAAGCGGCCTGACGAGCCATTCAGCGGCGCCGGCGGCGGCTGCGCGGTCAAGGAGGGCCGGCGGGCCGCCGGGTCCAATGATGACGGCGGCGAGGCCGGGCTACCTGTCCATCAGCTCCCGGGCGCACTCAATGCCGCCAAGGTCCGGAAGTTCCAGTTCGACCAGAACCAAAGCGGCGCCCACGCCGATGAGTTTAGCCAGAGCCTGATGCGCCGTCCGGAAGAAGCCGCAACACCGGAACTCGCCGGAGAGGCCGAAGACGCGGGCGAGCAAGCCGCGCGTGGACGGGTCGCTCTCCACGACCGCCAGGCTGATTGGCTCTACGATGGGGTTCGCCGCCGAACCCGCCGCGATGTCCGGCTCAAACGGCGCCGCTCCGGAAGGGACTGCTTTGGCATGGTTCCAGGCTGCGGCGACCGGGCAATGCTTCCGGTCACGGACTGGGCAAGAGTGGCAGGCTGGTGAAGTTCCTGCGCAGACCGCCGAACCGTATCCCCCCCCATTGGTACGTGACTCCTCCAAGCCTGTCTTTGAACCGGCGCCGACTTTCTGTCGTCTTGCACCCATAGGCTTGCTCCTGCGAATACTTGGACATTTTTATCGAATGACGCCGGCCGGGTCAAGCCCGTTTTTCGGCCCAGGCGCGGGCTGGGCGCATCTTGACTGTGCCACCAACGCTCTGCCAGATCCGAAGCCCGAGATACGAAGCAAATCCGAAATCCCTAACCTCAATGCCGTTTAGGAATTCGAGGCGCTTTGAGTAGGCGGCCGAAGTGAGACCATTCGTCGCCGCAGGCAATTGTTTCCCGGTCCAACGAGCCATTTTGTCGCACTACGCTGGGGATGCGAACCAAATATCGGATTCCCAAAGCGACATTTAAAGCCCTGTTCAACGAATTCATCCCCTGGTCGTTGATTTGTTCGATCTTCCTCAAATGCGGCGTTCGCCGCCGCCGTCCTCCCAGAATCAGCCAAACCGAATTGATCCAAGGCCTAATCTTCCATGTGGTTGCGGAGGATGGCACCTTGGCCGCG
>JAJYHY010000004.1 GCA_021784555.1 bacterium
GATTCCCCTACACGCTCACCCTGGCCCAGCCCAGCGGCAATTGGTCCGAGAGCTTCACCCCGGACAGCCAGGGCCGGCTCCAGACCCTCCAAACCCAGGACGGCACATACACCTATCACTATCAGGGGGCCGGGCCGCTGGTTCAGGAGCTTGAATTGCCCGGCGGCAGTTACATCACGAACCTGCTTGACACTTCGGGCGCCTTGAGCGATACATGGCTCAGGAAAGCGGACGGCACCGTGCTCGACCACAGCGGCTATACTTACGACAGCGCGTTTTACCGGAAGACGGCCACCCGGGGAACCGGCGCGGTGCATCTGGACTACGACTACGACGCCATTGGCCAGCTCACCAACGCGATTGCATACGAGACCTCCGGCACCGGCACACCCCGGCTGAACGAAAAGTTCGGCTATGCCTACGACCCCGCCGGCAATCTCAAGGGCCGGACCAAAGGAGCGCTGACGCAGCAGTTCTTTGCCGACGGCCTGGACGAGTTGAGCAACATCACCCGCGGCGCCTCCATGACCGTGGCCGGTCAGCTCACGCTGGCCCCGCAGTCCGGCAGCCTGACGGTGAACGGCGTCTCGGCCCAAGTCTATAACAGCGACCTGAGTTTCGCCACCGCCAGCGGCGTCTCGCTCTCGGATGGCAACAACACCTTCACCACAAGCCTGAAGAACTCCTCCGGCCAGACCCTGACCAAGACCCTCACCCAGAACCTGCCCGTCTCCGTCGGCCTCCAGTACGATTACGACGGGAACATGACCAGCGACGGCCTGCACACGTTCGAGTATGACGACGCAGACCGATTGACCGCCGTCAGCGTCGCCAACGCCTGGCGTGAGGAGTACGTCTATGACGGCCTCTGGCGGCGGCGCGAGAGCGACGCGTATACCTGGAACGGGAGCGGCTGGACCGCGACCAACATGGTGCGTTACCTCTATGACCGGATGCTCCCCATCCAGGAGCGGCAGGCGCACTCCAACTCGGTGCGGGCCACCTACACCCGCGGCCTCGACCTCAGCGGCACCTTCCAGGGCGCGGGCGGCATCGGCGGCCTGCTGGCCCGCACCGATGCCAGCGGCGTCCCTGCCTTTTACTTCGCCGACGGCTCCGGCGACATCACCACCCTCATCAACTCTTCCGGCGTCAAACAGGCGAGCTACCTCTACTCGCCCTTCGGCGAGCTCCTCTCCCTGTCCGGCCCGCTGGCATCCGCCAACCATTACCGGTTCTCCTCCAAGGAAGTCGATCCCTTGAGCGGCGACTACTACTTCGGCTTTCGGTTCTACTCGCCGAACCTCCAACGCTGGCGCAACGCGGACCCAATTGGGCTTTGGGGTGGGCTGAATCTCTACCAGTTCTCGCTCAACGACCCGCTTTACTGGATCGATCCCTACGGCCTGGATCTACGCTTTGGTGGGGCGAGCGGGCTGCTCACGCCAGGGCCGCTCGGCTACCTGCGGGGCGACACGACGTTGGAGAACGTCGCCGCCACTGGCTATAACGTCATCCCGGAGGCAGGGAACGTCCTGAATAACGCCGGGCAGGGCCTCATGAACGTGCTCTCCGGCATCAACGACGCGACCAAGGGCTTTTTCAACTGGCTCACGGGCGACGAGCAGATGGCCGAGGGCCTCAATAACGCCATGGCAGTGCTGCCCCTTGGCTTGCCAGAGGACGCTGCCAAGCTCGCGGGATTGGCTAAGTTGACGAAATGCGAGGAGGCGGCGAAGGCCGCAGAGACAACAGTGGCGAGGAATCCCAATGTTTACGAAGCATTGTTTGAGTCTCCCATCAGCGGAACGTCGCGAGCCGCTCATTGAGCGTCAGCCAACGAGTTCTTGGCGAACCAACCTAGGAATGACTCGCAGTTAAGCGGGATGTTCAATCAAGAGGTTGGAGGAAACGTCCTTCATCACATGGAGTCTGGAAGTCGCGGTCTTTTGAATCCACCAGGAACGGTCTGGCATCATCCGTTTGACAACCCAAACGTCATGCAATTGCTCCGAACGAGCGAACACACCACACTATCGTTGCGACCTGTTTTGCATCCTGGAGGCGGGGGCGGTTTTGGAAACTTTTATGGCCCTAAACGAATCCGCGACAAGTCAATCCAAGCAGCGAGACGGCTTGGAGTGGACGTGGCCGCCACTCTGCCGCTGCTTGATGGTGGACTTGAAATGCGAAGCGCCGATGAGACGATCTCACGACTCTTGGCGATGAACACAGTTGCTGCAGCCGCCTACGGCTTCGACAAAACGAAAGCCATCGCTTGGCTCAATCAAGAAGCGTTGGCCGACTCGCTGAGTGAACAAGAGAAGCGTTTCATTTTCGACGGCACGGAAAATCCTGACCGCTTCAAAGTGCAGGTCGAGGGCATGTGGGCACTCGCTTGGGCGATGGGGATCGCGAACGAACTGAACTTCGCCAACGACTGCGACAACCGTTTCGTGGTGATGTTGCCGAACTTGAAAGAGAGCCGGAGCAGCGCCGACTTCCGCGTGAGAGCGAATCCGCGTCCGCTGGAGCAAGTCGCCGCTGCGTGCGACTTAGCGTATTGCCTTCACTGGGCAATCCGGCAATCGGAACTGAGCGGCAACCGGCCACCTGGAAACTTGAAGCCCTACGTTGTCGTTGAACGCCGCCGGGCTTTGGAGTGGCTGTTGAGCAAAGAGTCCTGGGAGGAAGTTCCTCTTGATACATGAGCCTTACTCTAGGCCGGGCCTTCAGCCGGGCTGGGGATAACGGCCGCGTTCTGCACCTGAATGCGCGGGGGCACCTCCGCGTACGACAGCACCGCCAGGTCGGAAATTGCCGTTCCAAAGAAGCGCCGGAATGCCAGCCGCAGTTGCGGCGCGCAAAGCACCACCGGCTGTTGTCCGGCCGACATCATCTGCCGAACAAACTTTGAAAGTGATTCCACCACGTGCCGCGCCAAACGAGGCTCGATGACGAGCGCGGTCTCGCCCGGCGCCTGCCTCAGGCCTTGGGCAAGCTGATGCTCCAGTCTGGGGTCCATCGTGATCGCGCGCAAGTGACCGGCATCGGTCTGAAAGGGCTTGGCCAGTTGGGAGCCGAGCGCGCGCCGGGCGTATTCCGAGAGCTCGTCCGGGTTCTTCGTCAAGGCCGCGTGATCGCCGACCTTTTCCAAGATGCCGACCAGGTTCCGGATCGAAACGCCTTCGGCCAGCAGGTTCTGCAGGATACGTTGCACCTGGCCGACGGTTAATTGCGCCGGCACCAGCTCATTGACAAGCGCCGGATGGGTTTGCTTGAGATGGTCCAGCAATGTCTGCACGTCCTGCCGTGTTAATATTTCGTGACAATGACGGCGCACCGTCTCGGCCAGGTGCGTCACCAGCACTGACGGGGCGTCCACCACGGCGTAACCGGCGGCTTCGGCGGTCTTGCGCTCCACGTCGGAAACCCAGGTGGCTGGCAACTGGAAAACCGGCTCCAACGTTTGGATGCCTTTAAGTTTGACTTGGCTATGGGTGGCGTTCATTGCCAGCCACTGACCGGGCGCCAGTTGGCCCTGGGCGATGGGGCTGCCCTGGAGCACAAAACGGTATTCGTTGCTGCCCAATTGCAGATTATCCCTCAACCGTATGGGCGGAATCAGCACGCCCATTTCCTGGGCAAAATTACGGCGGACACCGGTCACCCGCTCCAATAAGTCGCCACCCTTGGAGGCATCCGCCAGCGAAACCAGCCCGTAGCCCAGTTCAATCTGAAGGGTGTCGAGCGTGAGCAGGCTCTCCAGCGGATCGGCTACTCGCGTTTCGGCGGGCGTGGCTGCGGCGGCCCCTCGTCCCCCTTTGGCAGCACTCTTCCTGCCGGACGCCGCGGTTAGCGTCCCGGGCGTGGGGGATTCTGCCGGCAGTTCTGGCACCCCGCCATACCGGTGCATGGAATAGGACAACAACCCAATGACGGTCGCCAGCGCCAGAAATGGGAACATGGGCAGCCCTGGCACCAGCCCCATGACGGCGAGCATCGCGGCGAGAATCGTCAAGGCGCGCGGGTAAAAGAGAAGTTGCCGCCCCAGTTCGTGGCCAAGGCTGTTTTTGGCCGTGGCGCGGGTGATGAGCACGCCCGCCGCCGTGGAGGTGATGAGGGCCGGAATTTGCGAGACCAAGCCGTCGCCGATGGAAAGAATGGTGTATTGTTGCAGCGCGGCGCTCATCGTCAGGCCGCGCTGCAAGATGCCGATGGCGAACCCGCCCACGATATTGATGAGCGTGATCAGGATGGCGGCGATGGCGTCGCCTCTCACAAATTTGCTCGCCCCGTCCATCGCCCCGTAAAAATCCGCTTCCTCCTCGACGGCCCGGCGGCGGTCGCGGGCTTCGCCCTCATTAATCAGGCCGGCGTTGAGCTCCGCGTCAATCGCCATCTGTTTGCCGGGCAGGGCGTCCAAAGTAAAACGCGCCGCCACTTCCGCGATGCGCCCCGCACCCTTGGTGATGACAATAAAATTGATGAGCACCAAAATGCAGAAGACCACCAACCCCACCACGTAATTGCCGCGCACGACAAAGGCTCCGAATGCCTGAATGATGTGGCCCGCGTAGCCATTGAGCAGAATCAAGCGGGTGGAAGCCACATTCAACGAGAGGCGGTAAAGCGTGATGAACAACAGCAAGGTTGGGAACCCGGTAAAATCTGCCGGCTGACGGAGGTAGAGAATAACCAGCAGCACCAGCAACGAACCGGCAATGCTCACCGTCAGCAACAGGTCCAGCATGAACGGCGCTACCGGCAGGATGAGGACGAGAATGGTCCCGAACAACGCCGTCACCAGCCATAAATCGCCGTATTTCAGCAAATTCCGCATCCTGTGGCTCAGAGCGCCCATATCTGTTTCTAGGTCTGGTTTTGTGCCGCGTAGTACCGATAACGATTGACCCGGTAAACCCAGGCCAACAACTCGGCAACCGCCGCATACAATTCAGCAGGAATCTCGCCACCCACCCGCGCCTGCTTGAACAACATCCGCGCCAGCGGCTTGTTCTCCACAATGGGAACCTGAAACCGCGCCGCCACCTCCCGAATCGCCTCGGCGTTGAGGCGGATGCCCTTGGCAACAACGCGTGGCGCACGCATCGTCTGGCGGTCGTAGCGCAAGGCCACGGCGATATGGGTCGGGTTGGTAACGACGACATCGGCCTTGGGGACGTCGGCCA
Organism: bacterium; assembly: GCA_021784555.1. Classification (GTDB taxonomy): domain Bacteria; phylum Verrucomicrobiota; class Verrucomicrobiia; order Limisphaerales; family UBA8199; genus JAJYHY01. The sequence goes on from JAJYHY010000004.1 coordinate 5,193, forward strand.
GTTGCCTGACTTTGCTCACCACCCGCCGCCGCCGTCGAGCCGACTTAATCCGTGGATTGCCTTCCGCATTCTTCATTTCCTCCTTGAGTTCCTCCCTGGTCATCATCAAATCCCGGCGCGTGCGCCACCATTGATACCCGTAATCCGCCGCGGCGATCACCAGAATCGAAAGCCAGATCCGAAGGAAAATCCCCAGCCCCGATTGCGCCAGGAATTGGGCCACCCGCCTCGCGCTCACCGCCGAGGTAAAAATCGGATCGTTCAAAATGCCCCGGATTTGCGAATAGGTCAGCCCAATGATGACCGCCAGCTTGACCACCGATACCAGCGTCGGCACGACACTGCGAAAGGAGAAAAGCTTCTTAATCCCTTCCACGGGGTTCAACCGCTCCCAGTTCACTGCCAGCGCCTCCGAAGCAGTGTTGAACCGGCTTTGAATCGCGCCGGCCAGTGTGCCCGCCAGCATGGTCGCGAGCACTACCGGGCCCGCGCACTTGAGAAAAATCAGCGTGCCGGCGACGGCGTAACGCTGTAGCTCGGCAGGCGAAAGTGGAGTGTCGTACAAATGGCCCAACGTCACGAGCGTTGCGCCAACCACGTTCCGCCAGATCTCCGTTCCGGCGAATGCCAATGCCGCCAGGGCGCCCGCCAGCACGAACGCCGTTTGTACCTCGGCACTGTTGGCGATCTGGCCGTGCTTGAGCGCCTCCTCGAGCCGTTTTGGCGTCGGTTGCTCGGTTTTTTCGCCGGCCTGTTCGCTCATGGATTCAATTCAGCCCCGTCCACTGCGCCAGGTTGAGCAGATCCGCCGGCAGGCGGTGAAAATAGTTGACGACATGCTGGGCGGCCAGTTGCAGAACAAACCCGAACACGATCAGTCCCCCCACAATGCGGAAGGAAAAGCTCAGAATAAACACATTCATCTGCGGTACGGCCCGACTCAAGATCCCAAACACCACCGAGATCACAAACGACACCGCCAGCACCGGCGCCGCAACCTCCACCGCCACGACAAACACCCGGCTGATTTCGCCGGAGACGATGTCAAACATCTCACCGTGCAGGTGCGCCCCTCCGATAGGCACCGCTGAATAGGAACGTTCGAAGCCCACCAACAGCCAGTGATGCAGATTCAGCGTCAGCATGACCAGCGTCGCCAGGTAGAACAGCACCGTGCCCGGAATCTGCGAGGAGCCTTGGGACACCGGGTCGAGAATGGAGGCCATGTTCAGCCCCAACTCGCTGGCGATAACGCTGCCCGCCAGGTCCACCGTATAAAAGATCATCCGCGCCACGAAACCGAGCAGCAGCCCGATGGCAATCTCCTGGGCCATTACACCCAATACGGAAAAGAATGGCAGGCCTCCCACGGCAAATGCGGGCAGAACCGGCGTCAGCAACAGTGCGGCGACCGCGGCCAGGGCCACGCGTAGCGTTACCGGGAAATTCGCCGCGGAAAAAAACGGCAGCATCCACAAAAATGCGCTCACCCGCAGAAAAACCAGCATCCAGGTGTATAAGTCAGCTTGCATCGCGCCTCTCTCATCGCACCATCTGCGGCATCCTCTGGATCACCGTGCTGGCGAACTGTACCAGAGAGCGGACCAACCACGGCAGCAGCAACAGCAGAACCGCGATGACCGCCAGCGCCTTCGGCACGAAAGACAGCGTCTGCTCGTGGATGGAAGTGACGGCTTGAAACAGGCTCACGGCCAATCCCACCACCATCGCCGTGATCAAAAACGGCGCCGAGACGATCAAGGCCTGCCAGATCATTTGTTTAATTAGCTCGATGGCAAATACGGAGTTCATAAATGGATTTCAAACGCCAGGCTTGGGGTCAGTCCGCACTCTTCCACCGCCCCGCTTTCCATCACGGCGAAAAAGCGCGGGACTCACCCCAAAGCATCGCTACCTCCCGTAACTGTGGACCAGTGAGGTCACCACCAGCGACCATCCGTTCACCAGCACGAATAGCAGCAGCTTCAGGGGTATCGAAAAAGTCGTCGGCGGCATCATCATCATGCCCATGCTCATGAGCACCGTGGCCACCACCAGGTCAATCAGGATGAACGGCACGAAAATGAGAAAGCCCATCTCAAATGCCGTGCGCAACTCGCTGATGATGAATCCCGGCACCACCACCCGCAACGGCAGGTCCGAAGGTTTAGTCGGTTGCAGCTTGGCCATCGCCACGAACAATTCCACGTCCTGGGGCCGCGCCTGTTGGAGCATGAACGTGCGCATGCGCGCCGAGGCGCGGTCAATCGCCTCCTGGCCGCTAATCTCGTGCTCCTGGTATGGCTTCAGGGCCTCCTGGTGGATATCGTTCCAAACCGGCGCCATCAGGAAACAGGTCAGGAAGAGCGAAAGCCCAATGATAATCTGGTTGGCTGGCGCCCCCTGCAATTGCAGCGCCGTGCGAATAAAAGACAGCACGATGACGATGCGCGTGAAGCAGGTCATCAACAGCAGAATGGACGGCGCCAGCGTCAGCAGCGTCAGAACGACCAGCACCTGAATTCCCGTGCTCACGTCCTGCGGGCCGTGGTTTGCCCCGAGCGTGATTTGCACCGGCCCGAAGCCGGTGACCAGATTGGTTTGGGCCGAAGCACTCAGGGCGCCTCCCAACAAACAAAGGAGACACACCACGCACCCAACGCGCCGAAACAGGGAAACCTTCGTGTCTGGCATGGTCTTCTCTTGGGACGGTCGGGACGGAGTGGTGGAGCGATGGAGTGATGGAGTTGCGGAGCGGGGGAGTGGTGGAGCGATGGGAAACCCGATACTCCAACACTCCCACACTCCATCACCCCGCGCGCCGTGTACCGATCTTGATTGTTTTGATTCAGAAGTCGCCATCCTCATCGGTCTTTAAGCCCTCGCGCCAATTGCCGCGAAAAGGAATTGCCCGGCTCGTTCTCCGGTGCGGTTTCCTTCCCTGTGGCGGGAGGCAGATGAGCCAGGAAACTTACTCCCGCCGGCGAGGATGCCAGCAGAAAACGCTCTTGCTCGTATCCCACCACGTAAATCGCTTGCCGCCCTCCCAGTGGACGCACCTCCTTGATGTCCAGCTTCCGCCCCAGGCCGCGCCGCACGGCCACCCGTTGCCAATTGCGGAACACCCAAACACCCCCCAGAAAAATCCCAAGCACCAGCGCCAGCGCCCCCGTTACCCGAAGAAGCGAGGCCCCCAAATCCGGCGGCGTCACCGCCGGCGCAACGCTCCCACCCGCCTCGCCGGCCCTGCCGGCAGCCGCCAGGCCAAACCAGCCAAGACCGCAACCGGTTCTCAGCAGAAGATTCTTCATTCCTTTGTCACGCTACCGATGACCTCGGTGATCTTGACGCCAAAACGGTCTTCGACCACCACGACCTCGCCGCGAGCGATAAGCCGGCCGTTGACATTCAGCTCCACCGGCGCATCCGCCGGCTTGTCCAGTTGCACGACGGAGCCGATATGGAGCTGGAGCACCTCCCTCATCGGCAGTTGGCATCCCCCCAACTCGATCGTGAGGCTTACCGGGATGTCCAGGACCAGGTTGAGATTGGCGGGTGTTTCGGCGGTGGCATTCATGGTGACCTTCAACTGGCAACCGCGGCGGTCAGTTCCACTGCCCATTGGCCAAGCCGGGTGCCGGGACGACCAAGAAATTTTGGAACCTGGTTGAAGCGCAGTTGCACCTGGGCGGTGCAATGGGAGTCCAACAGGAGGACCTTGCCTTCGGCCAGCCGGGCGATCTCGCCGGCGGAGAGTCTCAATCCCTGCCATTCAGCGACAACGGGGACCTTCACTTCGTTGAGTTCGGGGTTCCATTTGGGCGGGAGCTCCACCGACGCGGCGGTCGTGGTCCCGGGCAGCCCCACCGGACAGAGCAGACGCACCAGCGGCTCAACGGCGGAGTAAGGGAGAGCAAGTTGGATGGGTTCTGATGATTCCCCAACACCGGCGTTGAGCGTCAGGACGAGCATCGCGGTGTCAGCGGGGGCGGTCTCCAGGAAACGGCTGTTGCTTTCCTGACCGAGGAATTCCGGACGCATATCGCCCATCTCCGGCCAGTGGGTACACCATTCGTTGATCACCAACGCGGCGATTTGGTCCACCAGGGCCACCTCGATCTCGCTGAGGTCGCGTGTCGTTTCAGCCATCTTGCCAGGACCGCCCAGCATCCGGTCCACCAACCCCAGCCCAAGCCGCGGCGGAATGACCAACAGGCCCACGCCCTTGAGCGGTTCAATCCTGAACAAGGTGATGTGTGTGGGGCTGGACAGACCTTCGGTGAATTTCTGATACCCAACAATCTGCAGCCTGTCTAATTCAATGGCGAACTCCAGCCGGAGAAAATTGGCCAATCGCGCGCCCAACGCGCGAATGAACTGCTCACTGCGGTGGCGAATGCGCCTCAGTTCGCTCGGCGCCAGAAAGCCCGACTGCCGGAAATCATAACTGCGGATGGCCTCGGAGTTGCGGCGTCCGTGGACACCTTGCGCGGTCAGCACGTCGAGTTCCGCGACCGCGCCAAGGGCGCCGCTTTGAGCCTCAGGATTGGTGGTTTGGTCTGCGTTCATGGACCGGCTCACTGAATGGCAAACTCCGTCAGATAGATGTCCTTTACACAGTCGTTGCCTAGAATGTTGTTGAACGCGGTGAGCAACTCATTGCGAATGACATTGCGCGCGTCGGCTTGGCCCAGATCGGAAAGGGTTTTGGCGGCCAGTATCCCACAGGCTCGGTCCCGCAACGCCGCGTCGTGATCCTGCATCTTCTGCTGGAAGTCGGAGCCGACCCCGGCGACCGACAAGCTCACCAGGACATAGCGCGACCCCATCGTGCCGGCGACGTTAACGAGCAGCTTGTCCAGCGGCACGGTCACCGTCTTGGCGTTCGGATTGCTCGCTGCTCCCATCCCGGATTGGGCGGCTGCGGGAGCTATCCCCAATCCTCTTTGGATGCGCGGCACCAACACCCACGCCGTCACGGCATACGCCAGCACCGGCATGGCGAGAATGGTCACGAGCAGCGGCAGCCAGGCCTTAAAGTCCAAGGCGGGCGTCGAGACGGGCACAGCCGTCTCCGTTGCCTCAGCTTCGGGTTGCGGCCCAAAAGGTTCGGTGCGAGTGGCAGGCATGGGAAATCAACGGACCAAATTGTTTACGTCCTGAAGGAGTTGATCGCTGGTCGTGATAATCTTGGTGTTGGACTCGAAGGCCCGTTGCGCCGTAATGAGCGTGGCCATTTGTGTTGCCAAATCAACGTTGGACGATTCGAGGGCCCCAGACCGAATCTGGCCGAGGTTTCCCGACCCGGGCGCGGCGGCGCTCGCCAGTGGACCGGCGGCGCTGGTGTAGGATAGCAGGTTATTGCCCTGCTTTTGCAGCGCCTGAGGATTGGCAAAATTCTGGAGCGCGATTTGCCCAATGATGCCGCTGGCGCCATCGCTCAACTCGGCATTGATGTGACCCAGGTTGTCGATGTTGTAGGAGACCAGCCCCGGGGGTGGCGTGGTCGTGTTTTGGAGAGCGGCAATGGCCGCGCTATCGCTGATTTGCAGGTCGCCAATCGCGCTCCCAGTGCCCCCGCCGGTATAACCTTGAACCCTCTGGCCGTTGTTGGTCACCAGGTAACCGCTGGCATCCACGCTGAACTCTCCGTCCCGCGTAACGTAGGTCGCCCCGCTGGCAGGGTCTTTGACCACAAAAAACCCTTGCCCGTTCACGGCCAGGTCCGTGGGGACGCCCGTATTGTTAATGGCCCCCTGTGAATAATCCAGCACCGTGGCGGCGGTGCCGACTCCGCTGCCGACCTGCACTGGATTGCCGTTCCCGGAGTTGCCCAGGCTCTGGCTGAACGTGTCCTCGAACTCCACGTTGGAGGACTTGTAACCGGTGGTGTTGACGTTGGCGATGTTGTTGCCAATGATTTCCAGCTCCTCCTGAAATTGCTGGAGGCCGCTGACGCCTGTCTGTAGTGAATTAATCATAATTTCGGACTGCTTTTCGAGTGCTTATTGAGCTGCGGGTGTCACCGAAAGGACTTGGTTCAAATTGTAGGAGACGCCGTTGACCACGATTTGCGGCTGGCCGGAGCCGGCATCAATACCAGAAACAACCCCTTGCGTAGTATTCCCGCTGGAGTCCACTTGCAAGGTAACCTGCCGCCCAATCAACGCATTGGCCTCGGCCAAAGCCTGGGACGTTTGCATCTGCCCCAGGTCGGTGTCCAGGATGGTGTTGCTTTGCAGCGTGCTGAACTGAACCATTTGCCCCAGCAAGTCCTGGTTGGTCATCGGGTTGAGCGGGTCCTGTGAAGTCATCTGGGTAACGAGCAGGTTGAGAAAATCATGCTGGCTCATCAGTTGGCTTGGCACTAGCGGCGCGGTCGTTGTGTCCGCGGACGAACCGGCTGCCATCTTTGTAGTCGGGGCTATCTGCATAAATTCAGGCCCAGGACTCCCAATGCCGTCTCGCCGTGGCGGAAACCGAGGCCACTGCGACGCGGCCCGGTGGTTGGGAACCGGGGGTGGACGCGACCATTTTCCCGGCCCAGGCGTCCTCCTCGCCCGCCGGTTGGCCGTCGGATTGGGAAAGCTGATGCCGGGCTTGGTGCCCACCTCCCGAAAATGATTCCGAGTGCAGCAATGGCGCCAAACGGATGCCACGCAAGTCCAATTGTTGTTGCAGAAAGTTCCAATGCCGGCTCAGCAAACCGTAGTCTCCATGGTCCAATCGCGCCTGCACCTCAATACCGCTCTCACGCTGGTGCAAATGGAGGGTCAACTGCAGGCTAGTGTCCGGACGGATCACGACGCGCAACGAATCCACTCCCGACTGCCGCAACTGCACTGCTTCCGCGGTCATCAGCCTCTGGGCCTGTTCCACTAGCTGCGCCTCCGGCGCGGAAACGTGGGAAGAAGAATCCGCTGCCACCAGTGGCGCCGCCTTGGCCGAAAGACTGCTGGCCTCTCCGACAGCGCCGCTCGCCGGTATCAAGCCGCTAAAACCGCCTTGCAATGCCGGCTCAACCGCGCGTCGCCGGCGTGCAGGAGGCCCATTGGCGACCGGCGCCACGGCCTTCGTCGGCAATTCCTGCTCGGCGGACCCGGCAAATTCATTCTGTCTGGCTGCCCTTTTCATCGGCATCTGTTGCAAAGCATCGCTCGTGCCATCGCGCGTCGGGGTGAGTTGCGCACCTTTTTCCGCCACTTCCGTTTCCTTTACCGCGGAAGAAGCGAGGACTGAGGCCGACGCCGAAACCTCGTCGCTCTTGCTCAGAGCCGCGCTCGAAGCCGAACCCTGGGCCACGGAATTCGCCACCCCGATTTCAGCGGCTGTCGGCACGAACCTCGTGAGCCCTGACGGAGTCAACCGTCCAGCATCATCGCGCCCAAGCGTACCGGCTGGATCTCCTGACTGAGCGGACGCCCCGGTTGAATTGGACTGACCGGAGGCGGTTGGCTCTGGACCCGGCTTCGGCGCAGCCTCCGGAGACGTGGACGTCTTTTGCGTTGCGGTTGACGAAATCGGTGGGGGCGCCGCTTTGCCGCTGGTCCTCAGCCTCACATCCTCGACCACTTCCCCCGGCCCTCCCTTGACCGAACGGGCCGGCGCGTCTGCGGTCTGCCCCACGCGCACCTCAATCGGGCCGGCGGTGGACCACCAATTGGCCGAAATACCTGCGGATTCGGGGAATTTCGGCATCGCCCGCGGCCGCCCGGTCTCGGGGGTCTCCCCGCCGACAAACGGCAGCATGAAGCCTAAACCTTGCGTTGTCGGGAAGACTTGCCCACCGTGCTTGCCGCCATCGGCGCCAGTAATTGCAACCGCTCGCCCAGCGGAGCGGTGCGTTTCGCGCCTCCGGTTGCTATCTATGCCAAAGTGGTGTGCGGCATCCCCCACGCCTTCGGCTGGCCGAGCCGCGCTTGACGGCCCCGCACTCGAAACGTTACCGCTCCTGGTTAGAACCGCACTTGAAACCGAACCCGGGCCCGCGGGTTTCGATCGCCCGGTTTCAGCCGCTGCCAGTGCGAACCTCCAGGGCACTGACCGAGTCAATGGCCCAGTGTTTCGCGCCGCCGCGCGCCCAATGACGCTTTCAAATTGTTCCGCCGATGGCGCTGATTCCGAGGATTCCGGCACCGCCCGCGGCGTCGCGGATGCGGTCGCTTGGCCGCGAACAAACGACAGCGTGAAACCCAAAGTTTGCATTATGGAGGAGACTTGCCCGCCGCTATCGGCACCACCAGTTGGAGCCGCTCGGTCAGGCGGGCGGCGCGTTTGGCGCCGTCGGTCCCCGCCTGCGCCAGAACGTTCAGGATTTGGCTGGCGCTGTCGGGCCTCATCACTGCCAGCAAACGCACAAGGTCCTCATCAGGCATCTGGTTGACCAGGCTGGCCACGGCCTGCGGCGCCATCGCCGAGAGAAGCTTGGCTCGGTGTTGGAGGTTTTGGGTTTCGCTCGCCTTGAGACGGACGACGTTTTGGTCAAACTCCTTCTGCAATCGATAAACGGCCTGCGTCGCGGCGGCGAACTCCTGGCTCTGGGCCTCCAGCCGCGTTTGCCATTGCTTCAATTGCCGTTGCCGCTCGGCCAAGGCGGCCCTCTCACTCTTGAGGTCCGCCACCCATTGATCGAATTCCGGGTTGTTGAACCGCCAGGACGGATCGTCATCCGCGCTTAGATGCCCGGCCTTGCGCAGCGCGCGCGCGGCCGCGAACTCCGCCGGCCGTATCAGCGCCGCCGTCGTGCCCAGATAAACCAGACACCCCACTAGCGCCACCATCCAGGATGAAGGGGCCCATCGCTTCATATCCGCTCCTGTGGTGTACCGCGCAATTCAAGCCCGACCGCTGGCGAGCCGCTGGCGCGCAGACCCATTTCGTCCAGGTGATTTTGCTCGCCCCGCCTCACCGCCTGGTCGTAGGCGCGACGGCGCTGGTCGTGCAGGTTGTCGAGCGCCTTTCGGTCTCGCGTGGCCAGCAACACCTCCTGCCGGGTTCTGCCAACGACTTTCTCCGCCGCCTTCAGGGCGGCGCCCAATTGTTCGCAGCGTTGCTCCCACTGGCGGCACCAGGCGCGAACCTGTTGCAGGCGCGCTCCGTTGACCCCGGCCAGCACTTCCGCGCCCAAGGCCTGCCATGCCGCCGCCCGCTCCTTTCCCGCGGCCCCAAGCCGCACGGTCGCCGTCTCGCTGGCGCGCAAAGCATCCGCGTACCGCTGCTGCGCCAAACGTTCCTTCTGTTCGCGCAGCACGCGCAACGATTGGAGAGAAAAATGGAATGTTTTCATAGCCGATTCATCTCAGGCTTTACCGCGGGACGGGACGGGGCGGCGGCCAGCGCCTCTCCGAGCAACGACCAACTTTGAGCGGTGTTGAAGCTCTCGTGAACTCCCTGGCGCAAGAAGGCCTTGAGTGGGTCGTGCAGCGCTATGGCGCGGTCAATCGCCGGATTGCTCCCCGCCGCATAAGCCCCGATGCTGATCAGGTCCTGGTTGCGCCGGTAAAGCGCCAAATGATCGCGGGCGGTGGCGACCAGCTCCAATTGCGCCGTTTGCAGCAAATCGCGGTTCAATCGGCTGACACTCTCCAGTACGTCGATGGCCGGATAATGGTTCTGTGTCGCCAACTCCCGCGACAGGACAATATGACCGTCCAGGATTGAACGTACAGCGTCCGCGATCGGATCATTCATATCGTCGGCTTCCACCAGCACGGTGAAAAGGCCGGTGATATCCCCCTTCTCCCCGGTGCCCGCCCGTTCCAGCAGTTGCGGCAACAGCGAAAAGACCGATGGCGTGTAACCGCGCGTGGTGGGCGGCTCTCCGACGGCCAGGCCGATTTCCCGTTGCGCCATCGCCAGCCGCGTTACCGAATCCATCATCAGCAACACGCTCAAGCCCTGGTCGCGGAAAAACTCGGCAATCGTCAGCGCCAGGAATCCTCCCTTCACGCGGTGCAACGCCGGCTCATCCGAGGTGGCGACAATGACGATAGATTTGCGGCGGCCCGCCTCATCAAGGTCCCGCTCCAGAAACTCCCGCACTTCCCGCCCGCGTTCCCCAATAAGCGCAATCACGTTCACGTCCCCCTCGGCGTGCGATGCCATCATTCCCAACAGGGTCGATTTGCCAACGCCGCTGCCGGCGAAAATGCCCAACCGCTGGCCCCGGCCACAGGGCGTGAAGGTATCCAGCGCCTTGATGCCGGTTTGAAAAACCTGGCCGATGCGTTGGCGCTTGAGCGGGTGCGGCGGCGGCAAGTTCAGCCCGACCCGGTGGTCCGTTTGGGGCGCGCCCAACCCGTCGATCGGCCGTCCCAACCCGTCGAGCACGCGGCCTTTAAGGGCGTTGCCCACACCCAGGCGCATCGGAGCGCCCGTGGCCGTGACTTCGCTCCCAGGGTGAATCCCGTGCAGTTTCCCCAGCGGCATGAGCAAGAGCCGGTGATTTCGGAAACCGACGACTTCGGCCAGGGTGAACCCGTCATGCCGGGCGGATTCGATTCGGCACAACTCGCCCACGGCGGCGACGGGCCCTTCCGACTCGATTATCAGGCCAATCACCTGCGCCACACGACCGCAGGTCTCGGTGACGCGCGCCTGCCGCACGCGCCGCAACGCGCTCTCGAGCCGATTGGCCGGGCATGGAAGGGTGGCGATCATTCCGTCAAGGATTGGTGAAGTTGCTGCATTTTTGTCTCCCTCCGCGCATCGACCAGCCCAAAACGGGTCTGCACCAGGCAGCCGCCTCGGCTGACTTCAGGGGAACTGACGAACCGCAGCGGCCCCGCTTCAGGCAACCCTTGAAGGACCGGCGACTGGTGCTGGCGCAGTAACGCCAGATCGTCCGGATGCAGTTGGATGGTCACCTCGGCGGTCTCCTTGGTCTGCCCAACCGCTTCGCGCACCACCCCTTCCACTAACTCCGGTGTTATCGGAAGACCCGCGACCACCTTCCGCGCCGACTCCAGCGCAATTTGGATCAATGCGCCCTCCGTTTGCTGAACAATATCCGGCACCGCCCGGCGCAGGGATTCAAGGACGCCTTCGTGCAACTGGAGCAGTTCTTTCCGTTGCTGCTCAAGCCGTTCGCCCATGCGCTTCTCCCCTTCGTGGCGGCCCTGCTCGAACGCGGCCCGTTCGGCGGCGCGCAACCGTTCCTCCACCTCGCTCTCCGGGACCGCCCCCCTCAGGCTCACCTCTCGAAGCGGCTCACTTAGCACGATGGACTCAGACCATTTCATATTCTGTGCTGCGCGCTTCTTCGAGGTCAATTTCGCCATCCGTTTCGAGTTTGCGCACCGCGTCAATTATCCGCAGTTGAGCCGCCTCCACGTCGCGAAGCTTCACCGGCCCCAGCGCGGCCGTCTCCTCCACTACGGCTTCGGCGGCCCGGCGCGACATGTTCGACAGGAGCAGCTTTCTGAGCGGTTCGCTCGCCCGCTTGAGGGCCAGGCCCAGGTCGCGCGTCTCAATTTGGCGTAGGATGCGTTGAATGTACCGCGGGCTGAGCACCAGCAAATCCTCGAAGGTAAACATCTTTTTCCGGATGGCTTGAAACAACTCCGGATTGCCCTGCTCCAATTCGCCCAGCACGCTGTGACTAATGGTTTTGTCCATCGCGTTGAGGATGTCGGCGGCAGGGGTGACACCGCCGGTCTGATTGAGGATGCGCGCCTGTTTAACGCCCATTTTCGCATTGAGGACGCTCAGCACCTTTTCGGCCACTTCAATCGGAGTCGGCACCAGCGTGGCCAGACGCTCGAGGACCGGCCCGCGCTGTTCCGGGTGGAGCAGACCCATCAGTTGCGCCCCCTTTTCCGGGGGGAGATGGCTCACCACGAAGGCAATGGTCTGCGGCTGCTCCTCCCGAATGAGATTGAGAATACTGCGCGCGTCCAGGTCGGCAATGGTCTGCAGCGCGCCGGCCTCTACCCGGCTGGGCACAAGCCGGCCCAGGATATCGCTGGCTTTGAAATTGCCCACCGCCTTTTCCAGCACGTTGCGCGCCACGTCCACTCCCGCCGTGACCGCCGTGCTCGCGGTGAGCGCCACCTCCGAAAACTCCCGGAGAATGTTCTGCTGCTGCTCTCGCGTGATGAGGCTGGAGCGGGCCATTTCTCGGGAAATCACCTCAATTTCTCTTGGGGGAAATTGCTTCAGGATTTGCGCCGCCCCTTCCGGCCCGAGCATGACCAGCAAGGCGGCGAGTTTCTGCGTCTTGTTCAAGGCACCGGCGCCGGAGGCCGGAGCGGAGGGTTCAAGTAAGGTGGGCATCGCAGTGCGGAGTTGGACGATTATTAAGGGTTTCAGTTCGCTCTCCGGTCATTATCCATCCAATCCCGGATGGCTTGGGTCATGTTCACGGGGTTCTCCTTAATCAGCCGGTTCAGCACGTCCACCGTCACTACCCCGGGTTGAGGCTCGGGCACCCACGCGCCATGACCGTTGCCATTGCCGTTCAGCTTCCCACCCCCGCCCCTGCTCACCGGCAGCCCGGTGGGAATCTCCTCGACAGGTGTGCGCTTGAATAAGCGGAACAGGACAATAAACGCGATGAGCCCCAGGGCCGGATAGATCAGGTTGCGCACAAGCGTCCACCAAAAATCCTCCTTCTGCTGCTGCTCCAATTCGTGCGTCACTTGCGTGGCATACTGGTCGTTGAACGGCATCTCCTCCAGCGTGAGGGTGTCGCCACGCGCGGGGTCCAAACCGATAGCGCCGGACACCATGCTGCTCAGTTGCTGCAGTTCCGCGGGCGTGCGCTTGATAAACTGCCGATCCGCCCCGCTGCCCTTCGTTTGCTCAGCCACGGTGACCGCCGCCGTCAGCCGCTTGATGCCTCCCGCGCTATGGACAAGGTTGCTGGTTGTCTTGCTGATTTGATACTGGATGGTGGAGGTCGTCCGCTCATTCTGCGTCGTGGTGGCTGGCGCGCCCGCGGTTCCCGTGCTGTTGGAACTGGCGGAGGTGTTGGCCGAGATGCCGGCCGCCACGTTAGGCGTGGTGGAACTGGTCCGTGTGGTGTCGTCGTTCTTCGTCTGCAAGCTGACCACCTGGCCGTCCGGGTCGTAATTCTCCGACGTGCGTGTGAGGGTGTCGAAATTCAGTTCCGCCGAAACGCGGACGACGGCCCGGCCTGGGCCCAGCACCTTGTCGAGCATGCCCTGCGCCTTTTGGGTGAGGCACTGTTCCACCGCTCGCTGCGCGGCCAATTGCGAGTTGCTCAGCCCGGCCAGCGAATCGTTCCCCTCGTTCGCCGAGAGCACGTTGCCCAGGTTGTCCACTACCGTGACGTGGTTGGGTTTGAGCCCCTCGACCGAATTGGCGACGAGGAAGCGAATCGCGTTGACCGTCTGCGGATCCAAGGCCGTGCCGCCGCGCACGTGGACAAAAACTGACGCCGTTGGCTGTTTGTTTTGATCGAGCAACAGCCGGTTCTCGGGCATCACAATCATCACCCGCGCCGATTCCACCGCGTCAATCTGGCTGATGGTGTGCGCCAGTTCCCCATCCATGGCACGAATATAGTCAGCCCGCTGCACAAAATCCGAAATGCCGAAGTTCGGTTTGTCAAAAATCTCGAAACCCACCCCGTCGCTGTTCGGAATCCCCTGGCTGGCCAGTTGCATGCGCAACGAATAAACCTTGTCCTGAGGCACCAGTATCGAGCTGCCTCCCACGCCGATTTCGTAGGGAACCTTCGCCGCATCCAGCGCGGCGATCACCTTTCCCGCCTCGGCGGCGGATAACCTGCCGTAGAGGAGGCTGTACGGGGTGCGTGAAGACCACCATGCAATTCCTAACAATCCTGACGCCAGCAGAACCGTCGCCGAAGCCACCGTAATGCGCTGCGTGACGCCCAGTTGCTTCCAGATCTCGCGCAATTGCGCGCCGAGTTTAGCGACGTTGTTCATTTGTGAAAGGCTTGGACCCCCAGGCCATTAACCAGTCCAAGCGGGGGCCTCCACTCCAATCCTCTTACGCAGTGCGCCCGGCCGGCTCTTCTCATATCTGCATCTGCATCACTTCCTTGTAGGCCTCCAGCATCTTATTGCGCACCTCGACCAGGAGTTGGAACGAGACATTGGCCTCCTCCATCGCGATGACGGCTTGGTGCAATGAGACGTTGTCGCCCCCTTGCAGATTGTTTACCGCCTCCGCCGCCGCGCTCTGCTTTCCGTTGACCTCCGCCACCATTTTGCCCAGCAGGTTCGAGAATGAGTCGCCTCCCGGCTTGGCAGCCGGCAACGGTTCGGGCTGCGCCACGGAACCGATTGGCGATGAGGGCACAATATCGGGCGTCTGACCATAGGCGGGAATCGGGGGTGAGACGATGGAAATCGGGGACATACGAGATATGGCTCCAGACGTTAACGGCCACGAATGGCGGCCTCATCAGGTGCGGCGGTGAGTGTCTTCATTGGTGTTAATTGGTGAGATTCGTGTCTGAGCCTCGGTGTGTGTTAGTGCTTGTCAATGGCCAGGGTTTGCTCCGCCAGGCCCCGGGCGTTCCGGACAACGGCAAGATTGGCCTCAAAGGCGCGGGAGGCCGAAATTAAATCGGCCATTTCCTCCTGCACATCCACGTTGGGCAAGGCCACCATGCCCTGTGCGTTGGCGTCCGGGTTGCCCGGATCGTAAATCATCTGGAGCGGCGAAGGGTCCTTTTGAATGGCCGCCACGCGCAAGGTGGGCACACTCTGCCCGTTCATGGCCTGTTGCAGCGCGTTTTCAAAAACCACCACCTGCCGCCGGTAAGGAGCGCCGTTGGGGCCGCGGGTCGTATTCGCATTGGCGATGTTCTGGGAGATGACATCCAAACGCGTGCGCTCGGCGTCGAGCGCGGCGGCGCTGCTTCGGATGCCGGTAAGAATATTGATCATGCGCGTTACGGCTGCCCGGTAATGGCCATGCGCAGCCGGTAGAGTGAGTCGCTGACGAATTGGGTCTCCAAGGCATGCGCCAGCGAATTCTGGTTCATCTCTAGCAATTCCTGCTCCAGATCCACCGTGTTGCCGTCCGGACTGCGGGCCACCGCGTTCGGGTCCACCTCCAATGCCGGTTGTAGGGCCTCTATCCGCTCCGTGCTGCCCGCGGCGCAGGCTCGTTCCAACTCATCCCCAAATGACGGCGCCACCTCCAGCCGCTTGTAACCGGGGGTTTCCAGGTTGCCAATGTTGCTGGCAATGGCCTGCTCCCGCAGCGAAATCGCGTCGAGTTGCTTTTTCGCTGCCAGATAATCCGGCTGATTGAACAGGGCGTCTATCATGCGACTGGTTTCCGCGTGCCGTGAAGCAGCATCAATGCCAGCGAAAAAGAGCGCCAAAAACGGGCTATTCCGTCCTCAAGAAGCCATAGGGCGGAAAATGTTACCGGCAGGAACACCCGCCACTAGGCAAGGATTGTCCCCTCCCAACGCCCAATCAGCGGCGCTTGAGAATAGCCCACGTTCCTGAACGTGGGGTTGCGGATCATCACTCTATCACTCCATCGCTCCATTACCCACTGAGACCCTCACTATAAACGGTGGGAGCCGTCTGGGCGGGCGGGGTGGTGGCGCACGCGTCGTACTCGTGCAGCTTGTTGCGCAGGGTCCGGATGCTGATTTGGAGCAAGCTGGCGGCGTGGGTGCGATTGCCCTTGCATCGCTCCAAGGCGGCCAGGATGTGCCGTTTCTCCATATCCGCCATAGTGTAAAACGCCTCCTGATCCAGCTTGGCGGCCCGAACGTGCTCCATCGGTGAGGACACGGGAAAATCGTGCGCCAGTCTCGTGGCCTGCGGGAGCCCGAGGTGTTCGGGCGTCAGGGTTCCCTGACTGCCGCAGAGGATGACGCCGCGCTCGATCACGTTCTGGAGTTCGCGCACATTGCCGGGCCATGAATGGGCCTGCAGCATCCTCATGGCCTCATCCGACAACCCATCGACTCGGATGCCGTGTTTGCGGCTGAGGCGGCGGGTGAACTCCGCCACCAAGAATGGCACGTCCTCCGCCCGCTCGCGCAAGGGAGGAACATGGACGGGCAACACATTGAGGCGGAAGAACAAATCCTCGCGAAACTCCTTCCTTGCCACGCCCTCCTCGAGACGGCGGTTGGTGGTGGCAATGACGCGCACATCGACCTTGATCGTCCGGTTGCCGCCCACCCTCTCCAACTCTCGTTCCTGCAGCACACGCAGGAGTTTGGCTTGCACCGTGGAAGAAATCTCGCTGACTTCGTCCAGCAGAATCGTCCCTCCGTGCGCCAGTTCGAAACGCCCTTCGCGCTTGTTCAGGGCGCCGGTGAAGGCGCCGCGCTCGTGGCCGAAAAACTCGCTCTCGATCAGGTTTTCGGGAATCGCGGCGCAGTTGACCTTGATGAACGGAGCGTTGGCGCGGGCGCTCGCCCGGTAAATCGCGCGCGCCACCAGTTCCTTGCCCGTCCCGCTCTCACCTTGAATCAGCACTGTGGCGTTGGTCTGGGCGATCTTGCGGATTAATTCACGCACGTTCTCCATCACCTGGCTCCGGCCCAGGAGTTCCTGGCCACTCTCATCGCTGTCCCGGCTCAACAGCCGGCTCACTCGAACCAACTGCGTGAATTCTTCGGCCCGTTTCAACGCAAGCGTGAGCTGTTCGGCGGAGAACGGTTTGATTAGGTAATCGAACGCGCCGTTCTTCATGCAATCTACCGCGGATTCTACCGACGCAAAGCCGGTGACCATAACCACCAACGGCTTCTGCGCACGCTGTTGGATTGCCTTCAACAAATCCGTTCCGTCGCCATCCGGCAGGTGAATATCCAGCAGGATAAGATCGAAATTGTCTCGGCTGAGATAATCCTGCGCCTGGGCGATCGTCTCGGCGGCCGCCACGTCGTAGCGGCGATTGCGCAGTTGTTGTTCAAGGTTCGTCCGGAGGATCGCATCGTCCTCCAACACGATGATCTTTTCGATGGCCATAGTATCACTCGGCCCAAGTTCTTGAGCATCCAAGCCGGCTAAAGCCGTTGCTCACTTCCGCTCCGCCGTGCTCACGAATTTGCGCCGTCCTGCAATGGTTCAGTACGAATGGGATGTCTCTCTCGCCAACAGAAACTCTCCCTCGAAAACAATGGCCTTGCCATGACTGCGCTGTCTCTGCGTCGTCGAAGCAGGCCCTTGCCAGTCAAGGTGACCTGTCCCAAATCTAACTTTACTGAACGACTAGTATGAAACTCATGAAGATTAATCAAGTCTTTTTTATGCAAACTTGCTCAGGGAACGGAATTCGTAGCGCGAGCGCGGGCATCGATTGCCGCGTTGCGCTTCTCCAACTCGCCATTCACGACTTCGGCCTGGTCTCGCCAGTGGAGAAAATCGGTGCGCCATTGCGCCATACTGACAATGGTAGCCAGGTTGGGCGGGGCGTTGGTGCCGAGTTCCTGGCCGTCACGGATGATGCGGTCATAGATGCCCAAGGCCTTTTCCGGCTGCCAAAGATGCTCATAAGTCAATCCCATTTGATACCAAACCGGCAACTGCCATCGCACGGCCGTGTCCAACTGGGCCAGGCTGCTGTAGATCTCCAGCGCGCGGGCATAATCGCCCTCCTGGTAGAGTTGATTGGCAATCAGGTTACCCGTGCGCCGCCGCCAGTAGGCCCAACTTGCGGGGTCCTGCTTCGAGTGCGCGCTTTGCTCCTTGAGCAGGTGCAACACTTGGAGCAGCGCGTCGTTGTGACGCCCAAGATGGTTGAGCGCCAGCGCCAGATCGAAGCGCACCTCCGGCACTTCCGCCGCATCAGGATAATGGGCCAGAAAATTCTCGCCGCTGGCCACGATCTGGTCGTAATTAGTCGTGTTCTGATAGCAACAAACAAGCTGGTAGAGGATCCTCGGCCGGTCGAGGCCCGCATCCTGTTGTTGGAGGAGTCGAGAAAAGAAATCAGCCGCCTGGCTGTATCTGCCCAAATCATAGTGTGTCTGCGCGATTTCAACTTGGGCTTGGAGGACCAGGCGCTCATACATGTCCAACTGGGTGCTCTTGAGCGTCAGCGCCGCGGTCATGACTGCGTAAAACTTGTTGAGCGCCATTTCGTTCAACCCCATTCTCCGGAAGTTGAGCCCTTGCCGCAGGAGCACCTCGGGCGCCCGCGAATCGCCCGCCCAGCGGTTCAGGAATTGGGCATAGATCGCTTGAGCGCGCGACAACTCGTCTTGGTCCTGCGCCAAGGCGGCCAATTCCAGCAACGCCGACTGCCGCATGCTTTCAGCCGAATTAGCCCCAAGCAATCCCACCAGCAAGGCCCTCGCCTTCTTATAACGCCGGGTCTTGCGCAAGTAGCGCGCGGTCTCCAACCGCAGGCGCGGCGACCCCATCGGTGACCAGGCGCGCGCGGACCCGGCCTGAGGCTCGCTGGTTGCATCAAGAACCGAAATGGGCGCGTTCGTCTGGGGGACAGGCAGTTGGATTGACGCATCGGTTTGAGTCGCCGGCTCCTCCAACGCCTTAGAGGTGTGCAAGCCGCGATCTGACAACCGGCCTAAATCCGGCGCGGTTCCACCGCTTGGGCGTGCGCTCCTCGATTGCGCCCAGACAGAGGCGGCAATCACAAAAGCCATGGACGACAAAACGCGGAGCCACAGAGCGGCCACCCTCTTTAGGCGTTCTTGGATTAAAAGACCTCTTACAGGCATAGCAACGTTTGATGGTCAATGCTGAATGACACTGCGTTTCTCATTCGGTCTGATGCAAACGCCCGCCAAAGCCGGCTCATGGGCGTTCATAAGTCGCCCGGCTGAGAACTGGAGACATTGGTGCGGGCGGGATGAATTCCACCGGCACAACCACCCCAGGGCTTGAGTAGTTTGTCGGACCGGCCTGGGATTCAAAAAACTCCTCGAGCATCTCGGGAGACACTCTCGGCGAATCGCTTCCCGACTGCGCCATCTGGCTTTCCACCGGGATTTGCACCTTCGGTGGAGATAGCGCGGCCCGGTTCGTCTGGCCATCACTCGAAGACACCAACGTCGCCGAACTGCCACCGGGCGGCGTCCGTTGGAGAGTCTCGCTCCGCCGGAGAATCTCGCCGATGACGCTGTTTGTGTTGGCGGCGCCTCGCGATTGAGCAGACAGACCGTTGGACCGGAGGCCAACGCCGTTCGGTTTGTCGGTGCCGGGGGGTTTGAGAGCCTCTCCAGAGGGCCGGTCGGCGGCAAGGCTAGGCTTCTTCAAGACCCCCTGGCTGGAAGGCGGCGCTTTGGCCGGCGCAACAATTCTGGGCCGTGCGACCTTCTGGCAGGGGGCCGGCGTTGCTACCCGCAACGGCGCCGGGCCAAGGTACGATAAATAGCCCTGGCCAGCCATTGTGGTCAGCTCCAACAGCCCTGCCACGCAGAGTAGAGCCATGACTCCCCCACTGTGGCAGGCCCCAAGAACGCCTTTCCTCATCTGCTGCATTCAACCTGATTAAACGCGATGCCGGACCGGACGGGCAGCCCCAGACTTCCTATTCACGTCCATGACCCGCCCATCACACGGTCCCTGTATCCCTTAATCGGCGAATTCCGCCTCGGCTTGAGTGAGAACCAAGCCTCCAACCACCGATGAACCCGAATTGGCGCCAACGAACTCGCAATGCCAAACGCGCAACCCATCGATTCGGCGGGCATGATGGATGGCGCTGCGGATGTAATGCCTGTGCGAAGCGCAACTATAGGGCAGGGAACAGTGGTACTGGTCTTAACAAGTTTCATGGTGCCTTCTTACCGTGGTTCGGTCATTTTTTAAAGGCCGAATCTTGGTTGAGCGTAGCTTGGAACAGACTCTTAATCCTCGCTTAAGGTGAGGTGCGCTAGGATTCGCTCACAATGAAAATGAAAATCAATTCTCCTTCTATCGGCGCGCTCGGAGCGGCTGCGGGGCTGCTCCTGGGCGCGATAAATGTTCATGCCCAGCAAGGGCCTCCGCCGGGCTCCTTCGATCCCGCGCAGATGCATCAGCGGATGATCAAGCGCATCCGCCAACAACTGGATGTGAAAGAAGACTCGGACTGGACTCTAATCTCCCAGTCCATACAAAAAGTCATGCAGGCGCGGCGCGCGCTGGCCGGCCTGGGCGAACGGCAAGGGCCGGGCTTTCTGGGCGGACCGCCGCCATTCGCCGCGCGGCCGGGAGGTGGTCCCCCGCCTGGATTTCCACCTCCCAACCAGGACGATCAGGGCGGGCCGGGCGGGCCGCCGCCGGACCAGGACGCCCAGGCAGGCCCGGGTGGACCACCACCCGGAGGACCGCCTCCGTTCATGCGTCCATCCAGTCCTGAACTGGATGCCCTGAGAACGGCCGTGGAACAAAAGGCATCGTCCGCTGAGATCAAGGCGAAGCTGGCCCAGATCAAGGCCGCTCGTGACAAGAACGAAGCCGAACTGAAAAAGGCGCAGGACGACCTTCGACAGATTCTCAGCGTTCGGCAGGAGGCCGTGGCAACAACGTTAGGACTATTGTAGAGGCTTTGGCAGAGGAAGGTAGGTAGCAGAGAAGCCAAGCGGTTGCCGGGGCGCCTAGTCCCGGCAACCGCAGGCTGGCGACCTGTCTCGATGGATCCAGAACAACTGAATTTTGATATCAACAAAAATCAAGTCTCGAGGTGGACAAAACCCGCCTCACGTGGGACTTACAATACCATGCAAGATAAAATCGCTCTAACTCTGTTGGCGTTTGCCGCCGCCGGGAGTTCCCTCCTGGCGGGCGACAAGATCGACATCAACAAACTCGACCTCTCCAAACTCCCACCGCCCGCCACTGAGCAGGACGTCACTTTTGCCAAGGACGTCCGGCCCATACTTCAGGCCTCGTGTGTCCGCTGCCATGGCGAACACCGCCCTAAGGCCAGGCTTCGGCTCGACAGCCTGGAAGGTGTGCTCAAAGGCGGAGAGCACGGCAAGGTCGTGCTCCCTGGAGACAGCCAGCGAAGCCTGCTGGTCATAGCGGTGGCGCGGATTGACAAGCACCTCTCCATGCCGCCGCAACATAAGCCGGGCAAAGGCCGGCCCGGAGGGCCGGGACGCTTCGGCCCGCCCGGCGGTCCGCCTCCGGGAGGATTTCCAGACTGGAATGGCGCGGGCGGTCCGCCTCCTCACCCTCCGGGCGGGGGACCTGGCGGGCCGGGCGGGTTCCGCGGTCACCGGTTTGGACCTCCTCCAAAGCCTCTGACGGCCGAGCAGGTTGGCCTGATACGCGCCTGGATCGATCAGGGGGCCAAATAAACCGCGCGAAAGCCGGGCCTTCACGTTTTCTTAAGGAATGTGACGCTAGGCTGGGGTCATGAAATCTGGAATCCTAGCGCTGCATCCCCAAATTGAACGGGGCCCGGCTTCATTTTCCTACAGGTTGGGGCAACGGCCTATTACCTCGCCCGGGGGCGAGGAAGCGTCCAGCCCGGGCGAGCGAGAGAAGATCCTCCGGCGAAACGAGCGGGTCTTCAGGCGATTTGTTGCCGGCTCGCTTCTGGCTGCCGCCTTGGTTCTTTTGGCGATACTCCTGGGCTGGCGCGCCTGACTGGAGGCTGGCCGAAGAATAAGGCACGATCTGCATCGCAAAGCTTGAATTCGGCTCCTTGAGGGGCCAAGAATATACCCATGAAACCAATCCATGAATATCGTTCAGTTTTTTCCCTCAACCTCCTTGGGTGGCTGCCTGGCCTGGCGCTCGCCGCACTTCTGGCGACGCCCCCTCTGCGCGCCGCGGACGCATCGTCCGAGGCCAAACCAGTTTTTGATGAAACACCCGCCCAGCATAACATGCTGATGCAGTGGTGGCGGCAGGCCCGTTTCGGCATGTTTATCCACTGGGGCATCTATTCGGTGCCCGCCCACGCCGAATGGTACATGAACAATGGCCATGTCCCCCGCGAGAAATACGAGCAGTACGCCAAGCAATTCGATCCGGTGAAGTTCAACGCCGACCAGTGGGCCCAAATCGCCGCCAATGCCGGAATGAAGTACCTCGTTATCACCTCCAAACATCATGACGGCTTTTCCATGTTCAATTCCGCCGTCACCGACTACAACGTCGTGAAGGCCACGCCCTGGGGCAAAGATCCGCTCAAGGCCCTCAGCCAGGCGTGCCGGCGCCATGGCGTCCGCTTTGCCGTTTATTATTCCATCATGGACTGGCATTCACCCTACCAGGCGGCGGCCCATCCGGATGATACGCACCCCACCTACAATCCAACCCATTTTGTTCCCGGCAAGAAGGACGATTACATCCGCTACATGAAGGCGCAATTGAAGGAATTGGTGACACAGTATCATCCGGCTATCCTTTGGTTTGACGGCGGCTGGATGCACGGCTGGACTGATGCCGACGGACGGGAGATCTTTCGTTACCTCCGCTCACTGGATCCCAGGCTCATCATCAACAACCGCGCCAGAGGCTGCGGCGATTACGGCACACCCGAACAGCACATCCCCGCCAACGGTCTCCCTGGCCAGGATTGGGAAACCTGCATGACCATCAACAATAGCTGGGGCTACAATGCCACCGACGACCACTTCAAATCGGCTCGGCGTCTCATCCGGAACCTTATCGACATCGCCTCCAAGGGCGGAAATTATCTGCTCAATGTTGGCCCGACCTCCCTGGGCCAGATACCGCAGCCGGAGGTGGACCGTCTCGAAGCCATGGGCGCCTGGCTCAAAACCAACGGCCGGGCTATTTACGGCACAAGGCCCGGTCCCTTCACCCAACAACCTGCCTGGGGCCGCGTGACCGCCAAAGCAGACCGGCTCTACCTCGAAGTCTTCGATTGGCCCTCGGATGGCAAGCTGCAGCTCCCTGCCGTGCCCAATCGTGAAGTCACCGCCGCGTTTCTCCTGGCTCATCCCCACCGCTCCGGCGTCAGTGTGAGCCAGGGCAGCGATTCCATCACCGTCAATGTGCCCGCCGAAGCGCCTGATTCCATTGCCTCGGTCGTGGTTCTCGAACTCAAGCCAACGGCTCGGTAATTCCCAAGGGAGTCTGACGCGCCGGACAGGTCTGACGCGTCAGACAAGTCCGAACCGCGTAAGATCCGTGATGAGCGGCAAGATGAAATACTACTACGATACCTTCTCGACACCGATGGGCGAATTCTCCGTTGCGGTGGATGAGGCCGGCGCGGTCGTGGCGACTACGTTTGGCAGCACCGCCCGGCTCGGCCAACGGCTCGACGAGCATGATCTCGTCAGAAATGCGCAACGCACAGCCAGGGCGCGTCGCGAGGTAACCGAATTTTTCAGTGGCAGGCGGCGGCGCTTCACCCTGCCGCTGGCGCCGTCTGGCACTCCATTCCAGAAGCGCGCATGGTCGGTCCTGGAAGCGATCCCCTTCGGTCAAACGCGCACCTACGGCCAAGTCGCCGAGGCTCTTGGGGACCGTCGGCTGGCGCGGGCGGTTGGGAGGGCCAGTGCGGCCAACCCCGTCTGTTTGCTGGTGCCATGCCATCGAGTCATTGGCGCGGGTGGGGCGTTGACCGGCTTTGCCTACGGAATGGAACTCAAGCGCCGCCTGCTCCAGCATGAGCAAAAGGGCTCTGTCGCGTAAACACTCGCGCACCCGTGCCCGCAAATGAGCCCTGCAAAGGAATGCGGACAAAGAAATTCAGTCCTGTCACCATCAATTTACAATTTGCAATTCTTAATTCTCAATTAACCCCAGATCTATGTGGGGTGAGGCCAGCGAGTGCGCATCACGCCCTGGGCGGCAGCTTCGGTTGCCGGTCCCGGCGGCGCTGTTTCTTGAGTTCGCGGTAGCGGTCGGCCAGGGCTTCCTGGAATTGCTGGCGGCTCACACCGGGGATACGCGCCAAGGCATCTTGCAATAAACGGTCATAGCTGTTTTGCCATCGCAACCGGTCTCTTGGCTCACATGAGTCTTTTTCGTAAAGGGCCTGCGGCAGTTTATCCAGTTCGGATCTCATTCCGGAAAAGCTGCCTTGAGGATGGCTTCCGCTTGCGCTTTTGGCATAGTGCCCTGCCAGACAGGGATCTTGTCCTGGAGTGTCTGAATGGTAGCGGCAACGTTCTCACGCAGAGCGGTGTCAGGGAAGTCCGGATGGTCCATAGCTTGGGAAAGGAACCTTCCGAAGCGGGTGAGTCGTTCGACCGTGCGCCGGTGAGCGGCCAGGTCCTCCGGAGTTTGGCTGTCGAGGAGGTGCTCATCTTCCCACTGGGCCAGAGCGGTTACGCTTCTGCCCCAGGTCTCAACTGCCTCCGAGAGTTCACGGTAAACATGGGCTTCGAAACGCTCGAAGTAGTCCGGCATGGTTGCTGGTATGGCGACTTGCACACTGAAATCTAACACGTTCATCATAAACGGGAAAGCTTTCCTTGGCTTCGGTAGGTCAACGGGGCCCATTTGCGACCTAACCCAAGGCTCTCAAGGTGGTTGAAGTGGCCTCCGTGAGGCGAATAGCTCATCTCGCTTTGAGGCGGTAGCAGGATTTTCGGGAGGCATGTGCGTGGCGCCGAGCAACCGCGCTCATGAGGTGCGAGGAGGCCTGGAAGCGGCAAGCCCCCCGGGCAGTCGTGAGAAGACAGGCAGGCCGGGTGCTTGGGCGGAGGCGAGCTTGACCAACCACGCCTTCTGCTTGTCCGAGAGCTTGCGGAGGTCGCCATCGCCGAAATAGGTCAGGGCTTTGAGGGTGAGCAGCGGGTTGTACTGGCAGCCGTAGATAGCACTGGCGGCGGCTAGCGCGGAGGAAAGGCTGACGCCGCTGTTGAGGATGGCAAGCAGGTCGAGGTAGTCCTTGGATTCGGCCCGCTGCGTAACGACTGCCGCTTTGAGGCCCGCCAGGTCCAGTAATGAGGCCACACTCAGCACGCCGTCAGGGGTTATGTCCGGCTCGCCGACGCGCCCAAGGGCAAGGCCGCCGAAGAAGGAAAGTTTGACGGGCTCATCGCGCTCCACCGCCACACTCAGGGTTTGGGCGACATTCTGCAGGATCTTGGCGCCTTTGAGAAAACTCAACCTGTGAAGCAAATCCTCGGCGCCAAATCGCTCACTCGAAAAAAAATCGAAATCGGCGGAGGATCGATGTCCAAGGCGCAAGGCGACCGCGGTGCCGCCGTACAACACGAATTGCCGCGGCACCTCGGCCAACTCGCGCCAGAGGGCTCTTTGAGGACGTGGCAGGATCTCGAAATGCGGTTGGAACATGGATTCAAAGCTTGCGCGTGGGCAGTGGCGGAACCGGCATGCGGTATCGGCAATGCCAATAGGTCCAAGATTTGATGTCGAAGACACCCGGCGGCGGGTCCCGCAACACCCGCCGGAACATGGAATCGCCAAGGAGCTTCAAGACGAGCATGGTGTCGTCCCAATCGCCGAAGGTCATTACCTGCGCGGCAAACCGAACTTCGTCCTCGAGCCATTCATCGGGTTTCCCCCACCAGAACACCCGCGCCGCCACCGGGAGCAGCGCCTGGCGCAAGTGCTCCGGGACGGCCGTCCTCGTCTTGCTCCCCGGAGTTGCTTCCTGGTCCAAGAATCAGTCCTTTCCCATGGCGGCAGGGCGGGCATTCGGCGTCAGGTCGGCGTGGCGCACGCCCGCGGCCAGCTCAATGCCGCCCAGGATGTGAGCGAGGAATAACGGCTCGCGAAAGCTCTCCTCGGTGTGCCCCATCGCGGTGTACCACATGATGCCCTTGCCGGCTGCCCGGCACCAGGAAATCGGGTGGTCCAGCCCCACTGTGCCTCCTTTATAGGACGATTCATCCACCGTGGCCAGCACGCGCGCCTTGCCGCGCGGCGTGCCTTCGTAATTGTACCACTCATCCGTCCGGCGCCAGGTTTCAGGCAAGCCGACGGTCGATGGATTGGACCGGTCCTCGACCTCCACCTCGGCCGGAACGACCGCCGAATGATTCTTGAACGTGACACAACACAACTCGCCGTACCAGGCCCATTTGTCCAAACACGCCGACGGCCCGAAGAGCGCGCCATGGATTCCGACAAATCCTCCCCCACCCAGCACGTAATCCTTGAGGGCCTGTTCCTGCGCCGCGTTAAGCACGTCGCCCGTGACGCTGAGAAAAACCACGGCTTTGTACCGCGCCAGGTTGGCGGGCGTGAACACGGAGCTGTCTTCGGTCGCATCGACGGCGAACCCGTGCTCGGCGCCAAGGCCGCGGATGGTCTCTACGCCCAGCGGGATGTTCGCGTGCCGATAACCCAATGTCTTGGAGAAGACGAGCACACGGAATTTAGCCGGCGTTTCGAGTAGATTGCCGCCTCTGAGGGCGGCGGGGACGAGGAGTGACACGCTCAACGCGACGCTAGTCTTGAGAAAGCCGCGGCGCGTTTGGTTCTGGCTCGCTCCTGACTCACCTCGGCGCGGATACAAGGCTTGGATTTTCCGGCTGATGCGTGCTTTCATAGTTTGCCTTTCATTGGTCCGTCGAATCATACTAAACCACCATGCGATGGAGAAGACATTTTGATTATACACGGCCGGCCCGGCCCAAAGTGCGGCCATTGACGCCGGAGGAGCGAGACCAGATCGTTGCTGCCCTGAATGAAGGGATCCATCGCTCCCCGGTGCTTACCGCGTTCGCCCTTCGGGTGCAGTGTTTGCGAGGCCGGTTCTATTTCGAATGGCGATGGGACCCCGATAGCGCGCCGGAGGAGTGGTCCACTTATGGCCGGATAACTCCCCTGGAGAATCCCAAACGAGATCTCCTTTTGGAGACCCCTTATGGGAGCAATAGTTGGTCCAAAAGGGCAACCGGTTCGCCCGCCAAGCTTATTCAAGCGGTGGCGGGGGACACCGAGGGCGCATTCCACGGTCTTGGGTCTTTGGACAAGTCACTGCGAGAGGCTGCAAAAGCGGGTTTGGAGAGGCTGCCGGTTACGCAGGTCGGCCGCACTGAATTCGTTTATACCGAGACGGGAAAGCGCTGCAGCGTGGAGGAAGTCCTTTATCACTATTTTGGCCTGCCCATTCATGTGGTCGCGCGACCCTCAGGCTGGTATTCTTGTCACCGAAAACCCAGCATTGCCGAGGTTTCGCCGGATCACACGCGGGTGCTGGTCCGCTTCACCGCAACGAGTTGGTCGGGCGAGGCCTTTGGCGCGACGTGCCTTTATGCGAAACGAGAGGAGAAATGGGGCGCCTATACAATCAAGCCAAACCAAAGCGGCAACCTTGCCACTGCTGAAGCCTGGTTGGTGAAACGGGATTGGCGGGGCTGGCTTTGAAAGAGACCTCCTCAGCCGTCCCTTCGGGACTTTTCCGCCATGCCGCGTGGCGCCCCACGTTTGAAAACGTAGGCTATTGTCAGATGTCCCTCCGTGACAGAAAGCCAGACGGTCTGCCGGGCCCGAATTGACACCCCCGACTGCTCTGGCAGTATCGCGCTATGATTGGTGGACCTGACAAACCAGTTTTTCTCCATGGAGGCCGGCGCACCGTGCGGGAGCGACAGCCGCATGGCATGTCGCCAAGAGCGGTAATCGCCGCCGCCTGCCTTCTCCTCGCTTCGGCCGCCTTTGGCACGGCGCAGCCATTCCAGAACCTCGGCCCTGGCGGCGCCGGGGGGCTTTACACGCCGGTCGTCAGCCCGCTGGACCCCTCGCTTATGCTCATCACCTGCGACATGGGCGGCGTCTATGTCAGCCGGAACCGGGGCCGAATCTGGAAGATGATTGACTGGACGGAGCTCTCCGGCGCCAACCAGTGCCGCCCGCTTTTCGATTCAGTCAAGAAGAACGTCATTTACGCCGCCAGCGGGTCGGTGGTCAAGAAGTCCACCGACACGGGCGTGACTTGGAGGGCAATAACCAGCAACGAGCCTTGGCACGACCGGCAGGTTAACGTGTTGGCCCTGCCACCGGACGCCCGCAATCCATTCTACGTGGGCACTGTGGACGGTCTCTACCGCAGCAGGGACGGCGGGGGGAGTTGGACACCATGCGATGGCGTGGATGGCCCCTGCAATGCCGTCGTCGCGCTCTCCGGCGGGAGCGCCTTCGCGGGCACGAGCCACGGCCTTCTGCGCACCCGTGACGGCGGCGCGACGTGGGAGGCGCTCGATATTGGCCTCGTGGCCGACCACGGGGTGACGGCGGTGGCAGGCGCCAGCACCAAGGCCAAGATCGTTGTCTTCGCGGTGATTCCCCGCATTGGCTTGATCCGTTCCGAAAACCTCGGCGAGACCTGGAAGCTCGTCCTCCCGGATGCCGGCCTTTCGCAAGTCGTGATGCCGTCCGGCCAGGCGCGGGTTGCCTATGCGTGCAATCGTCATGATGTTTATAAGACCACCGATGGCGGCGCCACCTGGGAGAAGTGCTTCTTTATGACCGGCGCGCAGGCCAACGTAACGCGCTCGTGGCTGCAGACCGCCCTCCACTGGGGCTACTACATCACACCCAAAGCACTGGGCGTCAGCCCCACCGACCCCTCATTCGTCATGGCCGCCACCCAGGGTGACTTTTATGTTTCCCGCGACGGCGGACGACACTGGGAACCCGCCATTGACAAGGTCATCAAACTCCATGGCCGTTACGCCTACCAGTCCATTGGGCTGGAGGTAACCAGCGCCTGGGAGTACCTCTGGAATCCCTGGGTGCCTCATCTTCAATACATCGCCTTCACCGACATCGCCTTCGTCCGCAGCCCGGACGGCGGCAAGTCCTGGATACCTTCGGCGGATGGCAGCCCCTGGGGAAACACTTTTTACCAGGTCGTCTTCAGCCCGTTTGTCAAGGGCCGCATGTATGCCGCCGCCTCCAACCAGCACGATATCCCGCATTGGGGGCCGCTGGGCAGCTTCCGCCACACGGGCGGAGTCGTTGTTTCCGACGATAATGGCGAGACCTGGCGGCGTCTGGGCGCGGGTCTGCCGGAGAACCCCTGCACCTCGCTGGTGCTCGACCCAAAGAGCACACCCGACCACCCGACGATGTACGTGACGATGTACGGCGATGGCGTCTACAAGAGCACCGACGGCGGGCAGACCTGGGTCCGCAAATCCAACGGCCTCGGTCACCCGGGCAACAATCACGTCTTCATGGTCAAGGTGCAGAAGGAGACCGGAGACCTCTTCTGCAGCATAACGGCCAACCGCCACGATCTTTCCTTCCCTGTTCCGGGCGGCCTCTGGCGCTCCGATGACGGCGGGGATAGTTGGGCCGAGGTGACCAAGGGCCTTAATCTCCATTGGCCGTGTGGGTTCGCGCTCGACCCGCGCAACCCCAAGGTGATCTACCTCACCGCCGGCACCATTCCCCACTCGGACGAAGGCGGTCTCTATAAGACGACCGACGGCGGCGCCACCTGGACGCGTCTTCTCAAGGACTCGGATTTTGCCGGGGCCGGCGGACCGGGTTACGTGCAGGCGATGTTCGTCAAGCTCGCCCCGGGGCATCCGGACCGGGTTTACCTCTCCACGACGGCGCACGGTCTCTGGTACAGCGGCGACGCGGGCAAGACCTGGGCGCGCATCAAGGGGGTCCCGTTCGCGTCCATCTCCCACGTCTGCTTCCCGCCCAAGGCCGAGGACCGCATGTACGTAACGACCTTCGGCAGCGCGGTTTGGAAAGGGCCGGCGGTGCCGTAGTCCGACCGGTCGGACGAGCCAGACGCGTTCGACCCGTCCGATTCTCAATCGCAAATCGCAAATCTAAAATCGGAAATTGCGCCTGGCGGTTCTTTGGCGAAGAAACCAGCGCAGTCCAATCCAGAGCGCCACGGCGACCGCCACCGCCAGCCCGATGAGGGCCGTGCTTTTGCCATACGACTCCTTCAGTGCTCCCGCGCCAATGAGCGTGCAGGGAACCGCTTCGGGCAACTGGCCCAGGAACGTGCCGATCAGGAAATCCCGATGCCGCACACAGAACAGGGCGCAGGCCGCGTTGAGCAACACGCCGGGCAGCGGCAGTTGGCGGGCCAGAATGACACTGGCGACGCTTTCTTGCCGGAGAAGCGTCCGCAATCCTTCGCGCGCGGATAGCCGCCGTCTGGCCCAGTCCGGTCGGACCCAGTGAATTGCCAGAAAGACCGCGTAGTTGCCCAGCAGGGTTCCCAACTGGGTCCAGAGCAGGCCCCTCCAAAAACCGAAGGCCATTCCCGCAATGACACACAAGACCAGCCGCGGGAACCCCAGCGCGACCAACACGCCAACCCCCAAAACAGCGGCCAGAGGCCCCAGCCAGCCCAAAGCGCGAATGTGGTCGCTGACCTCCCTCAAGCGGCCCAAATAGGCGCGCAAGGGCGAGAGATATACAATCGCCAGCAAAGCACAGACTACCAATGCGAACGCCAGGACCTTCCACCAGGCGGGCCGACTCTCAGCCCCTCTGGTCATTTCCAATGGAGAAGACGCGGGCATTTTCTCGGTCACTTTATCCCACGCTTTATCGGGCATTTTGTTCCTTTCTTCCCAACAAAGAACCGAGGATACAGTTTGCGATAAAGTGGGCGATAAACTGGCCGTGGACCAAATGAGTACTGCTGGTTCGTTGCACGCCGAGGTTATTGTTCCGACACTCGCAAGAGCACCTTGCCAAACGGCCCTTGGGCCAGGCGGCGAAAGGCCTGAGGCAGTTGTGAAAAGGCAAAGATGGAATCGACCTGGGGCCGCGCGCCCGTCCGCGCCAGGAGCAGAACGACCTGCTCCCAAGCGGCGCGGCTCTCTTCGTTCGTGTACGCTCCAACCGCTACTCCTCCCATGCGAAGCCGGCGGAAGAACAAGGCGCCTGTGTTGAAGTTGGGGACGGGACCGGCAAGGCGGCCGACCAGGCTGACTTTGCCGAGGTCACTGACGGTGTCGATCACCTCGGGCAAGAGGGAACCGCCAACGTTGTCGATGGCCAAATCGACGCGGCGCGGGGCCAGTTTGTTCTTGAGTTGGAGGCGCCATTCCGGGTCGTGCGGATCAAAGACGGCGGCGGCGCCGAGGCTTTCCAGGCAGCGCGCCTTTTCCCGGCTGCGAGAAAGCCCGACAACGACATAATCCATGGCGGTGGCGAGCTGGAGCGCGGCAATGCCAACACCGCCCGACGCGCCGCTAACCAGGACCACCGCCCCGGACGGTAGCGGCCCCCACATTGTCAGGGCCTGGTAAGCCGTCAGATACACAAGGCTCGCCCCGGCGGCTTCAGCATCGCTCCAGGCCTCAGGAACCGCTGCCAGGTTCTCTACGGGGGCGGCGACCCGTTGGGCGAAGCTGCCGGGACGAGTCACCCCGACCGCGCCGCGAAGGAGCAGGCGCTTATCGCCCACCCGCAAGCCCGCGCCGCCCTTGACAGAGAGGACCGTTCCAAGCGCATCCCGGCCGAGGATGTGAGGGAGAGGCGGCTTGGCCGGATATTGGCGCTCGGCCAAGTAGCGGTCAGCGGGATTGAGGGCGGCGTAACGGACCTCCAGAAGGGCCTCTCCCGGTTGCAGGACCGGGTCGGGCACATCGGCCAGACGGAGTGCATCCGTGCCGGTAAAATCGTCTAGCAGCCACGCTTTCATTCGACCAGGATACGGTAGAAGCGCACCGTCGCTCCGGCCCGGGGGTCCTGGATGGTGATGGATGAGCCCGTGCCGGGGAGCTGGACGCCCTTTTGCAAATCAGACCATGGCTGGGTGAGGCTTTCGGTGTACTGGACGGTGTAGAGCAAGCCCGGATAAGTGGAAAAGGTCACATTGACGGTATCGCCCGAACGGGTGATGAAGAAGCTCGTTGGGGGGAAGACTACGCGCAGGGCAGCGGCGCGGCTCAAGGCTGAGCCGAGTGAGTTCGTTACCAAAACGGAGTAGGCCCCGGCCTGCGTGCGCCTGACGTTGGCCAGCATGAGAGCTGGTTGCGTAGCGCCTTGGACGGCGTTTGTGCCGTCGAAGAACCATTGATAGGTCAGCGGCGCCTGGCTGCTGGCACTCACGCTGAACCGTGCGGTTCCGCCTTCGGCGACGGAGACATCCTGCGGCTGGGTCAAGATGGCCACCGGCAGGGCGATGGCAAGGACGGCGGTCTGGCTCATGACGCTCCCAACGCGGTTGCTGACCAAGACCGAATAGGCTCCTAATTGGTCGGAGGTCAGGCTAGGAAAGGACAGCACGGAGTTGGTTGCGGCTGGGAGGGCATTGGTTTGGTTGAAAAACCACTGGTAGCCTGGTGGCGGACTGCCACTGGCGATGACGGTCAAGGTGGCGCTTTGTCCAGCGGCTACGTTCTGGCTTTGCGGCTGGACCAGGATGGAAGGCGGTGAGAGCACCGTGAGCCTGGCCGGGGCGCTGAGTGCCTGCCCGTAGAGGTTGGTTACGAGGACCTCATAACTGCCCTGGTCGTGGGGGCGAACCGGACTCAGCGTGAGAGTTGCGTTGGTCCCCTGGACGAGGCTGTTTGTCCGATTGAAATACCATCGGTAGGAGAGCGGTTCGGCGCCCAGCGCGGTGACCGTGAATTGCACGGCGTCGCCATTGGTCGCTTCCACGTCGGCGGGACCGCTCACAATTGAGGGCGGGGCCACCACGGTCAGTGTCGCCGATGCACTCCGGACAGAGGCGGCGAAGTTGCTGACCACAACCGAGTAGGCGCCGGCTTGGGCTGAGGTGACGTGCTGGAGTTCGAGAGTCGCCTCCGTTTTTCCCGGCAGCAACTGGTTGTTCTGAAAATACCATTGGTAGGAGAGAGGGGCTGTCCCGTCGGCGACGACGGTGAATTGCGCCGTGTCGCCGTTGGTGGCGACCTGGTCGGCCGGGCCGGAGAGGATCGTCGGCGGCACGGCCACAATCAGGCGGGCCGTGCCCTGCGCCGTGCCATACGCGTTGCTCACGATAACGGAATACGTTCCGGAATCCGCGGGGGTTACGGCCGTCAAATGCAGTGCCGTACTAGTCTGCCCCTCCAGGGCATTGGTCTCGTCGAAATACCACTGGTATGAGAGCGGCGGAGTTCCGGCGGCCTCAATGCTAAACTGGACATCGGCGCCGTTGAGAACCGTTTGGTCCGCCGGCCCGCTTGTTATGACGGCGGCCTGAACGACCACCAGTTGAGCTGAATCGCTCTGGACCTCGCCGTAGGGATTGCTGACGACGACGGAATAGCTGCCTTCCTGGTCCGCGCCGGCGGATGGCAGGACCAGCGTGGCATTCGTTCCTTCGGGCACGGGATTGGTGGCATTGAAATACCACTGGTAGGACAACGGTCCGCAGCCGGAGACGGCCACCTTGAAACTGGCGGGATTGCCGGCGTTGGCGACGAGGTCTTGAGGCTGAGCCGTAATGCTCGGGCCGGCGTTGTCCACCACCGTGACCATCTGGCTGCAGGTGGCGCGGCGCCCGCAGGCATCGGTCGCCTGCCAGGTTCGCGTGGCGGTGAAGCCGCGTCCGCAGGTAGCATTTGTGACGGTGTCCATGACGCTCAGGATAGCTCCGTTAGTTGCCGTCTCGAACCGGGAGGCGAAGGCATAGCCGGAGGACGAGCCGGTTTGCAATACCCAATCCAGTCCGGAACGCGTCCAATAGCCTGGTTGGACCTGGCCCACCGTGTACGGCGCCAGGTTCAGCCCAGCCTCGTCACCGAGACCCAGCCCCGTGAACTGCACCGTCCAGGTGAGGGACTGAGGCAGCGGTTGGTTGAGCGGGACGATTGCGCCGTGGCGGAAGTCGCTCAAGGTAATATAGCCAAGCGACGTGGACTGGGCGGGCAAAGGCCCGCTATCGTAGATGAGAGTCCCGGGGGCGAGGCGACCGCCTCCCGCGGAGGGGCCGTCATTCCGGTAAAAGCGCACCTCGGCATGCGCGTCACCCAGGAATCCGCTCTGCACTTCGTTGCCGCCCCAGTATTCCAACGAAAAGCGCGTGGCATAGAGCGAGCCGCCGGGGAACGTCAATTGATCACCGGATTCGCTATCGGCTGAATTATAGGCCTGGTAAATTGCCGTGACGAGGCCATCGTAGCTCACGCTCGACACCGCGCCTGACTCGGTTGGGTTCGGGGAGTCAAAACTCCAGTTGGTTCCGTAGGTCACCGTCTTGTCCGCCACACATTGGATTGACGGGGACTGCGCAACGATTTCGACGGTCTGGGTGGGCGTCAATTGATAGTCATTGGCCCCGGTGATGAGCCAGGTGCGGGTGGCGACCAGGCTGAGCGCGCAGCCGGTATTGGTCGTCGTGTTCAGGACGCTGACGCTCAATGTGCCGGCTGGCGCGACGGCAGGCGCATCAAAGGACCAAGGCGTTCCCGTTGCCACCGTCCGCTGCGCCTGAGGCAGGGTTACGATCGTGAGCAGGGCGGGGGTGGTGTTGACCGTTCGGGCGGCGTCGGTGATGGCGGCGCTGTAAAGGCCGGCTTGGGCGGAGGTGACGTTGGGCAGGCTGAGGATTGAGTCGGTTGCGGATGGCAGACTGTTCGTCAGGTTGAAGTACCACTGATAAGAGAGGTCGCCCTCGCCTTGGGCGGAAACGCTGAACTGAACGGCGCCGCCGTTGGTGATGACCACGTCGGCTGGGTTGGCGAGGATGGCCAGAGGCGCGGTGTGGACGGTCAACTGCGCGGGAGGGCTGACCGTGCTTCCATAGAGGTTGGTGACCTGCACGGCATAGCTGCCCTGGTCCTGGAGGTTGACGCTCGGCAAAGTCAATTGTGCGGCGGTCGCGCCCGCCAGCATTTGGGTAGTGTTAAAGTACCACTGATAGGAAAGCGGGTCGGTGCCCACCGCGCTGACGGAGAACTGAGCGGTGCCGCCGTTTGTAACGGTTACGTCATCGGGCCCCGCCAGGACTTCCGGAGCCGCGATAACCGTAAGCAGGGCGGCGGCACTTCTATCGCTGCCATAGGCGTTGGTCACGACGACGTCATAGAAACCGGCGTCGGCCAGGGAGACACTCTTGAGCACCAAGGTGGAGTTGGTCGCGAAGGGAATCGCGTTGGTTTGGCCGGAATACCATTGGTAAGAGAGCGGTTCGGTGCCTTGGGCGACGACCTTCAGGCGGACGGTCACGCCGTTGGTGGCGGTTTGGTTGGCCGGACTGGTTACGATTGCCGCCGGAATCAAGACAGTCAGATGGGCCGGGACGCTCCGGATGCTGCTGTCGATGTCCCTGACCAAAACGCTGTAGTCGCCCTCGTCTTTGGCGCCGACCTCGGCCAGGGCGAGCGTCGAGTTGGTCTGGGAAATCAGGAGGTTGGTGCCGTTGAAGTACCACTGGTAGGAGAGCGGATCCGTGCCCTGCGCCACGACGAAGAGCTCGACCGAATCACCGTTTGTGGCGACCGCGTCGGCCGGCTGGGTAACAATGCGGACCGGTGCAACGACGGAAAGCGTGGCGTCAGCGCTTCGGTTGGTTCCATACTCATTGCTGACCTCAACCGAGTAGGGGCCGGCCTGGCCGGAACCGGCTTTGTCAAGGGTGAGAGTCGGGGAGGTGGCGCCCAGTTGGAGCGGAACGCCTTGAAAGAGCCACTGGTAGGAGAGCGTGCCGGGGCCGACGGCGCTCACGGTGAAATGGACCG
Organism: bacterium; assembly: GCA_021784555.1. GTDB lineage: Bacteria > Verrucomicrobiota > Verrucomicrobiia > Limisphaerales > UBA8199 > JAJYHY01. The sequence goes on from JAJYHY010000004.1 coordinate 40,636, forward strand.
TTGCTCCGTTGGTGACCGTCTGGCTGAGAGGGTTGGTGACCACAACCGGCGGACCCAGCACGGTCAAGTTGCCGGGCCCGCTTTGGGCGCTTCCATACGGGCTTGACACAAGGGCGCCGTATTGGCCGGCCTGAACCACGCTTACGTGAGGCAGCGTGAGGGTTGCGCCGGTGGCCTGGGCCAGCAATTGAGTCCCCTGGAAATACCACTGATAGGAGAGCGGTCCGGTGCCCGCTCCCTGGACTGTAAATTGCGCCGTGTCCCCGTTGGTGACGAGGAGGTCGGAGGGACCGTTGAGGATGGAAGGCGGAACGACGACCGAGAGCTCGGCCAGGGCGCTTTGGACGGAGCCGAAGGCGTTGGTTACGAGCACGGAATAGACGCCGGCATCCTGCGTCGTCGCCGCCGGGAGAAGAAGGCTGGCGTTGGTTTGGCCTTGGAGAGCGGTGGTCTCGTTGAAATACCACTGGTAAAAGAGCCGGCCGGTGCCTTGGGCCAGGACGCCAAATTGGGCCGGATAGCCATTGGTAACGGTGATGCTCGAGGGGTCCTGGGTGATTGCCGGTGGGGAGGAGACGGTGAGCTGTGCCGGGCTGCCGCGGGTGGTTCCATACGGATTGGTCACATCCACTTCGTAGGTTCCGGCGTTGGTGGGAGACGCCTGGGCGATGATGAGGGTCGCATTGGTTGCCAGCGGGATGGGGATTTGGCCATTGGAATACCACTGATAGGTCAGAGGGGGGCAACTGGAGACGGAGACGTGAAAGCGCGCGTCCTGGCCGGCCAGGATAGCCTGGTCCTGAGGCTGGCTGGTGATGGCCGGCGGCCCGGCGTCCACGACATTGACCGTTTGGCTGCAGCTCGCGCTGTGACCGCAATCGTCCGTCCCTTGCCAGGTTCGGGTGGCGGTGAACCCGGCCCCGCAGGTGGCGTTAGTCATCGTTCCGACGACGCTGAGAATCAGGTTGCGACTGCCGGCCTCGACGCGGGCGGCGAAGGCGTTGCCTGCCGCGGCGTTGGTGTTTAGGGTCCATCCCCCGCTCTGCCGCGTCCAGTACCCCGCGGCGCTTTGGCCGATGATCATCGGGGCCAGGTTGAGTCCCGCCGACTCGCCCAGGCCCAGCCCAACGAACTCCACCGTCCAGGTAAATGAATTGGGCAACGGGCCGGTGAGCGGCACTGGAACGTTGCCGTTGAAGTCAGTGAGTTCAAGCGACGTAAGTGTCGAGGCTTGAATTGCAACCGGGCCGCTGTCAAAAAGCACCGTTCCGGGCGCGCGCCTCCCCGGACCGACGGCAGGACCGTCGTTGGCATAAAAGCGGACTTCCGCATCGACCTCGCCCGCGAAAGCTTCCTGGCCGGGGCCGCTGCCCCCAAAATATTCAAAGGAAAAGGCGCTCAGAAACCGATTGGTGCCGGTGAGCGTTATCTCGCTGCCAACCTCGCCCCTGGAGGCATCCACGGCCTGGTACAACTCTGTGACAAGGCCGTCGTAAATGAGGCTCTTGGAGACACCCGCTTCCGCAACCGCCGGCGTATCGAAGGCCCAACTCGTTCCGTTGGTAACGGTTTTTTCGCCGGCGCATTGGATGGTCGGATATTGTGTAATAACGTCAACGATCTGGCTGCACATCTCCTGAAAACCCGCTTCCCCGGTAATCTCCCAGGTTCGTGTCGCGCTAAAACCGCCGCCGCAGTCGCTGTTGGTGATAGTGCTCCGGACAGTGAGCGTGGTATTGGGTCCCTCGACCTGTGGCTCGTCGAACGTCCAGGCGCTTCCCAGGGGGACGATGCGGTTGGTCGGGCAGATGACCGTCGGGAGGGTAACGACGGTGAGGTTGGCGGGGCCGCTGCGCGCCTGGCCGTAAGGATTGCTCACCACCACGTCGTAGGCGCCAGCCTGGGAGCGAGCGACGTTTTGGAGCGGCAGCACCGAGTTGGTGCCGTTCGCCACAAGGTTCGTGCCGTCGAAAAACCACTGGTAGGAGAGCGGCGCGGTGCCTTCAGCCTGGACTTCAAACTGAGCGGGGTTTCCGTTGGTAACGGTGAGGTCCGAAGGGTTGGCAACGATTTCTGGCGGCAGAACCACGGTGACTTGAGCCACGCCGCTGGTCACGGCGCCGTAAGGGTTGGTGACGGCCACGTTGTAAGCGCCGGCATCCGACGGGGCCGGGTTGGTCAACACCAGGGTGGAGTTAGTCTGGAAGGTGAGCAGGTTTGTCTGGTTGAAATACCATTGGAAGGACATCGGCAGCGCGCCGCGGACACGAACGGGCAGTTGGGCCATGACGTGGTTGGTGGCCACCAAGTCCACGGGGTCGCTCACGATGGCTGGCGGCGAAGTAAGGACCGTCAGAGCAGCGGTGCGGCTGCTGACCGCGCCATAAGGGTTGCTCACCAGCACCTGGTAGGCGCCCGCGTCCTGTGGCGCGACGCTGTCCAGGGTGAGGGTTGGGCCGTTGGCGGTGGTGTCGGGTAGGAGGTTGGTTTGGTTATAGAACCATTGGTAGGTCATCGGCTCCGTTCCCTGAGCGCCAATGGTGAGATGGGCGGTACGGCCCGCCTCAACCACCTGGTTCGTCAAGTCCTGGGTGATCGACGGCGCGACGAGGCACTGGCCGCCTCCATCCAGGCAGGAAATGGGGGACAAATCCAGCCCCCAGCATTGGAGCGTGCCGGTATCGCCTGAGACCTGGTCCTCGACAACGAGCGTCCATGTGCCATCAACCTGGGGGCCGCTCTTGCCGGCGAAGGCGCTGAGCGGTTGCTCCGGTTGGTAGGCGCCGATGAAGGGGGCGGCGCCCGCATCGATGGAGCCAGGGGCGTCATCGGAGAAGACGGTCATGTTCTGCCCGCAATCCGCGCCGTAGTTCGCGCCTGGAGCGCCTTGGTTGGAGCTTAGGATGACCCGCGTGCCATCCGGTCCCAGGAGCGACAGGCGCAGGTCATAATCGGAGCTATGAGTAATATAGACGCGCACTTTAACCTGCGCCAGGGGCAAGTCGATGCCGGAGACCGCGACCAGGGACCGCACCTCGCCCAAATCCGGTACGGCCTGCGGCGTCAAGGCGTTAAACGACAACGGTGCGCCGACCTCAGGCGGGGCGGAATTGATCTGTATGGGCAACACCACGGGGGCTTGTCCATCGGCGGTGACCTCCAAGGTGAGGTTCGGCGGATTGCCGCAGAGGAAGAGCGGGGTCGTGCTGATAACAAAAGGGGCGCTGCCGGCCCCGGTGGTCGAAGGGGCCAGGTCCGGAAAAGTCCTTGGGGCAGGGTCCACGATCAGGCCCGGCGTCCCGCTTTTGAGGACGCCTTTGAGGCCAGTCAGCGTCGGCGCGGAGGGGTCGGCGAGGTTCCGCAACGTGATGTCCAGGTCGGCGCATTCATCGGCGTCGAGGCTGCCGTTGCCGTTGGCGTCGTGGAATTGGACGCTCTCGACGTGAAGGCCCGGAGTCACCGCCAGGGCCTGGTAGGCCATGACAATCCCGGCGCCGCTGTCTCGATCAAAACCTGGGCCCTCGATATCCAGAGCGGTGTTGGTCATGGCGGAGAGGACCTGGCCGGGCGAAAGCAGCGGATTAAACGACCACAACAGAGCGGCAATCGAAGCGGCATGGGGCGCGGCGGCGGAGGTGCCATAAAAGGTGCCGAAGCCGGGCACGTCCGTTGGCACGCCATCGGCGGCGGTCATATCGGGCTTCTGGAGCGCGCGCCCGCCGGTGGAGGAGAAGTTGTCTGGAGTGATGGCGCTGCCGTCGGGATTGAAAAACATGCGCCGCGGGCCGTCGGAGCTAAAGTCCTCGACCCGATTCGTCGGACTGGCGAGAAACGGGGCCGGCGGCGAACTGACGCGGATGGCGGCGACCGTCAACGCCCCGCTGGCGGCGTTATGACCGCGAGTGCTGCCGGCGGTCGAATAAGCGAGGATGCCTCGCCCGGTGTCCAGGTGCAGGAACCGGGCGGCGCCGGAGGCCTTCACGATGACGATCTGGTCTCCCAGGTCCAGGGCATCGATGGACTCATAGGGGTCGCCCTTTCCATCCTGGATGTCGGTGGAGGCGCCAACCACGGCTCCGGTTGAATTGAGCACATAGACATCATAGTCATTGGTCGAGGCGCCCACCGGGTCGGACCAGAAGAGATCGACCCTCCTCAGACCGGTCGATGGCAGAACCGGGTCGTAGGTGGAACCGCCGAAGTCGTTGAGACGCCCGCCCTTGCTAAAGGTCGCGGGGCCGCCGTCCTTGAAGTCGCCCTCCCAGGTGCCGGAGGTGCCGTGGTCCTTGCTGCCCGAGTTGCCGGCCGCCGAGAAGTAGAGGACCCCGGCGGCGGAGGCGGCGTTGACGGCCTGGGCAATAATATCATCCTGGAAGGGCGATTCCGCAAAATAGGAGACGTCGTCCACCAGGATGCGGCAACCGGCGGCCTGCAGATCGTGAATGTTCTGGGCAAAGGCGGCCTCGCCTTGCAGCGCGGAGGCGAAATAGAGGCTGGCGCCGGGGGCCATCTCATGTATGATTTCGAGCATGGCGGTGCCTTCACCGGTGCCGTTGCCGGCTTGTCCCGGCAGGATGGTGACGGCGGGCAGCAGCCCTTGGCTTTGGAGGTCGCTGAGGTGATCCACGCTGTCGGAGAGCACCCCGATTTTGACCCCGCTGCCGTCGGCCAGGAAAACGCGCCGCGCGTCGTCCACCCGGTGGGCAATTGCCCCGGCGGAGAACGTCTCCGTGTTGGTGGTGGCCTTGGCCGCGCGGTGGATTGAGAAAACGTCGTTTCTCGAACCGAGAACCTCCGCCAACTCAATGGGAATCAAAGCGCGCACGGCCCCGTACCGCGGCACGCTGCTGACGACCAGGCCCCCGTTGCGCTCGATGAACCGGCCCACGCTTTTCACGGCGCTGGTCTGGATGTCCACCAAGACTCTGCCGCCCGGTCCAAGCTCGATGGAGGGCCGCAGCGCCGGAAATTCCAGCGCGGAGAGGCGATGCTCCTTCTGGCGGACGGCGTAAATCAACTGCGAGCCTATCTTGCGCTGGGCAGGGGTGCGCGCCATCTTGTCGGCTTCCAGGGCGGTGATTTGCTCCCGGGCCAAGGCGCCAATGTCCCTCGTCCCGGCAGGGGGAGGTGCCCCATAAAGCGCACGAATGGGACTCATTAGGAACAGCAGGGAAGAAATTGCCAGGATGGCCGTGCTCCCCCGCCCGCTGGAACAGGCGCGCGCTGCTCGTTTCGCATCCCCAGTCCTCGTTGTCATAGGTCGCCTTCGCTTCGCGGTGAGATCGTTGCCCTGATACCGAGTGTCTCACCTGTCCGCAACATGTTCTGAAACTCAAGGGCTCTGGTAACAATCCACATCGGCAGGGTGAGTATGGATGGACGTGGCCTCAATGCAAGCCAAAAGAAAGCAAGCGATTCTCATTGGCCTGAAAAGGAAAGCGGCGGTTGGCGCCGCACTCCAAGGGCTTCGCCAGGTTCCGGGCCGTGGGTTTGCTCTAGCGTCATCGGTCGCTCGCGGTTTACCATTGCTCATTGGCAATGCCCAATGCACAATGGCTAATGCCCAATGCTCAATGAAACCGCGGCTTTCCACGCGGAAGAACCGGCCTGAGACACTGTATCGTTAGACGATTACCGCCTATGAAGACGTCCTTTAGCACCCTGGCCACCCCCGAACGCGATGCCGGCCTGAACACCGCCTATATCTGGGCAATCTCCTTGGCAGCGGCGCTCGGTGGATTGCTCTTCGGCTACGACTGGGTGGTGATTGGCGGGGCCAAGCCTTTTTTCGAGCCGTTCTTTGGGATTACGCGGACAGTCATGGCCAACGGGATGAGCACCACCGTGACAAACGAGGCGCTGAGCGGGTGGGCCAACAGTTGCGCGCTGCTCGGCTGCCTGCTCGGTTCGCTGGTGACCGGCGGCTTGAGCGACCGCTTTGGCCGGAAGAGACTCTTGGCGGCGGCGGCGCTCCTGTTCGGCGTCTCCTCGATTCTTACCGGCTGGGCGCCCGGCTTTTCTTGGTTCGTCACCTGGCGCATCCTGGGCGGTGTGGCCATAGGCATGGCCTCCAATCTGTCGCCCATGTACATCGCCGAGGTCGCGCCCGCCAAACTCCGCGGCCGGCTCGTTGCCCTGAACCAGCTCACCATCGTCATCGGCATCCTTGCCGCCCAGGTGGTCAATTGGTGGATAGCCGACAAGCTGCCCCATCCGGGCCTCGATGCCGCCGCAATCGAGGCCGCCCGCCGGGCCTGGAACAACACTGCTGGCTGGCGCTGGATGTTCACCGCCGTGGCCCTGCCGTCGCTTCTCTTCCTTATCGGCGCTGTGTCTGTTCCGGAAAGTCCGCGCTGGCTCGTCAAGAACGGCATGACCACGCGTGCGCGAGCGGTGCTGGCGCGCATTGGCGGGGCGGCCTACTCGGAGGAGGCGGTGCGCGACATCGCCAGCACCATCGCGGCGGACGAGGTTCACCAGGTCCGTTTCCGTGGCCTGTTGCAGCCGAGCCTCAAGAAAATCCTCCTCGTCGGCGTCGCGCTCGCCGTCCTCCAGCAATGGAGCGGCATCAATTCCATCTTCAACTACGCTGAAGAGATCTATAAGTCGGCCGGCTACGGCCTGGGCGACATCATGTTCAACATCGTCATTACCGGCGCGGTCAATCTCCTGTTCACCCTGCTGGCTATCGGCGCCGTGGACCGCTTTGGCCGGCGCAAGCTCATGCTCATCGGGTGCGCCGGCATCGGCCTTTCCCACCTGCTGATCGGCATCGCCTACGCCTCGCACGTGAAGGGCCTGGCCGTCCTGGTCTTCACGCTCTCCGCCCTGGGCTGTTACGCCATGTCGCTCGCGCCGGTCACCTGGGTGCTCATCGCCGAGATCTTCCCCAACCGCATCCGGGGAGCGGCCATTTCGGTGGCCGTCTCGGCCCTCTGGATAGCCTGTTTCATTCTCACCTTCGCGTTTCCGATGCTCAACGGGACTATCGGGATGTCGGGCACCTTCTGGCTCTATTCGGCCATCTGCTTTGCCGGATTCGGCTTTGTCTATTTCCGCGTCCCTGAAACCAGGGCCAAAACGCTGGAGCAGATCGAACGCGAACTGGTGAACGGCTCATTTAGCGAGGCGGGCCCCAGACCCTAAGACGACGCTTCTCAGAGCCTGTTTTAAAATTCGCGGGAAGGCTTGCGGCGAGGGATTTTGGCCGTGGCCGAGGCGGCGCGCTCCGAGCATCCCCCCTGCGGGCTGTAAGGAGCGCGCCAACGAAGGCCACGGGCAAAAGAGCCGCCGCAAGCCCCGGCCAATTTTAAAACAGGCTCTCAGCCATACCCGGCCCACACCCGCCGATAGGCGCCGAGCATCGCCCCCCAGTCGGTCACGGTCGTGCGCAGCAATTTCTGGAGGCGCCGGGTCTGAGGCTCGGTTAGGCGCTTGTCCTCCCACAACAGCAGGGGCAGGGCGCTAAAGAGGCGCTCGCGCGGATAACGGCACGCGCCCGAATCCATGACCGCCTTCAAGCCAAAAGTCCGGAGCGTCAACAGATAATTGCGCCAGCCTATCGTCTCCGGGCATTTCCACCGCCCGTCGAAGGCGTATTCCCGCGCGGAACTGAAGCGGTGATTCAAACGACGGCTTTCGAGCCGGAGCCAGAGTTCGAGGGCGAGGCCGCTCAGGGCAAGAAACTCGGTCCGCAACAGCGCCGGGGTCAATCCTGCGCTTTCTTCCGCCACTCCCTCCTCCCTCGCCGCGCGAACATTGAGGACTGACCCAGAAGGGTGCAACTTGAATTCCAAACCCGCGGCGTGATGCTCCTGGACCTCCTCCAGCCAGGGCAGCGTTTCCGCCATCGAGGTCAGTCCCGCGCCTTTTTCCGCCACCTCGCCTTCCCTCGCCGCGGAAAAAGTGAGGACTGACCCCGATGCCAGCCTGAGCGTTGCCAAACGTCGGTGCCGTTCCCGGCTGCTCCAATGATATAGGCCCAACACCGTCAGCAGCGCATCGCCCAGCGCCAGCTTCGCCTTGGCCACATTGCGGACGGCGAAGTCCGCCTCCTGGTTTGTGAGAGCCGCGCGCTCCAGCAATTCCCTGACCAGCAACAGGCCAGAGCAGCGGTTGAAGAGCAGGCGCGTCGCCTCCGCCATGGGTATCTTATCGGCCGCCAGATGATGACCGCAGCCTCCAAAGACCGGTTCTTCGCCGAAGACAACACGATGCCGGGCAACCAGGTCATAGCTGAACATCGAGATGGGACTGCGCTGGAACCGGCGGATGGAATCGAGCTTGAATTCCACCGTCACTCCGGCTTCGGGAGAGAGACTCTCGCCCAGGGCGTGCAAGGCGGCCTGGTAGCGGTAGCGCTGCCAGAGGTAATTGCCGCGGAGAAACACGTAGAACTCAAGATCATTGTACGGCTCCTCCTCATCTCCTGCCCTTAGAACCCCGCCCTCCCCTCGTCCGTACCCTCCACCCAGGACAATGGCCTCGAGTTGGCGCTCCGGGATAACCGCTCGTACTGCTTGGGCGGCACGAGCGCACGTGTTGGCCAGGCCCACCTCGAGCGCCGAACTGCCGTCGAGGGTGAATCGCCGGCCTTCGGCGCTGGCGACCTCCGGATTCAGCTCCCACCGGTTCATGGAGTATTGGGGGTTAAGCATTCGCAAGCGAACCGGCGCTCAGACCACTTGTCTTCCTGACAATTCTTCCGGCGTCGTAATGGCTTCCGTTTTGCCATCAGTTCTCAATTTTCAATTCGTAATTCTCAATTCTCAATTAGTCTCCACCGTCCCCATGCAGCCATTATGAAAGCCGGCCTCTTAGCAACCTGTTCTCACAGTCAAGGGCTCCAGCGCGCTATCATCCTGTCCCGGAACAAGGCGCTGCGCCATCCCGGCACGAAATCCGGCCAGTCGGGCCCGGCGCTGTTGCCAGCGGATATGAGCCGCGTGGCCCAACTCGCCCAGGCGTCCGTTGCGGGTGCAGAAGGCCAGGTCGCGGCGCAGATCATTGAGCCACCCCAGCGCCACCGTGCGCACCCAGTTGACCCGGCCAGGCGCGCCGTCCCAAACGGCGGCCAAGGCGCGGGCTTCACCAAAGGCGCGTTGATAGGCCTGGGCCGGCGTGTAGTTATGCGAATGAATCGCCACCGATTCCGGACAATAGTGGACCTCGTAGCCTTCGGCTCGGCACCACCGGGTGTATTCATCATCCTCTGAGTATCGAAACCGTTCGTCGAAGCCGCGCCGGGCCCAGATATCCTTTCGAATGCCGCTGCTGGCCATGCTGAAGAAGTGTGGCCAGCGAACGGACTCGCGTTTGGGACCGAAGCACCGTTCATAATCGTGCGCATAAACGGCGTGGCAATCGGGACGAGGAATCTGCCGCCCAAAAACGGCGGCGACCCGCATAGGCCGCAACGCCATGGCCAGCGGACGGAGCCACCCGCCATCCAGCGGCGTGGCATCCGCATTGAGGAAGATGCCGTAATCGGAGTGCGCCAGTTCCATGCCCAGGTTCATCACCCGGGCCGGATTGTAGTCGGCCGGGGCGATCTGGATGAAGTGACGCGGGAGCGCGCCGCGGATGAGCGCATCCGAGCCGTCCGTGGAACCGGAATCGATGACGATCAATTCCCAGTTCTTATAGTCCTGGACCGGAAGCATGGAGAGGGTCTCTCGCAATGCCCAGGCCTCGTTGAACGAACGAATGATGATGCTGACCAATGGCTCCTTCATCCGGATCAAGTGTCGGGGTCAGTCCTCATTTTTTCCGCGTAAACGGAGGACGAAGTGGCGGAAAAAGGTGCAGGACTCACCCCGACGCCGCGCTCGGCGACGGTGGAACTGCGGTTGGCTTCCCAGGCGAGTTGCGCGTCATGGGCCATCAGCCGATAAACATCCGGAATGGCGGTGATGTCTTCCGAGATTGATGGCTGGTTTGTTAATAGCGCGGCAAAGCTGTGCTTCTCGCTCGGATGGTAGCCGTGCATGGCCCGAATCGGGCGCTCGCCCATGTGACTGGGCACGATGAGCACGCCTTCCCTCACCAAGAAGATTAGCTCCCCGAAACGGCGGTCGGGAAACAGGCAGCCCAACTCCTCGAGCTCCTCGCCGGGCAGAATCCGACCCTGCGGGACTTGTTGAAGAGCGGCAGCAACCAACTCGCGAGCCCGCTCGTTAAAAAACCAAAACCGCGCCATGGTCGAGTCATACACGACGGCGTAGTCCTTGCCCATTTTCAAAGGCAGGGGGGCGATGATCGCCTGGAGATCCAGCAGTTCATCGCAATTGGCCATGCCGTGGTCGCCGAAGATGTAGAGCCGAACCTCCTCGTAATGCGCCTGGGCGACCCTCAGCAACCCCTCGATCGCCCGTTCGTAGGCGCGCAGCCGGCGCGGAATTTCCCCCGACTGGTTGCCCACACGATGGAGCAGGCCATCCAGCTCCGGCCAGTAGAGAAACGCGAAATCGATTCCCCCCTCTTCCATCGCCGAGACGAGCCTCGCGCTGTTCACCGCCTCGCTTTGAGCGGGGTCGCTGACGTGGTAGCGGATGCCGCGGCCACCGAGAAAATCGAAAATGTTCGTTCCCTGATTCATGCCACCCGGCTGCAACGGACTGCGTTTCTCCGAGAAATCGAACAGCGAGATATACCGAAAAGGCATGTTGTAGAGGTCAAAATAGCCCTCAAACTTTAAACGCGCCTTGACCACGCGCGACAGCCATCGGCGGAAAATGCGCCGGCTGGTTAACGCGGCCGGCAGATGGCGCAAAGGACGCAGAAACCGGAACGGCGAGCCTTCAGGGTCATAGACAAAATAGCACCAGTTGCCGTGCTCCGCCGGCCAGCGCCCGGAGAGAATCGACGGCACACAGGCGGAACTGTAGCCAAAGACCGACTCAAGCCGCCGCCGCCCCGGAGCGAACGCGACGGCAAACGAGTCGTCGCGGATAATCTCCCAGCCGCACGCATCAATGAACACAAATAACGGCAGGACCTTTGAACGGCTCATGAGGTTAAATCGGTGAGGGTTTTCGCCTGGCCCGCGGCTTCGTTGACAAACGCTTGCGCCCCCGACGTCGCCCCGCTCGCATCTGGAGCGCTCTCCCAGTCCGGCGGCACAATTTCAAACAGGTGATGCAGCCGGGTCAATTCCAGGACCTGCTGCACCACCGGCTGCGGATGCACCAGGCGGATGGTGACCGGGACAGCCCGGCGCTTATTCGCACTCTCATACATCGAGACGAGCGCGGCCAAGCCGCAACTATCCACCTCCACCGTTTGTGACAGGTCAATCTCTATGCGCTGGAGGTCCGGGGTCAGCCACGCGCCAATTTCCTCGCGGAAATGCCGCGCGGCAGCCCCCTTCAATTCCTTTACCTCGGCGACCACCAGGGTCCCGTTCTGTCTCTGAATTTCCATAATTGGCTACTTTCGCAACGCTTCGCCTCAGCGCCAGGGTCAGTCCTGCATCTTTTTCCGCCACTTCCCCTTCCATTTCCGCGGAAAAAGTGAGGACTGACCCCGGCGCGCCCATAGTTAACCTGTCTTGCACGGCTTGGCCTCAATTGGAACCATGAATTCGTCCGATTGCCGGCGGGGCGCTTGGCCCAAGCGCGGCGAAAGCAGACCCCGCAGGGCCCGGAAAAGGATCGCTCGATCCAGGCTTTTGCCGGCCTGAGCCGCATAGAAGCTGGAATGGACGCGTCCTTCCCCGGAAATCGAGTCGCCGCAACCCTGGGTATCCGCCAGCGAAAGCAACCCAATCGGCGCCTGGAGCCAGAGCTTATCGAACTCGCTGGTCAGTTGCGCCGCCTGGCCTGGATGGAGCGGGCGGTTGCCCACCCAGGCGAAATCGCCGCGCACAATATTCCAGAGCTGTGGCCAACGGCGCAGCCAAGGACCGGCCTCCGTCAACTCATGATAGCGGATCGGAGAATTTGCATCTCCGCTCCCATCCGGTCGTACCGCCACCAGCGATTGGAAAGGCGGGAGATCGCGGCGGGCAGCCCGAAAGATCGACGGCAGGCAGAGGGGCCAGCTCGTCAGCAGGGCCACTGCCGCCCCCAGGCGCCCTAGCAGGCTGGACGGCGCCCCGCCGCCCCGGCGCCGAGCCAGGGAGCAAAGGACAAAATCTCCCAAAACGGGAATGGGCGAATTGAGCCGCCAGTCTATAAGCCTTCCTTCCCAGGCGATGGAATGACGAATCTCGGTAAAGCTGCCCACGTACGTGTCGGGGCCTACCACGCTCTGGCTGACCACCGCCCCCGGCTCGATCCACGCCCGGTCTTCCACCACCGCCATCGGCCCTATGGTGCATCCCTTGCCGATTTGGACATTCTCCCCTATCCAGCACGGCGCCCGCACCTGGGCACACGGCGAAATCCGCGTGCGAAGTCCCACCCAGACGCCAGATTGAATCTGGCGCAATCCAACGCGCCCCGGCGTGCGGCCCAAGGGCATGGCGGACGTGAGCGCGCGAATCCAGCCTGCGTAAGAGTCGAAGAGCGGCACGCCGGGCAGGCCGGGGAAGTGGTCAAGCAACACCACGTCCCCGGCGTCGGCGTCAGTCCTGCACCCCTCTCCGCCATTTCGCCCTCCGTTACCCCGCAAGAACGGAAGACCGGCCCCCACGCTGCCGCCGTATTTGGCGCGCGCCTCTTCCACCGTCAGTTCCCGGATTTCGGGAACCACCTCGACGCGCAAGCCCCAGCGTTCGCCACCGCCCACCAGCCTCCGCACCGCCTCGGGACGGTCCGTCGCCAGCACACGCACTTCCCGCACGCCCCGCGCGGCGAGATGTTCGAGCCAATACATGATCAGGGCCTGACCGAGGATGGGCACGTTTGACAACGGGGCCGTCGCGCTCAGGGCCGCTACCCCGGGCCGCTCGCCAGGACAAATCAGCACCGCCTTCATCTAGTACGCCCCCTTTCCCGACAACACGGCCGGCACCGTTCGAGCCAGAATTCTGAGGTCCTCCGCAAGGCTCTGCGTCTCCAGGTAGCGCACGTCCAGCTTCACCTGGCCGGAAAAGTCGATATTGCTCCGGCCGCTAATCTGCCACAGGCACGTAATCCCCGGCAGCGCGGCCAGGCGGCGACGATCGCCCAGCGAATAGAGCGCCACTTCACTCGGGAGTGGCGGGCGCGGGCCGACCAGGGTCATCTCACCGCGGAGCACGTTGAGCGCTTGCGGCAACTCATCGAGAGAGAATTTCCGCAACCACCTGCCCACGTGGGTCAGCCGTGGGTCATCCTTGATCTTGAAGGTCACGCCCTCCTTGTGCTCATTGGCTTGCTTCACCAATTCGAAACGCTGCTCGGCGTCCAGGCACATCGAGCGGAATTTATACATCGTGAACTCCCGACCGAACTTGCCAACGCGCCGCTGCTTGAAAATCACCGGCCCGCCGTCTTCCAGCTTTACTGCCAGGGCAATCAGCAGGCACAAGGGACCGCACAACACCAGCGCCAGCAGGCTTACGGCGACGTCCAAAGCACGCTTGCCTATTTCAGCCCGCTTTATCAGCCATCTCCACGTCCATTGCCGCCACCGGACGTGGCAAGTTAAGGCCCACTTTCCCCACGTCCGGCCCGCAGCCAAACAACGGCGCATCACATAACGATTGGCTTCGTTCTCGTCTATGGTTTCCCGCATACTCTCTCTCCAATACCAGCAAACGCACGCGATCACATCCTTCTCACCGCACCTGAACCGGGCTCAAGGATGGGGCTCCTCTCCTCCATCATTGTCTTCTCGCCATCAGTTCAGACCTTGACTCTCACACCGTGATCTCGGCCATCAATGTAAAAAGGAGGTGAACTCTTTTCACGGGGGTGATAACCCTCAACGCCACCGGAAGACACCCCAACCCGCCAGGCGCTCCTATCGCCACCTGAGCAGTTACTTTCGATGTTGGTTGTTCTTTGTTGGATGTTGGTTGCTGGCTCTTGAATACCGGTTCGGCACACGCCCGTTGCCTTCAATCCTGGACCAACAATCGGTAGCCAATGCCCGGCTCGGTTACGATGAGCTCCGGGCGCGAGGGGTCGCGCTCGATTTTGTCCCGCAAATGCGCAATATGGACGCGAAGGTATTGAGTTTGGGAGGCGGCATTCGGGCCCCAGACTTGGGTCAGAAGCTGGCGGTGAGTGAGAACTTTTCCGGCATGGGTGACCAGCAGCCGGAGCAGGGCGTACTCGATGGGGGTGAGTTTTACCTCGAGACTGGCCTTGCGCACACTGCGGGCGGCCAGGTCGAGTTCGAGCCCTCCGTTGCGAAAGACCCTTTCAACCTGTTGGCCGGCGCTATGGCGCAGCGCCGCCCGGAGGCGGGCCAGGAGCTCGCCGGTGCTGAAGGGCTTAGTTACGTAGTCATCCGCGCCCGCGTCCAGCGCGGCGATTTTGTCGGCCTCGCGGTCGCGAACACTCAGGACGAGGACCGGGACGCGGCTCCATTCGCGCAGGCGCTTGAGCACCTCAAGCCCGTCCAGATCGGGAAGCCCGAGGTCGAGCAGGATGACTTCGGGGCGCGATTGAGCAGCTTCCAAAATTCCATCGTTTCCCGTGGCCGCCTCCACGACACGGTAGCCGTTGCCCTCCAGCGTGATGCGGAGGAGGCGGCGGATCTGCGGTTCGTCGTCGATGATCAGCGCGGTGGGCGCCAGCTTTTGGACAGGGTTCATTCGGAGAAGCGAGGCGCCGGAGAAACCTCTTCGGCTGGAAAGCTCAATGAGAAGGTCGCTCCCCCGCCCGGGCGGTTCGCGACCGAAATCGTCCCGCCCTGCGCCTCGATGAAGCCCTTGGCGATGGTGAGACCGAGGCCGCTGCCGCCGGCGGGGGCATTGGGGACGCGAAAAAACTTCTCGAACACCCGCGTCAGCAGTTCCGGTGGGATGCCCGGGCCGTGGTCGGCCACGCTGATAGCCAAATAGTGGTCCGTGAAGCGCCCCTGCACCTCAATGGGGGTTCCCCTTGGGGTATGGGTGGCGGCGTTCATCAGCAAATTGGACAGCGCATGTTGCGCCAGGGAAAAATCCAACCGGACCAGCATCGGCTCCGGCGGAATCTCCAGTTCCACCTGGCGCCCCGCCAGTTCCGGCTGCAAGTCCCGAACCGTCGTTTGAATCAGGTCACGGGCGTCGTACCAGTCCAGGCGGGGAACGACCTTTCCCGATTCAAGCCGGGCGACGTCCAGAAGATTGCCGACAATCCGGTTCAGCCGCCCATTGGCTTCATGGATTTCACGCACCAGGCAACGGCGGCGTTCATCCAGCGGCGGCCCACCGGAGTCGGACAGGGCGCTGGCGGCGCTGGTGCTGGCCGCCAAAGGTGTGCGCAGCTCGTGTGAGATCGAATTCAAGAGCACCCGGCTCAGCCGCTCGGATTCGGCCAGCAGCCGCGTCTGCTCAGCCGCGGTCCGAAGCGCAATACGGTCCAGCACCAGCGCGGCCTGGCGGGCGAAGGTCTCCAGCAAATCACGTTGCGCCAGCCCGAGCGTTTGGCCCGGCAACGCTACGGCAAGGACGCCGAAAATTTGCTTCTCCGTGGCGAGCGGCAAGTGCAATGCGTCCGCCCCGGGAATGCTATCCGTAAATCGCCCGGCGGATTTGCGATGCCGGAATGCCCAGTCAGTAACGCTAAATTCCTTATCGTTCATCACAAAGGTGCTGTCCGGATGCGGTGACAGCCGCCCATCCATGCTCAGACTGACGGCGGCGGGGGCGCGGAAGACGCGGTTGGTCTGGCCAACGAGCTGCCAGACGACTTCATCCCTCGAACCGGCCTCGGCCAGCTCCCGTGTTAGTTCATACAAGGCGGTGGAGCGTTCCTCCCGCCGGCGTTCGGCCTCGCCTTGCGCCCGGATGCGGGCGACCAACTGCCCCAGAACCAGCGCGACCACAAAATATGTCACGAACAGGATGCCGTCTTCGGGGCGCGAAATGATGAAGGTGAAACGCGGCGGCAGAAAGAAAAAGTTCCATACCAGCGCACTCAGGGCGCCGGCCAGCAAAACCGGGCCCCGCTGGACAAACAGCCCCAGCAGGACAACGGCCAGAAGAAAGATCAGGCCCGGCACCCGAGGGCCGGCTAAAGGCAGCAGGCCGAGGTTCACCAGGCCGGCGGCCGCAATCACCCCGGCCGCGATTCCATATTGACTGAGGTTCGACAATCGCCCCGCCCGCCACCGCCATCTCTCCGGGCGAGAGAGGGACTTTTCGGCTTTGATAACGTGCAAATCGATGTCGCCGCTTTCCTGCATCAGGCGGCGCGCCAGGTAACCGCTGCTGAACCAGTTGAGCAGCCCGGTTCCCGCCGGCTTGCCCAGGATGATTTGGGTCACGTTCCGCTCAGCGGCCACACGCAGGATACCGCGAGCCAGGTCTTCATCGGTGGTGGTGATGACTTCCGCTCCCAGTTCACGAGCGGTCTCCAGATTTCGCGACAACTGCCCTTGAGCCGAGTCTGAGAGAGGACGGGAGGCCTCGACGTGAACGGCCAGCCAGGGGCAGCGCAGCTCGTCGGCCATCCGCCGGGTCCACCGGATTAGGGGTTCGGACAGCGGGCTTGGCCCCACGGCGACCAACAGGCGGTTTCCCGTCTTCCAAGGTCCGGCGGCCGGCTCGGCCCGGCGGTAGTCCACGGTGTCCTCGCCCACGTGGTCGGCCACCAGGCGCAGGGCGAGCTCCCGGAGGGCACTCAGATTGGATTCGCGGAAGAAACTCCCAACCGCCGCCGCCGCGCGGTCCGGCACATACACCTTGCCCTCTTGCAGCCGCGCGATGAGTTCGCGCGGGGGCAGATCGACCAACTCCAACACCGCCTCATCCAGCACACTGTCGGGAATGGTCTCCCGCACCTCAGCCCCCGTGATTTGGCGCACGGTGTCGGCGCGGCTCTCCACGTGCTGGACGTTGAGTGTCGTAAACACGTCGATGCCCGCGTCGAGCACTTCCTGAACGTCCTGCCAGCGTTTGGGATGCCGTGAGCCGGGGGCGTTGGTGTGCGCCAGCTCATCCACCAAGGCGAGGCGAGGCCGTCGCGCCAGCAGGGCATCCAGGTCCAGTTCAGTCAGAACGATGCCGCGGTACGCCATGGCGCGCCGGGCAACGGCTGGGATACCTTCCGCCAAGGCGTCGGTTTCGCTGCGTCCGTGCGTTTCCACGTAGCCGACGACCACGTCGCGCCCGGCTTTGATCTCGCTCCGCGCGGCCTCCAGCATTCCGTAGGTTTTGCCCACGCCCGGGCACATCCCAAGAAAGACCTTGAGCCGGCCCCGCTTTTGGGCGGCTTCCTCGCGCTCAATGCAGCTAAGCAGCGCATCAGGATTGGGACGCTCGTTCTCGGTCATCAGGTTAAGTTAGCGGATCCGCTGACGGAGCGCACCCTCTATCAGGTGACGCGAATTCACAGGGAATCCAAGAATGGAGTGCGGGTGAACTGGGTGAACTGAAGCTTGACCGGCGAAACGAGATAACGAATTCTTAGGCGATGCTTAGCATCCATGCAAAAACTAATTCCGATTTAGTCTGGGGAAGATGGTGTAGTTCCACTTGGGCAAGGTGGTGTGCTTGCGAAGGTCCAGATTGGCCCATTGGAGTTTGGAGACTTTCACCTTGGTGGGGTAGGACCGCCTTGCCTTGGCAATCGCTCTGGCCGGGGCTGCACGCGCCGCTGGACGCGACAATTAATTACGCGGCCGCGTATTTTATTGTCGCGGCCAGGAGGACGGTCGAACTCCGGGCATTGGCAATTTCACCCCAAGCATGGCCCCTCCGACCGTCCATTCCTTCAATTCAAAAGCCGGAAGAACGACGCGGGGATGGGTGTGGAAGCTCCACTTGAAGTGACAATCTCACACCAAAATCATCGCCAAAATGTCAGTTATAATTCCCGGCCTGGCAATTTGGCTTCGTCCAACAGTCGAGTAAGTCTCCGCATCACGCTCTCGGTGCTCTCGTGAGATCCTTGCGCCGAGACCTGCTCGACTCAAGGTTCAAGGTTAGCCGTCCGGGGTCAAGTCCGATACACGTCCTGGCGGTGCCTGACGCGCTGGACCTCGATGATTTTGCGCTCGGTAAACACCTCATAGATCACCCGGTAATCACCCACTCGAATGCGGTGGGTGTGTTGTGTGCCTGTCAGCTTTTCAGACCCGTTCGGACAGGGGTTTTCGGCCAAGGCCTCGACCTCGGCCAGAACGCGCTGAACCTCGTCGGGCGGCAGCCTCCGGAAGTCCCTCCTGGTGGACGAGCGCCACTGGATGCTAAAGGATGCCATCTCGTCTCAACCCTGCTTTGAACTCCTCGTGCGGGATGGTCGGCTCATCCCGTCTTTCGGCAATCGCTGCGAGATCATCGAGGTCTTCCAGCAGCTTTTCATAATCCGGGAGCGGGAGCACGACAGCCGTCTTCTTGCCGGCCTCGTCTGTGAGATATTGCAAGGCTTCGCTCATCCGGAAAAGATGGCGCGACGATTGCGGCTTGTCGAGGCAGCAAATTCACATTGAACTGGGCGGCGCCCCGCCGCGCCTGCGCCGGGTGGCCCGGCGGACCCGCGGCCTCTTGCCTACCCCCTTTACTATCATTGTGTGCTGACGCTGCCAGAGACACTCAACGCGCTGGTCTCCTCGTGAGAACCCATCTGTTGCCTCAACCTCACTCAAAGGATCAACCGCTTCGCTTCGAGCCGGAATGCGGAAGGGCTTTGTGCTGCCTTGATTCAGCCGGCGTGCCACGCCCTCAGCCTCGCGACCCGGACGGGAACGAGTTCCGGCCTGTGACTCCAAAACAAACCGCTCTCGCGGCAGCTCCACCGCAGGCTCTCCTTTGCGCGGCGGGGTGAGACGGCTGGTAGAACCCCCGATCGGGAGCCCTCCTCAAATCTACTTTTCCCTTATAGTTCCCGGCCTGGGAATTTGGCTTCGTCCAACAGTCGAGTAAGTCTCCGCATCTCGCTCTCGGCGATGTTCCAACCTCATTTCGCGGAGACCTACTCGACTCAAGGTTAGGCGTTGCGCTTATGGATGCCGATCTTGTTTCCATCTGGATCGAGAAGCAAGGCTCCACGGCAAACAGGGGTTTGGAATGGCTTTCCTAAGAATGTTACATTATGCTTCTTGAGGTGGGCAATCGCTCCGTCGAAGTCCTCCACCTCTAACGCAAGACAAGGGCCGTCCCTCGTCGGTTTCGTCATCGGAAAAGAGCCGATGAGAAGCGTATGAGGACCGACCTCAAACTCGAACGAAGATGATTCCTTGTTGGTAGTTGTGCATGTCAGCCCCAAAACGTTTTCGTAAAAGGAGCGGGCACGGGCGGCGTCTGTGACTGGATACGCGATAAACGCAAACTCCACAATCTTCATGGAATTGTTCTTTGTTTTCACTGTGTTTATTTTTTACTGTGTTTGTTGTTTCACCAGTTTTCCCGGCGAAAGCCAAAAGCGCCTAGCAACGCCTAACGTAAAGGTCAGCGAAGGGAGCCAGCCGCCGATGACGTTGAATTCGTCTCTGAGCGAATCGGCTGGCTCCCGTTCGCTGGACCGTCTGGTTCGGCGATCCTGGGTCCTAGTCTCTCGATACAGAGAGCACAAACGGTGAGTGCCGCCGCGAGCACCACAAGGACAATGCCGACAACTCGTAGCTTGCGGCTAATAATCTCCGCTCTGCTGAGATGCTTGCTGGCACCAGTGAAGCGCACTTGAACTGGGCTCCCGCTTGCCTCCTGATCCAGGTTCTTATCATGCACACGTGCTACCAAAGACAGGCCCCTCTGGGTGGCCCTGTTTCCTAGCAGCAGGACGAGCGTGACGAGTAGGCCACAAGCGGCCGCCAATACCTTCATATAGAAAGATAACATGGGGTGGCCAGGCTAGTTGATTATGTCGTCGCCGAAGTATTATTCGGCCATGTATGGAGCATGTGAAAGACCATGACATCCAAGCTCAGAACTGTGGGCCGTCATCCTCCGGGAGTATGGCGTCAAGGTCTGTAGCTCCGACCGAGCGAGCGCGGCGTTCAAGCAACTCAGCGACGATCTCGAGCTCCTGCCCCCATTCTCCAGGCGTAGCCGGTGGCAGCGGCTCACCAGGCTCCTCAAGCGCTGAGCGCACCGCCTGAAACTCCGCACCGGTTGGCTCATAGCGCGCATGATGAGCACACCTGTTGCGCATCGTATTCACGACGCGCAATGCCTCGGAGAGCTTGGGTTCAATGATGCCCAGCGCCTCACATAGAGCCACGAGCATCTGAAAACCCAAAGTGCGCTCTCGGAACAAGGCGTCAGGATACGGCAATTTAGCGAACAAGCTTCGGACCAGCACATGCTCAAGCCAAAGATGGCCAGAGATGACGAATGCCTTGCCAATGACCTGGCCGTCAACGTAGCGAACGAGATTGCTCTTCATTTAGCAGGTCCAACTTGGATGGAAATGTTCATTGTTGTCGCCGAACGATCCAAAGCTGAGCCACGCCGACCGGCGAGTGGCTCCGTTGGCTCGACAATCGTTGTATAACTCAAACCGTCCATAAACTCAAAGGGCAGTCGGCGTTGGCTCCAGCGCGGCGTTGAACGAAGCCGCTACGCGGAGTGGTGCATCGGAGCCGACACTTGACACGCATGGCAGACTACCTGGGGAGCGTTGGCCATGGCGGGCGGTGGCTAGCCCGCTCGTTGTGAAGATGAGCCCTGGGCTGCGGATCCAGAACCTGCCGATCCGGCTACTTTTCCCTATAGAGAATGTCCCACCCATAAGTCTCTCATGTTCAGCCTCTTACCGATTGGCTTCGTCCAACAGTCGAGTAAGTCTCCGCATCACGCTCTCGGTGATGTCGTGCGATCCTTGCGCGGAGACCTACTCGACTCAAGGTTAGGCCGCTTGTCGTAACTCATGGAACTCCTGTTGGTGGTGGGACTGGTGGCAACTGCACTGAATGGGTGTCGTGTGTTGTGGCGTGAATGACTGGAAACGGGTGATTGACGCTGTGCTGTCCATCGAATGTGGTGAAGTCGCCATCAATCGTCAGAATGACAGTCTTCGCAAACTCGGCTGGGTGAACCCAAAAATCTCCAGCGGCGTCAATGGTGAGTGAGGCAACGTTGCCGCTCAACCAGCCGTCAGGCATCTGCACGCCTCGCCGATTTTGCTGTGATAAAGTCACTTGGTGTAACAATCCATTCCGGTAAACTTGCCAAAACTGACGGGCTACCGTGTTGTCTGGCAGCACTGGAAAAACTCGACGAAGCTCGTCGTAAAAGGCATCGGTGAGATCTTGCTCGTGAACTCCACTCTTCTCGCGCAAGTAACGCTCCAAAAGTGGAAAGGCGACCATCAAGATGACAAAGCCGGCATCGCCGTTGGCGTAGAGGCCATCAAGGATGTCTGAATACCAACGCTTAAAATTTTGGATGTGTGTGGGCATAAATAGAGCGGCCTAAAGAATGATTGGGACAAGGTCATTGTTCAAAACACAAAGATTCGCCACATGCAATCCAGAGGTTAGCAGGAAGTGCCGCAACCGTCAACATAATTCAGATAATTGCCATAACCGACTATCCATCAATTGGTTGCTTCTTGACCGCGACGGCCATGCGCACGGCCAGTGACAAAGTCGTCGTAAGCCGCTGGAGATCAGCAGTACGGTAGCGCAGGTTTCCTAACCTGCTGTGTCGCCGATTTCCCAATCGGCAGGCCCTCGAAGCATTTCCCGGCACGCAAGTTAGGAAACTTGCGATGCGGCAGGTTGGGAAACCTGCACCACGACTTTGTCCCCCGCCGTGCGGCCATGCCGCTCGGCCTGCTTTGTTCTTGCGCACTTAGGGACAAACTGGTACAAAGACAAAGATGCAACCTTCGAATCCTAAGGCCGAGGCGGTTCCTTTCCCTAAGGTTCCCGAGTTCATTTTCGCCAATTGGCGCGAAGAACTCAACCAAGCCGGGGTGGCTGAAAAGGTTCGAGCGGGCTACACGGTGGCGATTAGCGGGTACCTCGAAGGAGCTCCTCACGCGGCTGGCGGTCAAAGGACGGGTAAGCGTGGCCACGCAGCAGCAGGCGCTCAATGCCCTGGTATTCCTCTTCCGCGAGGCCCTGGGCGCGGACCCCGGCGACTTGAGCGGGTATGAACCGGCACGCCGCGGAAGGCGCATGCCGACCGTGCTGACCCGGCAGGAATGCCAACGGCTCTTTCGCGAGTTGGAGGGGCCTCCCGCCTGATGGCGGAGCTGATGTACGGCAGCGGACTG